>CAYJEZ010000007.1:0-37627 GCA_964369215.1 uncultured Eubacteriales bacterium
TCTTCGTATATTTCTGCACAGTTATCAGGGCCATAATGCCTTGCTTTTAACTGCTCAAACTCGTTTGTAATGTTTCCTATGCCAGGAAAAGGTTCGTAATTTGTTTTTCCACCTAGCCACACTCTAACCTCTGAGCTATTATTACCACCTACAACAGGTCTATCTTGCACCAATGCGGTTTTTAGCCCACTTCTTGCCGCTGTTAGCGCCGCAGACATACCTGCAATTCCGCCACCTGCAACTACTAGGTCGTATTCTTCTTTTAAAAGTTTTGAGCCTTTTTTTGAACTTAATATAAAATCTGTAACTTCTTTCGCACCAGTAGGTAACTGTGGGGTTTCGTCACTTAAAACAATAACACCACATCTGCCCTCAAAACCTGTTAAGTCTTTAAGTGTTATTGTGTGATTGCCTTTATTAAGAGAAATTTTCTCGCCTTTCTCCCAACCCCATTCATCTGCTTTCACGCCGAAAACAGTGCCTACCTCGGTTTCGTCTACTTTAACAACGAATTTGCCTACAGCTTCTTTTTTCCAAGGGGCAAGCCAGTTAAAGGCGTACGCATACACCGTGTAGTCTCCATCGTTTTCTACTTCAAAGTTTGTTTTAGCGTCTTGTACAGGCGTTCCTATTCCGTGTGCAAGCAAATAAGGAGAACCCATATTGACTACAAACTGAGTGTCTAAAACCCAACCGCCTTGTTCTTTAAATGATGATGCATCAATAACTATTGTACTCATATTAATTACAGCCTTTCATTACAAATTTATAGTCATACCATTACATAATTATAACAAATTTCTGTTCATAAAACCCCTATACACATAGTTAAACATTGATTTAACTGACAGTTTTATAAGCACAGATTTGGTGAATTTTGAAGTGGTTTGAACATAATAAAATTATAGTTGTATACATGCTTTTTTTCAAGCAATTTCATCACAATGGTAAAAAAAGTGAGACATAATCTTTACTTTAAGGCACATAAAATTAATATTTATACAAATATAGAAGCTTGACTTTTGTTATAAAATTTTATAACAAAAGTCAAGCTTTATTGGGGTTGAATTTAATATAATTATTTGTTTAAGTATACTGAATATAGCAGTAAAAAAATTTAAAAGAACCATATAGTATTATGTATTAGTTCTTTTATTGGTGTAATTATAGAAACATGAAAATAGCAAAATATGGCATAAAATAACTGATTATGTTTTGTTTTTATTTTCAATAAGCTCGGTTAATAATTTTTTTCGCTTAGCATCATCAGATACCCTGAAAAGTGCTATTAGCTTACGTTCTTCAGGAGTTAAAGCGTTTATACCCACTTGTAATGATTTATTTTTTTTTGAAGTGTTTGAATCAGCTAAATTAAACGACTTTTGATCCATAAGAAATGTCTCTAAATCAACATTGTATAATTTTGATAAGATACCTAAGCTTTTTAAATTAGGTTCTGTTTTGCCAGTTTCGTAATAAGTGTAAGTAGAGCGGCTTAAATTAAGTTGAGAAGCTACAAAATCTTGTGTGAAATTGTATTTTTTTCTCAAATTTTTCAGTATCTCTCCTAGTCTCATGCTTTTTTTATAGTCCAATACTTTTTCCTCCGTTTGATAATGATGATAAAGGTGAAAAATATAAATTATCGAAAAGGTATGGATAAGTATACAACTTTTTTTGTCGAAATTAAAGGAATTGTGAATTGTTTTCACGGGTGACGATACGTAAAGATAAAGAGCTTACATTTATGCTATTTTTACTAAACAAAAAAATAATATAGAAACTTAACTATATTATTATCATTTATTACAATAATTATTAATTGTTATTCAGATATACCATTATATGTTAAGTGAAAAAAAGGCTTATTTTCTATGTTTTTTCTAAATATTTATTTAAAAAATTCATTTGACTATATTTTGAATAAATTTTTTAGATTCATATATTTCATTAATATTTTTATAACTTGTAGAATATACCTCAATGATGAGTGCTCCTTGATAATTAGTTTTTTTTAAGCAATTAACAAATTTTTCCAAATTACTATTTCCATTTCCTGGAAGTAAGCAATCATTACTTTGGTTATTGTCGCTAATGTGTACATGCTTTAGGTTTTCACCCATAACTTTTAACATATCTAATGGTTGTATATTTTTCCTAATACACTGTTTTACATCAAGTACAAAGCTAATATTGTTTTTTAATAGTCGCTTAAGTTCTTCTATATACTCTATACTTTCACTATTATAACCAAAAACATTTTCTTGGCATACAGTCACTCCGTATTTATTTGCTAATTCACTTATTCTCATATAAATATTTGCGTGTTCTTCTATTTTATATTTTTTTTGGGGTGTACCCCAAATCTTGTTACCGTGTAACACAAAATATTTAGCTCCTAAAAATTGAGCGGACTTAAAATAATTTTCATACATTTTAAGTCCGTCTGTAAAACGTCTTTCATAAGTAGAGTAAAAATACATGCTCTCCATTAAGCTACTGTAGGGATGAAGTGATATTATTTTCGCATCATTATCGTCTAGCATCTCTTTATATTTATATAAAAATTCAGGAGTGGTTTCTTCTAAGCTATTAACAAAAAACTCGAAATTATTATAACCTATATCTAATAATTTTTTTGTTGCATCTTCTGTAATCATTGGGTAAAGGCAGGCTGTAGATATACCTATATCCATAATATTACCTCTTTTCATAGAATTTAGTGATTTTTGTTTCATTATATCACCTTTAACACTTGATTTCAAACTCAAAATTCAGTATACTATTAATTATGAATGTAAATTGAAAAGGAATATCATAAAAATGGCGATTTTAAGTGTAAATAATATTAAGCTTATGTTTTCGGTAGATACAATAATTAACAATGTAAGCTTTGAGGTTCAAAAAAATGACCATATAGCCCTTGTGGGTATTAATGGCTCGGGAAAAACCAGCCTTTTTAAAGTTTTATCAGGAGAGTATGAAGCAGACGAAGGGTCGGTGTTTTTTGGTAAAGATGTAAAACTGGGATATATGATGCAACACGTTGGGCACGATGAAAATAAAAGTGCATATGCAGAGGTCTTAACTGTTTTTAACAATTTAATTGAACTAGAAAAAAAGATAGACGAGCTGAATAAAAAGCTTTTGGTAGAGAAGAATAATCTCGATGATTTAGTATCAAAACAAATGGCTCTTAATGAGCAATTTGCTGATTTAGGTGGGCTAACCTATAAAAATAGAGCAAAAAGTACGCTTGTAGGGCTTGGCTTTGATGAAGAGCAAATTAATCAACCGGTAAAAGTTTTAAGTGGTGGACAAAAAGGAAAGCTACAACTTGCAAAAATGCTTTTAAGTGGAGCAAACTTTTTACTATTAGACGAGCCTACAAATCATCTTGACATTAAGGCTACTGAGTGGCTAGAGGATTTTTTGAAAAGCTATAACGGAGCATTTATTGTAATATCTCACGATAGGTATTTTTTAGATAAAGTAACAAATAACACATTTGAAATTGAGAACAAAAAACTTTACTCTTATAAGGGGAATTACAGTGCTTTTGTTACTCAAAAGGCAGAGCGTCGACTCTCGATGCAAAGAGAATATGACAAAACAACAAAAGAGATAGAACGAATTGAAGGCATAATAGAGCAACAAAAAAGGTTTAATCAAGAGAGAAACTACATTACTATTGCCTCAAAACAAAAACAAATAGATAGGCTAGAGGCTACTTTGGAGAAACCAGAGGATTTACCGCTGGACATTAACTTTGAGTTTAAAGCCAGCAGACGTGGTGGAAATGACGTTTTAATGGCAGACGACTTAGCCCTTAGCTTTGAGGATAACAAACTTTTTAAAGATGTGAATATGTATGTGCAAAGGCAAGAAAGAATTTTTTTAATAGGGCCTAACGGATGCGGTAAAACTTCACTTTTAAAAGTTCTTTTAGGTGTTTATAAGCCAGATATAGGTAGTGTGAGATTTGGCTCGAATATAGATGTAGGATACTACGACCAAGCACAAGGTAACCTAGACGAGACCAAAAGCGTAATTGATGAAATATGGGACTTGTACCCTCTAAAAGAACAAACTTGGGTGAGAAATGCGTTAGCAGTATTTTTGTTTAGAGGCGAAGAGGTTTTTAAGCCTGTAAAAGGCTTAAGCGGTGGAGAGCGTGCTAGGGTGCTTTTATTAAAACTTATGCTACAAAAAACCAACTTTTTAATTCTAGATGAGCCTACAAACCACCTTGATATTAGTGCTAGAGAAGCATTAGAAGAGGCATTGCTTACTTATGATGGTACTTTATTAGTAGTAAGCCATGACCGATATTTAATTAATAAACTCGCTCAAAAAGTTATGTATTTAGACAAAGAGGGTATTAATACCTATATGGGAAATTATGATGACTTTGTAGACATGCATACCGTAAAAGAAGAAGTAGAGGAAGAAAAACCACAAAAGCAAAACGATTATAGACAAGTTAAAGAAAAGCGTGCTTTATATAGAAAAGTGAAGAACGACCTTGCAAAATGTGAAACAATGATAGAAAAAAATGAGCTTGAAACAGAGAGAAAACATGAGCTTTTAAGTTCACCCGAGGTTTCAATTGATTATGAAAAATCGCTTGAAATATCTCATGATTTAGAAGAACTTAGAAAAGAGGGTGAAGAGCTTATGCTTAAATGGGAAGAACTTCATCTATGGCTTGAGGAAAACCCAGAAATGTAATAGCTCACACTATAAAGTATTATTTGTTTAATATAACTTACACAGTAAAATTAACAAGGAGGAAATACCTTTGAGTGAAAATAGAATTTTTAAAATGAGTTTTGATAGCATTTATTCGTTATATGTTGCAAAAGCAGAGAAAAAAGGTAGAACTGATGAAGAAGTAAATGAGGTTATTTGTTGGCTTACTGGTTATAGTTTAGACGAATTACTACTAAAAGTTAGCGAAGGAATAGATATGGAGACATTTTTTAAGGGTGCTCCAAACCCTAACCCTAACAGAGTTAAGATTACAGGCTCTGTATGTGGAGTTAAAATAAGTGAAATAGAAGACCCGTTAATGAAAGAAATGAGATATCTTGATAAGCTTGTTGATGAACTTGCAAAAGGCAAGGCAATGGAAAAGATATTGAGGAAATAACTTACTAAATGCAGCAAATTTTTTAGCGAAGAAAGGTAATTTAACTTGAAGTATAAAATAATAACTCTTGGTTGTAAAGTAAATAAGTATGAGTCTGAGGCTATAGCTACAATGCTTGATTCTAATGGATTTAGCAGTGCAGCAGCGAATGAGGAATGTGATGTATTTATTCTAAACTCTTGCACGGTTACGTCTACTGGGGATCAAAAGGTTAGGCAAACCCTCAGACGTGAGAAAAAGAATAATCCGAGTGCTGTAGTAGTTCTTACAGGCTGTATGGCACAAGCATTTCCTAAAAAAAGTGAAGAGTTAAAAGAGGCTGATATAGTTCTTGGAACTCAAGGCAGGTCAAGGCTTGTAGGACATATAATGAGTAATATTTCTAATAAGCAAAGAATTATTGATATTGAGTCTCATAAAAGTGATGAAAAGTTTGAAAAAATGGAAGTTAATAACTTCTCAGACCGCTCACGAGCCTACATAAAGATACAAGACGGTTGCAATAGGTTTTGCTCTTACTGTATTATTCCTTACGCTAGAGGCAGAGTACGCTCAAAACCTATTGAAGACATAGCAGTTGAAATTAATAAAATAAGCGAAAACGGCTATAAAGAAGTTGTTTTGGTAGGAATAAATTTATCTTGTTACGGGCAAGATTTTGGACTTACGCTCTGTGATGCTATCGAGTGTGCAGCCAAGGTTAATGGAATTGAACGAGTGAGATTAGGCTCGTTAGAGCCTGAATTATTGCAACTAGACGTTATTAAAAGAATGGCTAAGATTGATAAGCTATGTAATCACTTTCATCTCTCATTACAAAGCGGATGCGATGAAACTTTAGAAAGAATGAACAGACATTACAGCACAGCAGAGTACCTTGAGATAGTAAATAACCTGAGAGATAACTTTAAGAACTGCGCAATAACTACCGATATTATGGTAGGCTTTCCTATGGAGAGTGAAGACGAGTTTAATAAAAGTTTAGATTTTGTTAAAAAAGTTAATTTCTCACAAGCGCATATCTTTCCTTACTCGA
This sequence comes from uncultured Eubacteriales bacterium, assembly GCA_964369215.1. GTDB lineage: Bacteria > Bacillota > Clostridia > Oscillospirales > Acutalibacteraceae > SIG603. The sequence goes on from CAYJEZ010000007.1 coordinate 6,189, forward strand.
TAAGAGAGGGAACAAAAGCTGCAAATATGAGGGGACAAATTAGTAATAGTATAAAACATAAGAGAAGCAAAGAAATGCACGAAGTTTGCGCTAAAACACAAAATGAATTTTACAAAAGCCATGTCGGTAAAGAGGTGAAAATTCTTTTTGAGCGTGAGTCTGATAAAAATGTATACGAAGGGCACACAACAAACTATATTCCGGTAAAAGTGTCAAGCGCAGAAGATATTAGAGCAAATGTTTTTGAAGTTGTAATAGATTTGGCGGGTGTAGACTGTTGCTATGGAAAAATTATTGATAAAAATAAGGGTAAGAGAGGGAAATAACAATGAAATTTACAAAACAAGAGAGAAGTTGGATATGTTACGACTGGGCAAACTCTGTATATGCTACCAATATGCTTGCCGCAATATTTCCAATTTATTTTGCATCAGTAGCTCAAGCAGCAGGGCAAGATAACTTGGTTTTATGGTCTTACGGAACTTCTGCTGCTACATTTATTGTTGCATTTTTGTCTCCATTTTTAGGAGCACTAGGCGACAACAAAGGATATAAAAAGAAGTTGTTTATGACCTTTTTGGTTTTAGGAGTAGCTTTTACTTTTTTATGTGCAATTACAGACCACTACATAGGTTTGTTAATAGGCTACATTGTTTCACATATCGGTTTTTCTGGAGCAAACCTTTTTTATGATTCTTTTTTAACCGATGTCACCACAAAAAAGAATATGGATAAAGTATCTTCTTGGGGTTTTGCTATGGGTTACGCAGGTGGCAGTACTATAGCTTTTGTTATTTCTTTTGGAATTCTTTTAGCTATGGGGGCATCAAATCCAGCGGCTTTAAAACTTGTTTTTATTTTTACTTCACTATGGTGGTTAGGTTTTTCAATTCCGTTGCTTAAAAATGTTAATCAAGTACATTACGTAGAGGCTGAGAGCTCACAGCTTATAAAATCTTCGCTTGCCAATTTAAAAGAGACTTTTTTTGATATAATTAAGCACAAAAGAATACTATTTTTTTTACTAGCTTATTTCTTCTACATAGACGGAGTTAATACAATTATATCTGTATCTACCTCTTACGGAGCAAAATTAGGGCTTGACAGCACAGGAATGATTATGGCGCTTTTAGTTACACAAATTATTGCAATTCCATGTTCTATTTTATTTAATAAACTTTCGGGTATATTTGGTTCAATTAACTTGCTAAAAACAGCAGTGTTATTGTATTTGCTTATTACTATAGTTGGTTTTGTTATGGGTTATATTATTGAGGTCTCTCCTGATAACATTGGTGCTTCTCAAATTCTTTTTTGGATATTAGCTAGTATGGTTGGTTTGGTACAAGGTGGCATTCAAGCTATTAGCCGCTCTTATTTTGGTAAGTTAGTACCAGTGAATAAATCTAATGAGTATTTTGGGTTTTATGATATTTTCGGTAAATTTGCAGCTGTTATAGGCCCGTTATTAGTTGGAGTTATTACACAAGTTACTAATAGCGACGCTATTGGAGTTTTAAGCTTGTCGGTACTATTTGTATTAGGTTTTGTTTTCTTAACAATAGGAAGAAAATATTTTGAAGAAGTATAATGCAAAGTAAATATATTTTAACTCTGAACTTGTTTTTTAGATTTAGCACAAAATAAACATTAAAAATTTCTAAGTTTATCTTATAAATCACTTTAAAAGTTATGTTTATTGTGGTATAATAGTACGAATAATTTTTAGATACGAAAGGCATGGGCATATTAATGATATCAGTCAACGATGTTTCGCTTAGTTTTAGCGGAGAGAATTTATTCTCAAAAACAAATTTAATTTTTAACCCAGATAACTGCTACGGTATAATAGGAGCAAACGGTGCGGGTAAATCAACATTTTTAAAAGTGCTGTCAGGCGAGCTTGAGCCCTCTACAGGTGAGGTAGCACTTAAAGAAAAGGCACGTCTTTCTGTTTTAAAACAAGACCACTTCGCATATGAAGAACTAACGGTTTTAGACACAGTTATAGGTGGAAACGAGACTCTTTATAGCATTATGAAAGAGAAAGATGCTATTTATTTAAAAGAGGATTTCTCTGAAGAAGACGGCTTAAGGGCTGCAGATTTAGAAGCAGAGTTTGCAGAGCTTAACGGTTGGGACGCAGAGACAGACGCAGGTAAACTTTTGCAAGGCTTAGGTCTTAGCTCTGATATTTTATACAATGAGATGAGCACATTAACACAAAGTGAGAAGGTTAAAGTGTTATTAGCAAGGGCCCTTTTTGGAGACCCTGATGTTATTCTTTTAGACGAGCCTACCAATGGTTTAGACGCTAAGTCTGTAGTTTGGCTTGAAGACTTTTTAATGGACTACCACGGCACAGTTATAGTTGTGTCGCATGATAGGTATTTTCTTAACAATGTTTGTACTCATATTGTCGATATTGATTATGGAAAAATTAAAATGTATATGGGTAACTACGACTTCTGGTACGAGTCAAGTCAACTTATACAAAAATTATTAAGAGAGCAAAACCGTAAGGCTGAAGAGAAAATTAAAGATTTACAGAACTTTATTCAACGTTTCTCTGCTAATAAATCAAAATCAAGGCAAGCTACTTCTAGAAAAAAATTAATTGAGAAAATATCAGTTGAAGAGCTTCCTGCTTCTTCAAGAAGATATCCTTATGTAGGCTTTTCTATGGATAGAGACTTAGGAAAAGACGTTCTTCAAGTAGACGGCTTAACAAAAACAGTTGATGGCGAAAAAGTTCTTGACAATGTTTCTTTTATTATCGATAGAACTGATAAAGTTGTGTTTTTAGCAAATAATGAGTTTGCAATATCTGCTTTGTTTGATATACTTATGGAAGAGACAACAGCAGATAGCGGAACATTTAAATGGGGTGTTTCTACTTCACAATCATACTTTCCGCAAGATAACTCAGAGTTTTTTAACGAAAACAATGACACAATAATCAAGTGGTTAGAGCAGTATTCAAAAGATACTACAGAGACTTATTTAAGAGGATTTTTAGGCAAAATGTTGTTCTCTGGAGAGGACGTTTATAAACCTGTTAAGGTGCTTTCAGGTGGTGAGAAAGTGCGCTGTATGTTGTCTAGAATGATGATGTATGGAAGTAATGTGCTTGTGCTTGACCAACCTACAAACCATTTAGACCTTGAGTCTATTACAGCAGTAAATAACGGTCTTATAGACTATAAAGGTGTTGTGCTATTCTCTTCTCATGACCATGAGTTTATTCAAACTGTTGCCAACAGAATTATAGAAATTTTACCAGATGGTGGTGTAGTAGATAGACGTTGCACATATGATGAGTACCTTGAGAATGTTGTAGGTGCAAAGCATAGAGACCAAGCTTAATTGCATAGTAAAAGTTATCGAGCTGTCAATTTAAGGTTATTGTAAATTTTAATAAATAATAATTGTAGGGGAAGCGTCCCCGACTTCCCGAAAAACATCAGCATCGGGTTGTCGAGGGTGCCACCCCTACATTTAATATATATAGTGAGACAGAAAACATCTTAATGCCTCACTATATTAACTTTTTAATATAGTGCTTAATATAAAACAGTAAAGGAGAGGGCTTATGAGAGAGACAGATAAAATGGATATTTGCTACCTTAAGGGTATTGGACCGAATAGAGCTAAACTCTTTAATAAGCTTGATGTTTATACAGTAAAGGACTTAATCAATTTTTACCCTAGAACATATATAAATTGGGCAGATGTTAAGGCAATTGATGAAACAGAGCTAGATGAAATTTGTGTTATCAAAGCTACAGTGCATGACAAGCCGTCAATTAGGATGATTGCAGGTGGCAAACAAATTGCAAAAGTTACTGTGAGTGACGATAGTGGAGATATAAACTTAACTTTTTTTAATAACAAGTACATTCCTATGCTCTTAAAAGAGGGCGAAACATATTTGTTTAGGGCAAAGGTAACAGGAAATAAAAGAAGAAAAGAGATGCTTTCTCCTGAATTTATGCAAGAGAGTAAAGCGGTTGAGTTAGTACCTATTTACCACTTAACAAATGGATTGACTTCTAAAATAGTTAGTGCCGCTGTGAAAGAAGCATTAAAGTTTTTACCCGAGGGAGACGAAGACTGCATACCCGACAGAATGAGAAAAGAATACGGACTTTGTCATACAAATTATGCGCTTAGAAGCATACATTTTCCTAAAGACGAGCAAGCGGTAGAAATAGCAAGAAAACGACTTATATTTGAAGAGTTCTTAATTCTTCAAATAGGCATGAGAAAAATTAAAGAAAAAAATAAAAGTTATACAGGGCATGTGCTAAAACAAGATTATACAAATGAGTTTAAAAAATTGCTACCTTTTGAGCTTACTGGTGCCCAAAAAAGGGCGATTGATAGCTGTACCACAGATTTAAAAAAGAATATTCCTATGAATAGACTCTTGCAAGGAGATGTAGGAAGCGGTAAAACTGCAGTGGCGGCAGCATTGTGCTATAGTTTTGCAAAAAATGCTGTACAGTGTGCAGTTATGGCACCTACCGAAATTTTAGCAGTGCAACACTTTGAGAGTTTTAGTAAAATGCTTAAAACTCTCAAAGTTGAGCTTTTAACGGGTTCGTTAACTGCTAAAAATAAGCGTGAACTTTATGCTAGGCTTGAAAACGGTGAAATAGATGTTTTAATAGGTACGCATGCACTTATTAGTGAGAAAGTAAGCTTTAAAAATTTAGGGCTTGTTATTACAGATGAGCAACATAGGTTTGGAGTTAAACAGCGTTTAGAACTAGCTAAAAAAGGCAGTAGTCCGCATAATTTAGTTATGAGTGCTACTCCTATTCCGAGAACTTTAGCCCTTATGGTATATGGTGAACTTGATATTAGTGTGCTTGACGAGCTTCCTCCGGGTAGACAAAAAATAGAGACTTATACTATAGATAGCTCAAAGCGAATTAGGGCATATAACTATATAAAACAGCATTTAGAAGAGGGGAGACAAGCCTATATTATCTGCCCTTTAATTGAAGAGGGAGTATCTGATTTAGCTGATATTAACTCTTACAAAGAATTTTTGTCTGAATATTTCGACAGCGATTTTATTGGAGTTCTTCATGGAAAAATGAAGGCTAAAGAGAAAGAAAAGGCTATGAGAGAATTCTCTTTGGGAGAGAAGAAAATTCTTTTATCTACCACTGTTGTTGAAGTAGGAGTAGATGTTCCGAATGCGGTAATAATGCTTATAGAGAACTCTGAAATGCACGGATTATCTGCATTGCATCAATTAAGAGGTCGAGTAGGCAGGGGAGAACATAAGTCTACCTGTATATTGATAAGCGATGCACAAAATGAAGAGGCTAGCGAGCGCATGAAGATAATGAAAGAGAGTTCAGACGGATTTAGAATAGCCGACGCAGACCTTAGAATGAGAGGGCCAGGTGATTTTTTTGGAAAAAAACAACATGGTCTACCAAAGCTTAAAATAGCCAATATGGCAGAAGATATGGCAGTTTTAAGATTAGCAGGAAAATGTGCCGACGAGATTTTAAAAGAAGATAAGAAATTGCTAAATTACGAGAAACTAAAAAAAGAAATATCCATTTTGTTTAAGGTTAATAATGGTGGTTTAGTTATTTAGTTTTACAAAATAATAAGTCTCTACTATGCCGAAAATTATATCGGCTCAGTAGAGACTTTTTTTATTTAATGTAAAATTTATAGTGCATCAAAAAATTCTTTACTCTTCTTACAAATTGGGCAAGTGTAACCGTCAGGTAGCTCTTCTACTTCTTCAATATGCCCGCAAATAGAGCACTTATAGCCCTTTTTGCCGCTGTCTTCTTTTGTATAAAGAGGAGAGTTTTTAGGGGTTGAACCCTTTACAACACTGTGATAATAAGCATAGGTCATAACAGGCTCGTCACTTATAATTTCAGCTTCGTTTACATCTGCAAAAAACATAATATGAGTTCCCAAGTCTTTTGAAGAAGTAACAGTGCACTCAAACATAGCAGCGGCATGACTTTTTGAATACTTAATACCGTTTTTGGCTATAACACAGTCAATTTTATCAAACTTATCGAAGCTTTTTCCGCAATTAAATCCAAAATTTCCAATAAAATCTATATCTGCACTTTGTGTAAGAACAGTGGCACAAAACTTGTCCGATTTCTCAATTAACGACATAGTATAGCTGTTTTTTGATATTGTAACGCATACGGTTTGTGGGTCTGCAGAAGTTTGCAGTAAAGTGTTTACTATAAGCCCACTTTGGCTTCCCTCAAACTCTGAGCTTATTACATATAGTCCATAACTCAATTTAAAAAATGCAGCTGCATTCATGTATTTCAATCCTTTCGTGAAGGCTTATTTTTGTAATAGGTGAGTTGCAAAACCGCCTATTTCATCTTCTAAGTAAATTGCAATAAGTTTGTTTTTTGGGTTATATTTACGGCTCTCTTCATTAAATTTATAGCCTAAAGAGCTTAGGTAAGCAATAGCTCGTTCAATGCTATTTGTTTTAATAGCAATATGGCCATTTTTGCCAAGATAAGGGCCTTTCATAACCTCAACTAAACCACCTACAAACAAGCTACTGTTTCCGTCTTTAATTGGTAAACCAAGTAAATCTGAAAAACCTTTTCCTGTACTAGCTGCTGAATCTGCATCTGCCTCGTTTATACCAACATGTGCAAGTTCAAAGCCTAACATTGTTAGAACAGCCTCTCTTGTAAGTCTCTCAATCTCTTTATAATCGCCTTTTGTTAAAAGCTCAGGGTTTACCATCCAGCTACCTCCACAAGCAATAACTTTATCAAAGCTTAGGTAGTCGTTAAGGTTTTTAGAGCTAACACCGCCTGTAGGCATAAAGCACATTTGTGTGTAAGGTGCAGCAAGAGCTTTAATTGCAGCTATTCCGCCATTTACCTCTGCAGGGAAGAACTTAACTACATCAAGGCCTAGGCTAATAGCGCATTCAATATCACTTGCATTAGCAGTGCCCGGTGTAATAGGAATATCTTTATCTATACAGTATTTTACTATTTCAGGGTTAAGTCCAGGGCTTACAATAAACTTAGCGCCTGCCTCAATAGCGTCATCTACTTGTTTTGTGGTTAATACAGTTCCTGCACCTATTAACATATCAGGAAATTCTTTACTGATTAGGCTGATAGCCTCTTTAGCTTGAGCTGTTCTAAATGTAATCTCTGCACAAGGCAAACCGCCGTCACATAGTGCTTTTGCAAGAGGAATAGCCGTGCTTACGTCATCAATTTTTACAACAGGCACAATGCCAAGAGCCTTAATTTTTTCTAAAATTTTATTCATTACTTTCCAATCCTTTCTTTTGTAAGAGAATTAACTTATAAATCTTAATATTATATAGTTAATTAACTTAAAAAACACAACAGAAAACAGGTAAAAAACTTTGTTTTATGATGTTTTTTACTTGGAAGCTGTTATTTTTTCAAGTTTATCTATTATAGTTTAGCACTTTACTAATAAATTGTCAATATTGATAAAATTTAGAGTGTAGAAAACTAAAAAATATGTAATAATATTAAGCAATTAAGCATTGTTTCTGCTCTTATTATTCTGTATCTGGGTTAGTACCTAATTTACTGAACAAAGTATATGCAATATTTGCGACAATAAAAGAATTTCTAACAAAAAACAAAATTAGGTCTAATCCAAGAGGAATAGGGGGCACTTGAGACACAAATAACCAATATAAAAACAATAAAACAATTACCAAACTAGCCAAATATGCAAGTGAGACAATTAAATCATGTGGTATTATTTTTTTGACAACATCATGCAAATACATATGAACATGGCAGTAAAACCTTGCAAAAATATAAGGGCAAGCACCTGCAGCTAAAACTAAGTATGGTATAGTTAAAAACGATGTAGCCAGTGAACCTGGCTTGCTATAATATGCAGCAAGATACATAAGACCGGTTATTGTAGCATAAATCAATACTTCGTATATTTTTACAAATTCTGGCCTAAAAGCTTTAATTTTATTCGTGTTGTCTTCTTCAATTTTAAGCCTAGTAGCGGTTAAAGGTACAACTTTATGGCAATGAGGACAAAAACCATATTTTCCATTTACTGTAATTTTAGTTTTGTCATATTCTTTATGACAAAAACGGCAATTTTGTATATTGTTATCATTCAAATTATATCACCAACCTATTACTTTATAGTTAATTATAGTATTAATTTGAATTTCGTATTCGAGTTATTAGCATTGTTATCATAACAAATAAAAAAGCTAAATCTCTTAATACATAGAGAGAATAAGGTGCAAATGCATATTTACCTATAAAATGCATTGCTAATACAAAGCTTAATAGATATATTAAAAGTACAAAGTAGTTACACTTAATTGTTTTGGCTATAATAAGACGATAATAAAGATAAATAGAAGCGATATATTTAGCATAAAAATAAGGTAAAAAGGCACAGGTTACAATCATGTAAGGAAAGTGAAAGAAAAATGCACTTGCTAGGTTATGGTCTATATGCGTTATAGCTAAATATAATACATAAGTAAGAATAATATAAAAAGTAAGCTCATACATGCAATTAAATTCTTTTTTAGTTAGAAAAAATTCCTTTTTACTGTGTTTATCAGTTGTCATGTCAGGTGCTTTGATTAAAAGTACTTTATGGCAATGAGGGCAAAATCCAAAATCTCCGTTTTTCTTAATTTGTATTTTATCCATTTCTTTACCGCAAAAACGACAGGTGATAATATTGCTGTTAACTAAATTTTTACTATTACTCAATATAATCACCTACCTAATATATGATAATATAATTTTACTCTTAAATTGTACAAAAATCAAGTTTAATTTGTAGAATGAGCAATGATGTTTGCAGTACAAGACAAATAACATTATCAATAAAAATGACCTGCCATAAATAGGCAGGTCGAAATGTTATTTAAAAAATTCGTTTAATATTTCTTGAGTGTCATACGCAGAAGAAGATTTCTTTTTATCTTGCTCGGTTGCAGCTTGCTTATCTTTTTTAACATCATCTAAAGTGCGCATTCTTCGAACATTATTTTGAGTAGAATTATTAAATCCATCGTTATAGTTATGCCTTTGAGTTGGAGTTTGTTGAGTAGGTTGTGATGAATTACTTGAAAAATCATCCCATTTAGCAGAGCTTTGTGAACTAATATCTCTTTGAGCAGGCGCACTGCGTCTTTGAGGAGCTTGTGTGTTAGACTGTTGTGGTCTTTGATTTTGACCTTGACGGCTTTCTTGGGTAGGCCTGCGCGCGGCTTTATTTACATATCCATCGTCGTAGTCGCTACCAGTTATATTTTGGTTTGGAATATTTCTTCTTTGTTGAGGTCTTGTGTTTTGCATAGGTCTTTCATCGTCTCTTATTATAGGGGCAACTTGGTTTTTTGGTTGCATTGCTCCAGCAATAATCCAAGTTATTGAAGCAATAAATCCTACTCCACCTGCAGCAATTAAAATTGTAGCCCACATTGAGAGCTCGTCGCTAATACTGTTCTCAATCAATTGAAGTTGACCTATTTCAACATAATTTTCTGGGTATGGGTCTTCTCCAGGAATTTCAGCAACAGGGTCTCCAAGAGGTTCAGAGCTTTCTTCACCTTCAGGCAGAACAGCTGTCAATAAGAGAGTATCTAAAGTACTAGCCGAAGCAGAATACATATTAATTGTTAAAAATAAGGTAATGCAAATGCATGTTAATAAACTACCTAGATGTAGTGATTTCATTATAATTTTGTCATCCTTCCATACAACAATAAACAATTGTGTTAAGTTTTAATATCATACCAAACCATTCTACCACATAAATTAAACTTGTTCAAGCATAATTTGTTAAAATAAATAATTTTGTAATATATTTTATCATACATTGTCAAAAAAACAAATTTATAAACTTTTTAAATACTTTATTACCCCAGTTCCTGCTATTGCTCCCTCATAAACTGCCTTAGAAATTTGTAACATTCCGCCTGTGCAGTCTCCTGCAGCAAATAAACCAGGTATAGTAGTAGCCGCATTATCATCAATAACTATTCTGTTGTTCTCAATATCTGCACCTAGTTTTCTTGCTAGTTCAGAACTTCCTGCTATTCCAAGAGCTATAAATACTCCGCTAAAATTGATTTGCTCACCATCTGTAAACTCTACTGATTTCAGCACATTTTCGCCTGTAAAACTTTGAATTTTACGATTATCGTGTTTTATCCCCTTAGGCAAAACAAAGTTTAAATCTAATCCGTTTGAAAGTATTGTTACAGAGTTTACAACTTCTTTTAAATGTAGGGCTTCTGCTAAGGCGTATTCTGAGTTTCCTAAAACTGCGACATCTTTTCCCCTGTGAAAAAAGGCGTCGCATACAGCACAATAGCTTATGCCTTTTCCGTCAAAATCTTTAAGTCCTTTTATATTGGGCTTGTTTCTTCCTACACCTGTTGCTAAAATAACCGCCTCAGCCTTATGCACATCTCCGTTTGCAAGGGTTAAGGTTAGCATGTCTTCAAAACCAAGGTCAACTACTTCACCTTCAACGAAGTTTACCCCTAATTTTTTTGCTTGCGCAATACCGATATGGTGAAGCTCGTCGCCGCTTACCACACTGTTTAAGCCGTAGTAATTCTCTATTTTTTCTGCTTTTGACAGTGCACCAAAACCTTTAGCAATTATGGTTGTTTCTATATTTGCTCTTTGAGTATAAAGCGAAGCAGAAATGCCTGCAGGGCCACTTCCGATAATAATAACTTTTGACATATTTATCTCCTTTTAACAAATAGATTAATTTGTTTTGTGTTTTTAGGTCATTTGACTATGTTGACATAATTCTTACTTATAAGTATAATATAAAAGTAAAATGATTTCAAGTGAATGTATATGCAATAAAAATAAAGGTAATGTTTTTAAGTGATATTTCCACTGGTGTTTTGTGATTTAATAAGGTGATAAATAAATGAAATTACTAAAAAAATTTGATATATTAATACTATCACTTATAGTTATTGTGTGTATATGTGTAATGCTTATTCCTAAACAAAAAAGTAATACTGCTGAAGTGTATGTATATAATAAATTAGTAAAAGTATACGATTTGACAGATGGTGAAGAAGATATTTTAGTTATCGAAGGTGTTATTATTAAGAAAACGAAGTTAGGCGAACTTTATTTTGACAGCTCAGATTGCCCAGACCAAGTTTGTGTACAGACAGGAAAAATTAGCAAAGATGGACAAAGTGCAGCTTGTTTACCAAACGGTGTGGTGATATACTTGAGTACAAATGAGTTCGATAAAATAATATAAAATCAAGTTTGATTTTATACAGTTTTTTGGAAGATATTAATAGAAACAGGGGGAGCTAGAGATGAAGAAAAGAAACGAAGAAACTATGATGAAACTAATTCTTGATTATGCTATAAACAGTGATAGGGTAAGCGCTGTGTTTATGAATGGTTCAAGAACCAACCCAAATGCACCAAAAGACTGCTATATGGACTACGATATAGTGTATGTAACTGACGATGTAGAATATTTTATAAATGACAAAAGTTTTATTAGCCACTTTGGTAAAACAGCAATTATTCAAGAGCCTGATAGCCCTAACTTTGGTTGGGAGGGGAGTGACTTGAAAAAAAGATATGGATACCTTATGCTGTTTGAAGACGGAAACAGGATAGATTTAAGCTTTTTGAACGAAAAATATGCTCAACAAGCTTTTGATGAAGATAGCCTAAGGCTTTTATTATTAGACAAAAGAGGCTTAATTAAAGACTCAAACCCAACAAGCGACATTAACTACTATGTAACAAGACCAACTATAGAAAAATACAAAGGGTGTTGTAATGAATTTTGGTGGTGCCTTAACAACGTGGCTAAAGGAATAGCGAGAGATGAGGTTGGCTATTATTTAGATATGTATAACAGACATGTACGAGACATGCTTATGATGATGATAGAGTGGCATATAGGTTTTGGATATGATTACAAAATATGCACAGGAAAGAATGGTAAATATTTTAAGAACTACTTAGACCCACAACATTATAGTATGTTCGTTAATACATACTGTGGAAAAGATGATATACAAAATGCATTGTCGGTGGCTTTCGATTTATTTTCTGAATTAGCGCAAAATTTAGGAGAAAAACTAGGTTTTGAGTATAACTATAGTGATGAAAAAGCTATTAGAGAATATTTTGAAAAAGTGTTACATAACTAGATTTCCACTCATATATAAGTAAAAGTAAAACGCATACAATACAATTGATATAAAACATGTAAAGAAAATAGCGTACTTATTTTTGCCGATTAGCACAGCTATAATAATAAAAAAAGACGGAACTACGCTTAAGTAACGGCCTCCACTTAGCAGCCAAGAAAGTGAGAAAGTAGACATAAAACACAAAAAACCGTATACGAGTATTGCATCTGAATGTGCCTTTGTTTTTACTCCGATAAAAAGTAAAGTAAGGCATAAAATAAAGAGAATAAGTTGTGGGTACCATATGCAAATCTTTGTGTTAATGTCATCGATAGTGCATCGCTCAATCATATACTCAACAACTTGAGATATCCACATTCCACCTTGATTCCAATGTTGTTGAAGTTCAATAAATGCAAAAGGGTTGCCTGTTACGATATAGTTCAACAGCAAATAGGCAAGCGAGCCTGAAATAGGTGCAAATATAAGAGGTAGCTTTTTGGCTATCTCTTTTATTTTTTTTAGCTTATCTTTTGACCGAAAAGGGTTGTAATAATTAATCAACTCAATTAATGCAGGGGCAATAACAAACAAACCTGTCATTCTGGTAAGTGCTGCCATAATGCCAAAAATAGCATAAATAACCCAATTTTTTTTAAAACAAAAATATAGAGAGGCACAGGTAGTAAGCAAAAACATGCTCTCTGTTATAGGTACAGAAAAAAAGAAAGAAAATGGAGAAATGCATAACAAAATAACACTTAATGTAGCCGTTTTTGTACTGTATTTTTCATTTACCGCCAAAAACATAAACACACAAGCTAATGCAAAAAGAATATTTGATAAAACTGCTGCTGTTAAAATTGTATCTCCAAAAATAATAGCAAAAGGTTTAACAAACCATACATAAAGCGGAAAAAACACTAAAAAGAGATTTTTCCCATTTTCTATATAGCCTTCATAACCAAACTCTATAAGTTTAGTATAATGTAGTGCGTCCCAACGTGTTAGTAAACTGTATAAGTTCTTCTCGTTAGAAAACAAATACATTATAGCAAAACTAACTACCCTAAAACCAAGTGTGGTTACAAAAACCCAAACTAAGTTTATTTTTTTTACATTTACTGTTTCGATAAAAACATTACTTGCCTTAAGATTATTAAAAAATCTAAAGGCAAGTAAGCAAGCATAGCCAATAACAGCTATGCTTACAATTATATTTATTGCTAAACTCATTTAAGCTTTGTCTACGTAAATAATAGTTACATCAGGGTGAAATTGTAGTATAGAAGCAGGAATCTTAGGAGTGACATCACCATTTACTGATGTCATTACTATGTCAAATTTGCTTTCTGCTGCAATAAGAACTATTTTTTTCGCTTTCATAATTGTGCCTATTCCCATGGTGTAAGCTGATGTAGGAACATCTTCCTTTTTCTCAAATAAGCGAGAGTTATCGTCAATTGTGCTTTGTGCTAATTTAGTAACATGCACACTTTTAGTAAAGCAGTCACTTGGCTCATTAAAAGCAATATGCCCATTAGAGCCTATGCCTAAAAGCTGAAGGTCAACCCCGCCTAAATCACTAACTTTACCTTCATATTCATCACACTCTTTGATTTGATCTATAGCTTTACCATTTGGCACATAGGTGTTAGCTTTATCGATATTAATTTTATCAAAGAAATTATCATTCATAAAATATCTGTAGCTTTGCTCATTTTCTCCGTCAAGCCCTACGTACTCGTCTAAGTTAACAGTTTTTACTTTTGCGAAATCTAGTTCTTTATTAGTATATTTTTTTACTAACACCTCATAACAACCAATAGGAGAAGAACCTGTAGCTAAACCAAGAACAGAGTCCTCTTTTTCTTTTACTTGAGTTGCAATAATATCTGCTGCTACTGCACTCATTTCATCATAGCTTTTTGTTTTAATAAGTTTCATCTTATTTCACGTTCCTTTCAAGAATTATATGTTATAGTTAATTAACTATAATTTGTTATTTACGCTTTGCTTTCTCTGGTTAAATTTTTAATCCAGTTAAATTTATTTATTTTTACTACAGCTACAAAGCATTTGAATATTTGGTCAGATTTTAGGGCAGCGAATACAATCCAAACCGGAAAGCCTAATTGCCAAGTTATGATACCAGCAGGCAAGACAACTAAAAATACAAAAATAGTATCGTTTTTAAAAACAAAGCTTATGTCTCCACCAGACTTTACAAGACCTGCCAAACATGCCGCTTGATAACAAGTACCAACAATAGTAATTGAAATTACTGCAACAAACTGCATAGCGTACGCCTTTGCCTCAGGGCTAATGTCGTAAAGTGAAGTAAACGGCTCACCTAATAGCGCAACAGCAATACCTGAAATAACGCCTATTATTAGGTAAATAATTTGTACTGTATGCGCATGGTCTTTTACTCTACTTATGTCTCCACTGCCTACAGTTTTGCCTGTTGTAATGCCAACAGCGCTAGATAAACCTGTCATCCATATATAAACTAAGTTATGTAACATACCTATAATGCTAGTTGCGGCTATAACCTCAGAGTCAAATCTGCCTAAAATCATGCTTTGACCTATAGTATTACAACCCCAAACTACTTGACCACCAAGTACAGGTAAGCCATATTTTAAATAATCTTTTGCTATGTCTTTATCAAATAAGGATAGGTCTTTTAGTCTAAAATTTAATTTTTTATCTTTATATTTTACAAACAAAACCATAGCTGCGGCCTCTACAAATCTAGCAATAAGTGTAGCTGTAGCCGCGCCTTGCACACCGTAAGCAGGAATAACGTTAGGTATACCAAAAATGAAAATATAGTTTAGCCCTACGTCAACAACTAAGGTCATAAGTGAGACGTATAAACCTATTTTTGCAATCTCAACACTACGCATTGAAGCGATGAGAACGTGAGATATAGCAAAAAAAGCAAAAGAATAACCCATAATTCCAAGATATTTTGCGCCCTCTTGTATTACTTTAGGGTCGTTTGTCAAAATAGATATCACTGCCTCAGGGAAAATAGTAGTTACTAACGAGAATAAAACAGCAAATAAAATAGCAATTTTAAAAGCTAAAGACATAATTTTTTTTATACTGTTTGTGTCTTTTTTTCCCCAGTATTGAGCGGCTAAAATTAAAAGTGCACCTTCAACGCCCATCATAAACATTTGAAAAACTGCTTGAATTTGGTTTCCCATAAAAACGCCCGATACCGCTGCGTCACCCAAGCGTCCTATCATGACATTGTCTGCAAACCCAATAGAAAATGTAACGAGATTTTGCAAGGAAATAGGTACTGCCAGTGCAAATAGATTTTTGTAATAGCTTTTTTCTCTTATTAAACCCATCGGTTATTCTCCGTTCAATTTTATAGGTGCTCTAACAAAGTACATTATAGCACGATTTATGTAATTACTCAAGTGAAAATTACTAGATTAATTAAATTAGATGGCTTTATTGAACTAATTGGTTAAAGGGGATAAAATAATTGACAAGTAAAGGGCAATGATTTATAATTATGTACAATGTTATACTTACAGTTAAAGTATAACTATAGTTAATTTCAGCTTATTTATTGATATGAAAAGTTGTATTAATATGTAAAAGGACGATGAAATTGAATATAAAAAAATTAAATCTTACTGCAATGTTTTTTGCATTAATTATCATTTTGTCAATACTAGAAACTTATCTTCCTCCGCTACCTGTTCCTGGTGCTAAAATAGGTATAGCGAATATGGTTATTATGTATTCATTGCTTATGTGCGATAAAAAACAAGCACTTACCCTTGTAATTTTAAAATCAGTATTTGCTTTTTTTACAAGAGGAGTAACAGCGGCTTTATTAAGCTTTTCAGGCGGTATTTTTTCTTTTTTGATAGCTGTGTTGCTATTGAAAATGTTAAAAGATAAGTTAAGCCTTACATTACTTTGTGTGAGCTCGGCTGTTTTTCATAATATAGGACAATTTGTAGCTGCTTTAATAATAATGAACAGCTTTTTAATTTTCCCATATTTTGCTCCTTTAATTCTATTTGGTGTAGTGTTTGGAATTTGCTCTGCTGTATTATTAAAACTGTTAATGCCTTATTTAAAAAAGATACATAGAAGTTTAGACTCTAACGATTATAAGAAGGGCGTGTTTTAGTTTGAGAAAAGTAATATATGCCTTTTTTGCTACAATGTTAATTTTCTCTTTAACTGCTTGTAAATCACAGCCTGTTGTTATGAAGGATTCTACATTTAATGAGTTTAATACAATAAGTACTGTTACTGCATATGATTACAGTCAACAAGATTTTGATAAGCTCAAAAATATTGTTTTTACAGAACTTGCTTATTACCACAAGCTTTATGATAGTTTTAATTTATATGATGGAATTAACAATATAAAAACAATAAACGATAATTCAGGAATAAAGCCTGTAAAAGTAGATAAAGATATTATAGATATAATTAATTTTTCACTAGAGCAAAGCAAACTAACAAATGGATATTTTAACATAGCGTTTGGGTCAATAACAGAAGTTTGGAGAGAGAACGCAGAAAATAGTGTTTTGCCAAGTGATAAAGAGCTAGCAGATGCCTATGAGCTTACTAATATCGAGAATATTGTTATCGATGAGGATAATTCTACTGTTTTTTTGAGTAAAAAAGGTATGCGCTTAGACTTAGGCGCTGTTGCAAAAGGGTACGTTGCAGATAGAATTGCCTTAAAAGCGATAGAGAACGGTTATGAGAATTTTATGCTAGACCTAGGCGGAAACATAAAAGCGGTAGGAGATAGGGTAGAGGGTGAACCTTGGCTTATTGGCGTAAGCTCAGGAGAAGATGTTATAAAAAGCGTAGAGCTTACCAATAAATCTGCTGTTACAAGCAGTGGAGAGATTAGGTTGTGGGAGATTGATGGAGAAAAATATCATCATATTATAGATAAAGATACTCTGTATCCTTCTGTTCATCATAAATCTGTAACTGTTATTGCAGAAAACTCCGCACTTGCAGATGTTTTAAGTACAGCCTTGTTTTGCGTAAATTATGATGATGGGTTAAAAATGCTAAATAAATATGAAAATATTGAAGTGGTATGGACTTTAATAGATGGTGAAGTAATTGAAAATTAGAATGTCACTGTTTAATAAGTTCACAGTTATTACATTGACTTTTATAAATCAAGATGATAAACTGACATAGATTTATATAGAGTTTAAGTAAAAAGAGTTAATTATTATACAAAAGCACTGTTAGAAATATCACAGTGAAAATATATAATTAAGGAAAAGGAGAAAAGCATTGATAAATAAAAATATTTGTACAAAAGTACTTGAAAAAGCTATGTCATCAGGCGCGGACTTTGCAGAAATTTATTGTGAAGACACTATAGCCGATGATATAAAAATGTTGAATAGTAAGGTTGACAACTGTGTTACTAATAGGGTAAAAGGAGTAGGTATAAGAATTTTTAAAGGTATTCGCTCAATTTACGCATATGGTAACGATACAACTGAAAAGGGTTTGTTGACGCTTGCCGAAAAAGTAAGTGCAGCATTAGGAAACAGTAATAATTTACCCCTTGATATAGTGCTCAACGAGACTACTATAAATTCAATTCACCCTATTAAAATCCCTCTAACTGAGGAGAATACAAAAAGGAAGATTGATTTTATTAAAGAGGCTTATTTTGCAGCCAAAGACCACTCGAATGAAATAGCTCAAGTAACAGCAAGTGTAAAAAATAGCTATAAAGAGGTTTTAATTGCAAATAGCGAGGGGTTGTATGTAAGTGACGAGCGTTCATATATTAGGTTTATGGTAGAGAGCGTAGCCTCAGACTCAAAAGAGAACCAGTCTGTACACGAGACTCCGGGTGCATATTGTGGGCTAGAATTTTTAGACACATTAAACCCAAAAGAGTTAGGTTTAAGTTCAGCGAAAAAGGCTATTACAATGCTTAATGCAAAAGATTGCCCAGCAGGAAGAATGCCAGTTGTTATTGGTAACGGTTTTGGCGGAGTAATTTTTCATGAGGCTTGTGGTCACTCGTTAGAGGCTACTTCTGTTGCAAAAGGCAATTCTGTTTTCTGTGGAAAAATTGGAGAGCAAATAGCTAATACCAAAGTAACTGCTATTGATGACGGAACTCTTTTAAACAAATGGGGCTCTGTTAATATAAGCGACGAGGGTGAGCCAACAAGAAGAAATGTGCTTATTGAAAATGGAATTTTAAAAGGATATTTAATAGATAAATTAAATGCAAGGCGCATGAATATGAGTAGCACGGGTAGTGGTAGAAGACAAGACTACACCTTTGCACCAACTTCAAGAATGACTAACACTTATATTGATAAAGGAACAGATAAATTTGAAGATATGATAAAATCAATTGATAACGGACTTTATACTTCGTCAATGGGTGGAGGTAGCGTTAACCCTGTAACAGGAGAATTTAACTTTGCTGTTACAGAGGGATATATGATTAAAAATGGTGAAATATCTGAGCCTGTTAGAGGCGCAACCTTAATTGGAAAGGGTAGTGAGATACTTATGAACATAGATATGGTATCTGACGATTTAAGCCATGCTGAAGGGATGTGCGGCTCTTTAAGCGGTTCTGTACCAACCTGTGTAGGTCAACCGCCTTTAAGAGTAAGTGAGATAACAGTAGGCGGTAAATAATAGTAGTTTTGACAATTAGATAATGATAATATAAAGACAATAAGGGAGGATTATTTTTGGATAGTTTAAATATATTTTGCGATGAACTTCTTGAAAAAGCTAAAATTAAAGGCTTAGAGGAATATGAAGTTTATGCTATAAATAAAGAGAGTTTTAGCGTTAATATTGCAGAAAAAGAGATAGAGCGCTATAGTGTTGACCAAACAACAGGTATCTCTTTTAGGGTTAAAATTGGCGACAAAATAGGTTATGCTTCTACTACAACACTTGATGACGAGAGCATAGAGATGCTTATTGACAGAAGTTCAAAAAATGCTGAGTTTATTGAGAACGATGAAAAGCAGTTTATTTTTGAGGGCAGCGAAACTTACGAAGAACCTATTTGTTATAATAAAGATATGGAAAGTGTAAGCACAGAGGAAATAATTAATTTTGCAAAAGAATTAGAGCAAAAAACACTTGCTGTTGATGAAAGAGTAAAAAAAGTGTCTTATTGCACAGTTTACTCTGTAGCTGGTACAACTATTATCAAGAACTCTAAAGGATTGAATTTAAGCCGTAAAGCTAATAATGTTATGACAGTTGTCGCTCCTGTTGTAGAGGTTGACGGCAAACCTAATAATGCTTACGGACATAAAATAGCTTTTAATTTAAAAGACCTTAATGCTGATGAGATAGCAAAAGAAAGCGTTAAAGAGGCAATAGATTTATGCTCTGCAAAAGAGGTAGATAGTGGCAAATACGATATTATTTTTAAAAATGATACTTTTGCTGATTTATTTGAGACTTTTGAAAATATTTTTTCAGCAGAGGCAGCACAAAAAGGACTATCACTATTAGCAGGCAAAGAGGGAGAGACAATTGCAACTCCTATTTTAACCCTTACGGACGACCCACATAAAGAGTGGGGCTTTGGTAGCTCGGGCTTTGACCATGAAGGAGTAGCGACATACACTAAAAGTGTTATTGAAAACGGAGTATTTAAAACACTGCTACACAACCTTAAAACTGCTAACAATGCAGGGGTTAAGTCTACAGGAAATGCCGCAAAAGCAGGTTATCAAGCGCCGATAAATATTTCAGCAAGCAACTGGTGTATTAAACCAGGAGAAAAGAGCTTTGACGAGCTAGTAAAGCACATGGATAATGGTTTAGTTATAACTAACTTAGCTGGCTTGCACAGTGGTGCCAATTCAGTTTCAGGCGATTTCTCGCTATCTGCAAAAGGGTATTTAGTTGAGGGTGGCAAGATTGTAAGAGGAGTTAGCGGAATTACTGTAAGTGGGAATTTTTATGATGTTATGAAAAATATTACCGAGATTGGTAACGATGTTTGTGACGGAACTTCTACAATTTACACACCGTCGGTACTTTGCACAGAAATGAGCGTTGCAGGAAAGTAATATTAGATACTATTGAACTTGTTTTTAAATGGGTTATCTGTTACTATTAAAGTAATAGATAATCCGTTTTTGTATTATAATAGAAAGTAGGAGAATATTAGGTGCAATATGGTGAAAGGATGAGAGTAGTATGTTTAATTCAAGAGATAAAACTTACAGAAATCCAATAGGCGCGGTACCACTTGAAAAACCTGTTCATTTTAAAATAAATCCGTCTAAAGAGTTAGCCTGTACAGCTGCTTTTTTAATTGTGTCTGACGATAAAAATAACACAAAGCTATATTCTATGTTTTGGTGTGGAGAAGGAGATAGTAACACTGAGTGGTGGGAATGTCACTTTGCTCCTGATAAAGAGGGAGTTTATTTTTATTCGTTTGAGCTTAAAACAAATAGGGGCAGACGTCATCTGTATAAAGGTGTAGGAGGCAAGGCAAAGATTGATTCATATGAGAATAAATGGCAGCTTACTGTATATCAAAAAGACCTTAAAACGCCTTCATGGTTGGCAGGCGGAATAATGTATCAGATTTTTCCTGACAGATTTTGTTTTTCAGGAGAAGAGAAATCCAATGTGCCAAAAGATAGAAAACTTAGAGATGACTGGGGTAATATTCCTGATTGGGTAGCAAATGAAGAAGGAGAGATAACAAATTCTGATTACTTTAAGGGTGACTTTAAAGGTATAGAAGAAAAACTGGATTATATTAAGAGTTTAGGAGTTAATTGCATATACTTAAACCCAGTGTTTGAGGCACACTCAAACCATAGATACAACACTGCAAATTATATGTTGGTAGATCCTCTTTTAGGAAGTGAGCAAGATTATAAGAGTCTATGTGCAAGGGCAAAATCTATGGGTATAAATATTATATTAGATGGCGTTTTTAGTCACACCGGAAGCGATAGTGTTTATTTTAATTTAGAAAAAAGGTACGATAGTGTTGGAGCTTATAATTCAAAGAATTCGCCTTATTTTCCTTGGTACGACTTTAAGAATTGGCCTGAGGAGTATGACAGTTGGTGGGGATTTTACACATTACCAAATGTAAAAGAAGATAACCCAGAGTATACAAAATTTATTTGTGGTGATGAGGGGGTTATTAAAAATTGGATAAAAAAAGGCTCAAAAGGGTGGAGATTAGATGTTGTTGATGAACTGCCTGACGCTATTTTAGAAAATATATACAAAGCTGTAAAAGAAGAAGACCCAGAGAGTATAGTTATTGGTGAAGTATGGGAAGATGCCTCGAGTAAGTTTGCGTATGGGCAAAGAAGAAAGTATTTGCTTGGTAGCCAAATGGATTCAGTAATGAATTATCCATTTGCTGTTGCAATTATCAATTATGTAAGTGGAGGTTGCGCTCGTTCTTCAATGGAGGATATAGAGACAATAGTAGAGAACTATCCACCACATATTTTAAGACTTCTTATGAATCATATAGGCACTCACGACACTGAAAGAATTATTACTGTTCTTGGAGGCGAGCCATTAAATGGGAGAGACAGATATTGGCAAGTTATTCAAAAACTCAGCAATAAACAAAAAGAAAAGGCGATTAAAAAATTAAAAATTGCCTCTTTGCTACAATACTTCTTACCAGGGGTTCCAAGCATTTATTATGCAGATGAAGCCGGGCTTGAAGGTTATAAAGACCCATTCAACCGTGGTTGTTACCCATGGGGGGGTGAAGAACAAAAACTTATAACTTGGTATAAAACACTGGGTAAACTTCGTAACTCGCTTAGTATATTAAAAGAGTCATCAATGCGAAATGTCTACTCTTTAGGAGAAATTTTATGCTTTGAAAGATATGAAACTTTAGAAGATGGTACCGAAAATATTTTGTTTATAGCAGTAAACAGAAGCAATGCTCCTGTGAGCGTTCCTGTAAAACTTAAAAATTACCAATTATTACTCGGCACAGCTTATGGCAAAAATTATAAGTTGCCACCTTATGGTTATTCAGTAATAATGACAAATACCCCTGCTAAATTTTAATGTTTAGCTAAAATGACCGCCATTTCGGCGGTCATTTTAATTTAGTTTATTGTGAGTAGAGCTAAAATAAATCTTTAAAATGCATAAAAGAAAATGTTCTCTTTTTATATTTTTTTCTTCTATCACTTTTTTTAATATATATGCCAGTAGCGGATAATCTTTTTTACTCGAAACTAGTAGGGAAATATTTTTATTTAGTCGAATTTAATACAATACCCTTTTCTGAATCAAGCGTAACAGTAGTTCCGCTTTTTAATAGTTCACAAGCGTTTTTTGCTCCAATAATAGTAGGTATATCTAGTGCTAAACCGGCTACTGCAGCATGTGTGTTTAACCCTGACTCTTCTGTAATAATGCCTTTTGCTTTTCTTAAAAGAGGCATTACTTTATTTGTAGTAAAAGGTAAAACTAAAATATCTCCATCTTTAAATGTAGATATAGCAATATCTTCGTTAACGCATACACATAGCCTGCCGGTCGACTCGCCTGTTCCTACTCCTTCTCCCTCTACCAAAATATCTCCTACTAAGTGAACTTTTAACATGTTTGTAGTACCAGAGATGCCAAGTGGCATACCTGCAGTAATAACCGCAATATCACCACTTTTTAATAGCCCGTAATTTTGAGCTTCTTCTACTAAATGGTCAAATAGCTTGTCTGAGTTGGTCATTTCTTCTATTTTTAAAGGAACTACGCCCCAAGACATATTCATTTGCCTTAGTACTTTATCGCTTGAAGAACCGCTAATTATTGGACAAGACGGCCTGTATTTTGAAATCATTCTAGCAGTTTGCCCTGTTTTTGATGCAGTCATAATGGCCACAGCTCCAAGGTCGTGAGCGGTAGTACAAGTTGCATGAGAAATAGCACTTGTAACGTCTTTTTGACCAGTTCCAACCCATTTTTGAAACTTGGCTATAAAGTCAATATCTTCCTCAGCTCTGTTTGCAATAAGAGCCATGGTTTTTACCGCTTCAACAGGGTAATTACCGGCTGCGGTCTCACCGCTTAGCATTATAGCACTTGTACCGTCGTAAATTGCATTTGCAACGTCTGTAGCCTCTGCCCTTGTAGGCCTTAAGTGACTAACCATAGACTCAAGCATTTGTGTAGCTGTAATAACTTGTTTGCCAGCAGTATAAACCTTTGCAATAATATCTTTTTGAATAATTGGAATATCTTCAAGGTTAAGCTCAACACCCATATCGCCCCTTGCAACCATTATTCCGTCTGAGACTCTAATAATCTCATCAATATTATTTACGCCTTCAGAGTTTTCTATTTTAGAAATAATTCTAATATCTTCACAATTGTTGTTTTGTAACTCTTGTCTAATTAAAAATACATCTTCTTTGCTTCTTACAAAAGAGGCAGCAATAAAATCAAAATCCTCTTTAACGCCAAAAGCTATATCTTCTTTATCTCTCTCACTAATAAACGGCATAGACAGCCTACAACCCGGCGCATTTATTCCTTTATTATTTGAAACAGTTCCGCCGTGTGTAACTGTGCATATAATATCTGTAGGAGTTTTATTTACTACATCCATTGATATAAGACCGTCGTCAATTAGTACCTTGTTGCCTATTTTAATATCTTCAGGAAAGTTTTTAAAAGACACACTACACATGTTCTCGTCGCCCAAGACATCGTTAGTAGTAAGTGTAAAAGTTTGTCCGTCTTTTAAATAAACTCTGTTGTCTTTGAATTTGCCTGTTCTAATTTCGGGTCCTCTTGTGTCAAGCAAAAGTGCAACCGGAACGTCGAGTTCTGTTCTTATTTTCTTAAGTTGGTCGGCACGCTGTTTCTGGTCTTCATGGTTACCGTGAGACATGTTTATTCTGGCTACAGACATACCACTCAGTATCATATTTCGTAGTATATTGTCATCATCTGTAGAAGGACCTAATGTACAAACTATTTTTGTTTTGCGCATAAATTAACCACCTTTCACTTTTTAGGTATGAATTCCATACCTTCGACCGCCTTGTAAATATATAAAATAATTTAGGTAACAAGAATATAAAATAAACTCTCATTACCTAAATTATATAACATTTATTTGTATTTGAAAAGTAATTTATTTGTTATTTAAGCAAAAAAATGAACAAATAGCAAAATAACCAACAAAAGCAATTTTTTTACTGCACTGTGCATTAATGTTTTCTTTTTAATATTATTTTATCGGTAAGTTTTTCTACTTCCGCAACCAGTAGGGGTATTGCAGATAAAGAAGCAACAATAAGCCATTGAACTGCGTTTAGAGTAGTAATTTTAAATGCAAGTGCAAAAGAGGGAACAACGATTACAATTATTAGCAAAACACTGCACAATATAAAACTATAGTTTAGCCATTTGTTACCTGTTTTCTTAGTTGAAAATACACTAGTAGCTTCAGAAACATTAAAACTATGGACAAGTTGAGACAAGCATAGAACAGCAAAGCACATGGTTCTGGCAATAATAGGATTGTTTGGGTTGATGTCAAAATAGTTTCTACCAATTATAAAAGCTAAAAGAGACATAACACCTATAAATGCACCCTCTAATATCATAGAGAAGCAAATATCTTTAGAAAATATTCCTTTTTTACTCTCTTCAAATTCAGTTTCCATAACGCTGTCACTAACTTTAGATGCACCCAAAGCTAAAGCTGGAAAAGAGTCTGTAACTAAGTTTACCCATAATATTTGAGTAGCTGAAAGAGGTACTGGTAAACCCATCAAAAATGCACCGAGTATTACCAATATTTCTCCAGTATTACAACTTAGTAAAAAATGAATTGTCTTTCTTATATTACTGTAAATTCCTCTACCTTCTTTTACGGCTTCTACTATTGTGGCAAAATTATCGTCTGTTAATACCATATCAGCTGCAGATTTAGCCACTTCAGTACCACTTTTACCCATAGCACAGCCTATATCGGCAGCTTTTAGCGCAGGTGCGTCGTTAACACCGTCTCCTGTCATAGCAATTAGTTCACCACGAAGCTGAAATGCTCTTACAATCTTCACTTTGTCTTCTGGTGTAACACGTGCAAACACCCTGTAACCATCAATTATTTCTGCAAGAGATTTAACCGAGAGGGTAGAAAGTTCACTTCCAGTCATATATTTATAATTATCGTTATAAATCCCTACTCTTTCCGCAATCGCCAAAGCTGTAAGAACTTGGTCACCTGTAATCATAACAGGTGTAATACCAGCTTTTTTACATTGTTCTACTGCCTTTTTAGCCTCTTTTCTTGGTGGGTCTTCAATTCCTATAAGCCCACAAAAGCAAAGTCCACTTTCAATTTCATTGTCATCTTCACCTAGCTTATCAGTCTCTTTTTTTGCTACAGCTAGCACCCTTAGCGCTTTTTCAGCCATTGCCTTGTTTAATTTTTCTATCTTATCAATATGAGTTTTTCCGATAGTAGCAACATTACCTTTAACCATAATGCTACTGCAAAGCTTAATTATATAATCTGGTGCACCTTTTGTTATTACTACGTATCCGTCTCCACTTTTATGTACTGTAGACATAATTTTTCTCTGTGAACTGAAAGGTATCTCTCCAACTCTTGGAAACTGTGAAACAAAATCATTTCTTATTGAACCTGCCGCTTTTATTAGTGCAAGTTCGGTAGGCATTCCAAAACTTTTATTATCCTTACTAATTTCAGCATTGTTGCAAAGTGAGCTAAGCCCTAAAATAAGCTTCCTTTCTTCTGAGTTTAAGGGCAGTTCTTCATTTAAATTGCATACGCTTACAACGGTCATTTTATTTTGTGTAAGTGTTCCTGTTTTGTCAGAGCATATAACACTAACACCGCCCAAAGTTTCTGTAGCAGGCAGTTTTCGGATAATGGCTTTTTTAGCTACCATTCGTTTAACACCCATGGCTAATACAATAGTTACAACAGCAGTAAGTCCTTCTGGTATTGCTGCAACTGCAAGGCTAACAGATATCATAAGCATATCGAGCACAGGAATATTAGTCAATAAACCTAAGCCGAAAATTAAAACACATATCAAAATTACTGCAATACCAAGAGTTTTACCCGCTTTGTTAAGTTTTTTTTGCAGTGGGGTTAAAGGTGCTTCTTCTTTTTGCAAAAGTGTAGCTATTTTACCTATTTGTGTATTCATTCCTATAGCAACCACAATTCCTCTTGCATGCCCTGAGCTAATGCCACAACCTGAATAAAGCATGTTTTTCCTCTCAGGTAATGGAGCGTTGAGTTCACATATGACATTCTCATTTTTACTAACCGGTACAGATTCACCTGTTAAAGAGCTCTCTTCACAACTTAGTTCTACACTTTGAGTTATTCGAATATCAGCAGGAACTATGTCGCCTGTTTTAAGAATAACGATATCGCCTACAACAAGTTCTGTACTGTCTACCATTTTCTTTTTTCCGTTTCTTATTACGGTTGCAGTGGGTGAGCTGATACTTTTTAGTGCATCAATAGCTTTTTCTGCTTTATATTCTTGTATTGTACCAATAATTCCGTTACAAAGCACAATTGCAATTATAATGAAAAAGTCAAAATATTCGTGTTCTCCACTAATAAAAGAAGAAACTAACGAAACCACTGCCGAAATAAGCAAAATTACTATCATGAAATCTTTAAATTGAGATAAAAATTTTTTTATTATTCCACTTTTTTTTTCATCTGTTAAAATGTTTTTTCCCTTTTCTTTTGACCTTTTAATATACTGAGAAGTACTCAGCCCCTTTGTTTCATCTGTTTCTAGTTTTTCTTTTACTTCAATTAAGTCAAGGCTATGAAAATCCATAAAAGCTCCCCTTTTTATCGTACTGTTATAATAATAATATGTATCAATGCTTAGAAAAATGCTTTAATTGATTTATATTAGCTTATAATAAAAAAATCAAAATAATTAAATAAAAAACTATGCAAAACTAGACTTATATGCTAAAATAGTTTAAACAATCAATTGAAATTTAATGATTTTAACATTATTATTATAAAAACAGACTTTTGGAGGAGATTATGTCTCTATTTATAAGTATCGATAAGAAGAATATAGAAGAAATATTAGCAAAGCGAAAAATAATAGTTGCAAGAATTAGAAAATCTCGCTCAAAATGCAAACAGCTAGCTGTGCTAGAGTTGATTCACGCTTTAAAAGAGTATGCCCCTCGGTTTATTACAAACGGACCGCTAGGAGATGTGAAAGGAATAATTACAATTGCAGTTAAATTAAATGAAAGCGATATGTCTAATATTTCAAATATATTAGAATACATAGGGTATTGTGATACGTTTTACATACTAGATTTTAACGAATTAAGCTCGGATATTGAAAACCCAAGCATTAACCCACTGGTTTTTAAGGGTAAGGAATTTGCTATTAAAAACTTAATAAAGCAAAACGGTGACCTTTTTAGGCAAGGTTTAGCAGATAAGCGAGATTTTTTGCTTACCTGTGGAGATGGCGTGGTGAGAAACATTAATGGTTACCGTGGTAACGGTGAGGCAATGGGTAGACGCGCTTTGCCTGTAGAAGATTGTCGATTACTTATGAATTTAGCCTGTAATAAATTTACAAAAGCAGTAGTAGAACCTTTTGCAGGTGGGGGAGGAATAATATATCAACTGAAAAAAGGATACCCTAGTCTACGAGTGGTGTCGCTTGATATTGCACAGGAGCTAGCTTATGGGCTCTTAGCTTACGGAGCGGAACACCATGTAGCTAATGCAAAATACTTTAAAACAGATATAGTGTTTGATGCATTATGTACTGAAGTGCCTTTTGACCAAAATTCTACAGAGGATATATGTAGCGCATTACTTAATTTTTATGAAATGCTTACAGATGATGCAAAATTAGCTATAATGTGTGATAAGAATCAAGAGAAACAAATATTAGAATTTTTAGTAAAAAGTGATTACTTTTTTTTAAATCCATTTTTTGTAGATAGAAAAGGAACTCAAGTCAGCGTTATTATAGCGTTTAAATGCAAAGAAACTTGGGAAAGGTATCTTTTATTATGGGAGAAATTAAAGTTGTTTTATTGATATAATTTAGGTGAAGAAAAATGCTTTTATTTATAAAAAACTAAAATTTTGTCAATTTAATTTAACAGTGAGATATTTTACAATAAGGAGAGGAATTTATGATAAGGGTGTTTTTGGTGGATGACCATAAGTGTGTTTTAGAGTCTTTTAGCAACATATTAGAAAAAGAAGCCGATATGACCTTTGTAGGAAGTGCAGGAGACGCGACATCAGCAGTACGAATGTGTAGATTTTTAGACCCAGATGTTGTGCTTACAGATATATCTATGCAAGAGAACGACAGCGGAATATTTTTGGCACAGAAATTAAAGCGTGAAATGCCGCATATTAAGGTAGTTTTGATGTCTGGATTTGATGAAATATCTTACATACCTGAAGCCAAAAAAGTGGGTGCAGATGCCTTTTTATCAAAATCGAAAAGCATAGGTGAATTTGCAGAAATAATTAGGCGAGTTATGAAAGGTGAAAAGTGTTTTCCTGAAGAGGTTCAAATACCAACAGCAAACGGAGAACCGCCATTTACAGAAAGGGAGCTCGAAATATTAAGATTTCTTTGTCATTCATACTCTAGAAAAGAGATAGCAGACGAAATTAAAATTGCCGCAGGAACAGTAAAGCGGCATATAGAGAATATGTTAATTAAATCGGGGTGTAAAACTACTATGGAACTAGTAGTTTACGTGGTAGGGAATGGGTGGATATCTTCAAAATGATGATATTATATGAAGTAAAACATTACCATTGTAATTATGATTGATTAAAAAATATGATGTGTTAATTGATAATGCATCATATTTTTTATATTTGTTTTTAGATAAGAGAGAAAACAAAAGAGGAAATTTATTTGTTTAATGAAAGTGAAGGTTACATTCATTTTGACTTAACATTAGTAATAGTAAATGTGCCATTTGGCACATTTACTATTACTAATATAAAAGATAAACTAAGAATATAGTATTATCCTAAAAAACATTATAGTTATTTAATGCAAAAGGAGGTTTTGTTTTGTCTCAGATGTTAAAGTATCAATGCCCATCGTGCGGTGCGCCTCTTGAGTTTAATGCACAAAAGCAAATGTTAATGTGCAACTCTTGCGGTAGTGAATTTAGGCAAGATATAATACAAGGTAATCAGCCCACAAATAATCAAGCAGTTAATGCTCAAGGCGGTATAAACTGGAATATTGAGGGTTATGTTAGAAATCAAAGTCAAGTACAAGATGCAACTGGTTTTTCGTGCACATCTTGTGGAGCACAAGTAGTTTCTGACGAAAACACTGTAGCTAGCGAGTGTATGTATTGCGGAAATCCTGTAGTTATGACAGGTAATATCAGTGGAATGGTGACCCCTGATGTTGTAATACCATTTAAAATTGACAAGAAAAAAGCTGAAGATATGCTTAAAAATTTCTATGAGGGTAAAAAATTGTTACCTGATGCATTTATTAAAAATAATCATCTATCCAAAATAAGCGGATTATACGTTCCGTTCTGGCTATTTAGCTGTACAGGTGGTGGAAGTATTAACTTTGATGCAAAGAAAGTAAAACGTTGGAGCGATAGTGAATATAATTATACTAAAACAGAATATTATGAAGTATACAGAAGTGGGCAAATTGGTTTTGATAACATTCCTGTTGATGCATCTACAAAAATGGAAGACAATTATATGGATGGAATTGAGCCATATGATTATAAAGATTTTACGCTGTTTAGCCCTATGTATATGGCAGGGTATTTTGCAGATAAATTTGATGTAAGTGTTGCTGAGTGTTCAGAGCGGGCTAATGAGCGAGTTATATCTTCAACCGAGAAAGCCTTTGAAGATACTGTAAAAGGCTATACATCAGTAACAAAGAAAAACTCTTACATACAAATGGTGGGCGAGGGTATTAAATATGCATTATTGCCAATATGGATGCTAAATACAAAGTATGAAGGAAAGATGTATCAGTTTGCAATAAACGGACAAACTGGTCAAGTTTCAGGAGAGTTACCTATAGATAAAGCAAAGCTACTAAAGTGGAGAATAGGTTTGACTATAGGCGCTATGATTCCAATAGCAATAATAACTTTATTATTGTTGTAGGCTAGGAGGTATATATGAAAAAAAGACTTGTACTGTTAGTTTCACTTTCACTTTTTATTTGTGCTTTGACTCTTAACGTTTACGCTAGTGGAGGTTTGGTGGTATTGTCGTCGACAGATATGATTGAAGCTTCAGATATAGTCATAGCTTTATTAGTTGGCTTAATAGGTGGGCTAATAATAGCATTTATGGTTACAGGATCTATGAAAGCAAAGATGAACACGGCAGTAAAAAAAACACAGGCGAAAGATTACGTTAGAAGAGGTTCGTTTGTTTTAGGGCAAAATTATGATAGGTTTTTATATGAAGATACGCAAAAAACTCGAAAACAAAAAGACAATAACTGATGTTTTAGGGTTTAAAATATAAATAAAAGGAGAATTATTATGGGTTTGTTTGATAAAAAAGAATGTGACATTTGCGGAGAAAAAATTGGTCTTTT
Source organism: uncultured Eubacteriales bacterium (assembly GCA_964369215.1). Lineage (GTDB taxonomy): Bacteria > Bacillota > Clostridia > Oscillospirales > Acutalibacteraceae > SIG603. The sequence goes on from CAYJEZ010000007.1 coordinate 37,062, forward strand.
AGGAAATAGAAAACTTGAAGACGGAAATATGTGCAAAGATTGCGCAAAACTATTGTCTCCGCTTTTTGACGACCGCAGAAACTCAACATTAGAAGAAATTAATGCACAGCTTGAGTATCGTAAGCAAAATGAAGAAGCTGTTAGGAATTTCTCGCCTACTCGTTCAGTTGGTAAAGATAATGAGATTAAAGTAGATGAAAGAAACGGTACTTTTATTTACTGCACAAGGGATAACTGGAGAGACTTAAACCCTGACGTTATAGCTCTTTCTCAAATAATGAGCTGCACACTTGATATAAAAGAAGAGCAAAGAGAAATTTTCCGTCCTGGTGAAGGAAGAGAGAGTTATAACCCTCCAAGACATAAAACTACATATGAATTTTGGATGGATATTCAGATTAACAGCCCTTGGTTTAATGATATTAACTACAGACTAGATATTTCTTTAGATGAAGTAGACAATCGTTTTAGTGAGGAATTTCGCAAATATGAGCAAATGGGGCAAGAAATTTGTATGGCATTAGGTAAACCAATGCAGGGCGGTTACCAACAACAAGGTGGTTACC
>CAYJEZ010000008.1:0-22275 GCA_964369215.1 uncultured Eubacteriales bacterium
GAGGCACGCAAAAGGGGCTGCAACGAAATTTTCATTTCGTCACACCCCCTTTATTATAATGTAAATCAGTTATTCAAAATATTACATTAAACTTTTTCTCTTTTTTTCAAATAAGTGAATATAGCCATGCCCAAGCTTGCAGTAAATAATACTACATATAATGCAAGGTCTGTGCTATCACCTGTTGTAGGAAGGTCTGTAGTAGGCACGTCTTCTGCTACAATTGTAACTTCAAATGTGTTAGAAATTGCCTCTAAATAGTTGTCGTCTCCAGCTTTTGTAGCTACTATAGTAACTGTGCCTGCTGTTGTTCCAACTAATTTTCCATTTACAATTGTTGCTGTAGCTGTTCCGCCTGTAATCGCGTAAGTAACTGCGCCAGTTCCGCTTCCGCCTGTTAATACTAAATTACCATTTACATCAACCATTATTTTGTCATCGCCTGATAATACTAACGGCTCTTGCTGTGCTTTTTCAATGGTGAATGTCATAGCTTTTTCGCCATAATAATTATCGCTCTCTAAAATAGCAGTAACCGAGTAAACACCTACATTTTTAACAGTTAGAGCATTTAACTCTTCCCAAGTATAAGTTTTGCCATCAAACATATATCTCTCTGTGAATATTTCATCAGGAATATTTGCTGTTGTGCTTGCACGTGTAAACTGGGCACCAAGGCTAAATCCATTTTCAGTGAATATATCTTTTTGGTCTTCTTTTGTGCTTTCAAATTCAATATCAGTGCTGTCTTTTTGTTCTATAATAACAGCAAAATCATCTGTTAAGCTTTTACCACTTAAAGTCTCTGTTACTGTAATTGTTTGAGAGTTTGTAGCAGTGCCACTATTAAAACCTGTTGTTGTGTATTCATCTGGCTTTAATACTTGAGTAGTGTTGTCATTATATGTCGCTGTAACTATCATACCTGTAAAATCTTGAGTTTCTCCAACATAATATTGCTTATCAAAAACTCCTGAAACTTCAATAGAAACCATTTCTCTTTCTATTACTCTAATAGCTTGTGTAGTTCCTACTTGTGTATTTTCATTTGAGTTTAATTGAACCGATGTTTTACCAGTAGGCAAATTAACTCCGTCAGCAATTGTGTAGTCTCTATAATCTTCTACTACTGAGCCGTCGTCGTAAGTAGCCTTTACTACCATGCCTGTTTTGTCAAAGTCTTGTCCTTCAATATAAGCAGTTTTTGTAGGCTCTGTTGTAACTTCTAAACTAACTATTTGTCTTGATGCAAGAGCATCGTAGCTTATCTCAAAAGTAGCAGTTTTGCCATCTTCACTAAATGTTACAGCAGGAGTGCTTCCGTCAACTAAAACGCTGAAATCGTCTGCATCCAAGCCGTCATTATCAAAATAAAAATAGTCGTTTGCAGTTAATGTAACTATTGCTTTGTATTCTCCACCGCCAATAAATGAACCTGTATGGTCAGTACCATCTGCTTTTACCCACTTTACTGTACCAGTGTAATTTTCATTTGCTCCAATTACTGGAGTTTGTGTAGGTGAACCACCTTTAACAGGTGCTGTAACTCCAATTGTGTGTTGATTTTTAATGTAATCTATTACGGTTACTTTTTGTTGCCCAAGAGTTCCTACTATGTTGTCCACTTTATTAACTGAGTTACTTGCGGTTGTGCCAAAATATGAAAAAATATATTCCCCTACAGGAGCATCACTAGCTACATCGTAAGTAACATTCATATACTCCACTTTTCCTCCGCTGTACCCAAATGTTGCTAAATTTCCATTCCTTACTTGGACATCATAATTAACTGCAGAACTTGTAATTACAGGAACATTGTAAACTCCTGTTGCCATAATAAACGGATTTGTGGTGACTAGACCTGTATGCGAAGTAATATTATCCGTATTGTATATGAAAGCTCCTAAACTTCCGTCATGTCGAAGACTGTAAGAAAATTCTAATAAATCTGCACCTAAAGTATTATCCCAACCAGTAGTAAGTGTGTACTGCTCTCCACGAGCTACTTCATTTTGTGTAGAACTTAAAGTAAAGTCTACTATCTTACTTTGAGTAGCTGGAAAATTTGCATAGAATTCGACTTGATGTTCTTGAACGCTTAGTCCTGATATTGTTGCATTATCAACTGCTACAGTAACACCTTGTTCAAAATAATAACCATCAAGTACTGATAAAATTATTTTCGCTGAAAAACCTAGTCCCAACTTAAAATAATCATCCATATACTCATTTGCAAAATCGCCATTACTATACCACGTAATAGTGCCTGAGTAGCCTTCTCCTGCCAGATTAAGTGTACTTTGTGGTGCTTCTCCTGTTACAGGTTCAATTACAGGAATATTCAATTCTCCAGTAATAGGAGCAATAGCCGATGCACTTATTGGTATCATAGTAAATATCATTACAAAAGCCAAAAGCAATGACATCATTTTCGTTTTTTTCATATATTTCCCCTTTAAACATAATTATTTACCTCAAAATATGGATTATACTTGTTAAATCAAACATAATCCATATTTCTTCACAGTGATATAATATCACATATTCGGTTATTTTGTCAACAGTTTTCACTGCTAACTTATTTTACCAACACCTTTTCAATTTCTACAACATACATAGTGTGGTAGTCTTTTTGTGGGTAGAATTTTTCAGCCAGTCCATTTTGTATAAAAAACTCTTCTTTTAGGTCTTGCGCATATAGTTTATTGCATATAAAAACTTTGTCACTGTCTTTAAAATATGCTGTTCCTTCGGCTGATATTGTCTCTAAGTCTGACTTAGCAATTTTATCTTCGTCTCTTCCGCTTACTGTTCCAAAGTATTGAAGTTCTTTTTTATACTCCCTAGGAAGAACACAAAGGCTTAACTTATCTTTAGCGTCAACAAACTCTTTTGTGTATCTTTGTGGACGAATAAAAATATATGCAACTGTTTTTCCCCACATAATTCCTAAACCACCCCAGGAGGCTGTCATGGTGTTAACTTTTCCATCTTTTTCTGCTGTAATAAGCAACCAATCGTCTCCAATTGTTGAAAAAGCATTGAACTCTAATTCGCGCGGTTTAATTTCTTTAAACATAATATTCTTCCTCTCTGTAATTAGGCTAAGTTAAAATCATAAAAAATTATTATCATATAACTTAACAAAGTCATTTAAGTTTATTGTTTTATTATCACTTAATATTTAAGTGTTTGGTAGCTATCTTTTAATGCTGGGTAAAGTAAGGTATAGGCACTATATACTTTCGCATATGTTTCTAAGTTTTCTTCAATAGGTTGCTGAGGCTCATTTGTTTTTACAAGCTCTTTACAAGCTTCTTTAACACTTGAGTACAATCCTGCGCCAACTGCTGCTAAAATTGCTACTCCTAATGCAGGGCCCTCTTTTGAAACCACTGTTTTTACAGGGCAACCATATATGTCAGCAAGCATTTGTCTCCAAAGCGGTGAGCTACCTCCGCCTCCACAAGCTAGCATCTCGCCTACATCTGCGCCCATCTCTTTTAATATATTTAAGCAATCGTTAAGCGAGTAGCTTACGCCCTCCATAACAGCCCTTATCATGTGTGCTTTTGTGTGAACTGCTGATAAGCCAAAAAACACGCCTCTGCAGTCTGGGTCTAAATGAGGTGTTCTCTCTCCCATTAAATAAGGTAAATATAAAAGCCTGTCGGCTCCTATTTTAATTTTCTCAGCCTCTTTATCCATTAAATAGTATGGGTCAACTCCTATGTTTTTAGCCGTTTCTACCTCTGCATTGCAGAAATTATTTCTAAACCATTGCAGTGAGAGCCCTGCGCCCTGAGTAACCCCCATAACATGCCATTCACCCGGCACTGCACAGCAAAAAGTGTGAACCCTACCCATAGGGTCAATGCTTATTTTAGAAGTATGTGCAAAAACTACGCCAGAAGTGCCTATTGTAGTAAAGGCTTTTCCGTCTTCAACTACGCCTGTTCCAACGGCTGCCGCTGCGTTATCACCTGCACCACCTACCACTGGTGTACCTACGTTAAGCCCGGTTAGTTTTGCCGCCTCTTCACTTATTGTGCCTGTAATTTCAGGAGACTCATAAACTTTTGGCAACAATGCCATGTCTATATCAAGTTTTTTACAAACCTCTTCACTAAAACATCTATTTTCAATATCCATAAGCCCCATACCAGATGCATCTGATACCTCAGTTGCAAAGTCGCCTGTTAGCATATATCTTGCATAGTCTTTAGGCAATAATATATGTGCGCATTTTGCATAAATCTCAGGCTCGTTATTTCTAACCCAAAGTATTTTTGAGGCAGTAAACCCTGTTAATGCTGGGTTTGCAGTTATCTCAATAAGCCTTTCTGCTCCTACTTTTTCTGTTATTTCTTTGCACTCTTCGCCTGTTCTTTGGTCACACCAAATAATAGATTTTCTAAGCACATTACCTTCTTTATCAAGCATTACTAAGCCATGCATTTGCCCTGATATGCCAATGCCCGCTATTTGTTTTGGGTCAATATTTTTAACTACCTCGCTCAAAGTAGTTTTTGTTGCATTCCACCAGTCTAGTGGGTCTTGCTCTGCCCAACCGTTTTTCTCTTGATACAACGGATACTCTACAGTAGCACTTGCCACAACATTCGCCTTTTCATCAAAAAGCACCGTTTTTGTTCCGCTAGTTCCTAAATCAATACCTATTAAATACTTCATTTCTACTTCCTCCTCATATTTTGTGCGTTATTATTTAATAATAACGTCAATTTCTCTTTTCTTTTTCCTCAAAGTCAAACAGATTATATTTGACTTTCCGTACGGTGAGTACAAAAAACAAATATAAAGAATATTTACATGTCAACTTAACAAAGCCTTTTATACCTATGTAATTATATTTTTTACCATTACTATTATATAGCTTATTCTTAACTAAAATATAACAAATATATAAATAATATAATTTAGGTGTTTATTGTATCATATATAGTTTACTAAATAAATAGTATATATAATAATTTATTCGTCTGTTTTTGGTAGTTTTTTCATAACTAACAAATATGTAATAAACAAACATATAGATGTAATAACCCATGTAACTGGGTACGAAGCATATACACATATCAATGTTGGGTAAAACGGAAACACTACAAAAACCCAAGTTACTCTTAATGCACATACTCCTATTAAAGTAATAAACATTGGCGGTAAAGAGCATTTCAAACCTCTTAATTGCCCTGTTAAAACCTCCATAAACCCACACAAAAAGTATACCGAGGCAAAAAACACCAGTCTCTCTGCCCCTATCACTACTACTTCAGGGTCGTTATTGTATAGGCTTATTAACTGCTCACTAAACGCACTTATAATAAAACCGAGCACTACGCCTATTACTGTTACCAAAGCAAACCCATACCATAAACAAGCCCTAATTCTTTTGTATTTTTTTGCACCTAAATTTTGGCTTGTAAAATTAATGTTTGTTTGATACACGGCATTCATTGCAACAAAAAGAAATCCCTCTAAACTACCAGAGGCAGCGTTTGCCGCAACTACCACTGTACCAAAGCTGTTAATTGTCGACTGAATAAGAACATTTGAAACCGAGAAAAGAGAGCCTTGTATTCCTGCAGGTACTCCTATTTTAATTATTTGAGCTAGTACTTTTTTATCGATACTAAGTGCTTTTATATTAAGTTTTAACGCTCCGTCGGCTTTTATTAGGCAACGTATTACCAACATGCATGATAGTACTTGAGACATTACTGTAGCTACTGCTACTCCTGCTACGTCCATTTTAAATACAGTTACAAATATAAGGTTAAGAATTACATTCAAAATTCCGGATATAGCTAGAAAATAAAGTGGCCTTTTTGAGTCTCCAACAGCCCTAAGAATAGCCGCACTAAAGTTATACACCATGTTAAACGGCATTCCTAAGAAAAATATACGCAAATAAATTACAGATTTATCTATAACATCTTCAGGAGTATTCATAAGCTCTAATATTATTGGCGACAAAAAAAAGCCAATAAAGGTCAACCCAACCCCTATTATAGCTGAAATTGCCACAGAGGTATGTATTGTTTTTTGCATTCCGCTATAATCTCTTGAGCCATAAAAATTTGACATTAATACGCTAGTACCTATGGCTAAGCCCATAAAAACACCCACTATTAAATTAACTAGTGGGCCAGTTGTTCCAACCGCAGATAGCGACTCTTTTCCTGCAAAGTTTCCTACAACAATAATATCAACCGCGTGGTACAAAAGCTGTAATGTTCCTGTAAGCATAAGCGGTATAGAAAACTTTAACATTTTAATAAATAATGGGCCTGAGCACATATCCATTTGGTATTTCGACATACTTTTCATTATAATATAAACGAGCAGTATTTACGCAAACAATCATGTCCATGCGTAAACACGCTCCCTTTCGTTTTAATATTCTTATAAATAAAACATTCTAAAAAAGCAAGTTAACTAAAAATAAGTTTGTGTATTGCACAACCACAAAATATAACCAAAAATAAAATTTGCTTCAAAAACATCGCTATTACATTAACATGTGGCATTATCATTTCAGGCAACTCTGCAAAAGCAAAATTAATTACTGGCATACAAAGAAAAGCTATTGTAAGCATGTATGTCAAAAACACATAAGTATCAAATTTTGCATTGCCTCGAAATAGGTTATATAAGTACACAAAAAAGTTAACTACTACACTAGAGCAATAGTAAGGAAAAAGAGAACAAGTAAGTATCATATAAGGCACTAAGCACAACGCAGTAGTTAAATATGTAAGCCCAAAATTCTCAATACACACATAAGAACCTGCTGTAATAAAAAAACATATTAAAAACTCGTATAACTTTAACAACTCTGGTTTTAATAAAGAAAACTTGCCTGATTCATCTGCATTAATCACTAAGCCTGTTGCTACTAAAGGAACAACCTTATGACAGTGAGAACAAAACCCGTAGTCTCCCATTGTTTTGATTTGGGTTCTGTCTAAATCGTTATTGCAAAAACGACAGTGAATTAAATTTGCCTTGTCAATCAAAAAAAACGCCTCCATTAATTGTAACAAAAATAAAAAAATTAACATTCTAACGTTTTTATTATAACCTTTTGTACAATAAATTGCAATCACAATTTAATAAATAACTATAATGATAACTTAGCGTTATATTGTCGTTTTATATAGTTGAACAAAGCAACTTCACTATATAAAAAGCACAACAACTATTAAATAATCACCTATATTTCCATCTGATTACACTTGACATTTAATATGATATAATGTAAAATTTATGTTAATTTGTATTGATTAGGAGTTGTTATTATGAAAAAGCCTATGGTGCTTGCAATAGCAGGAGGAACCTGTAGCGGAAAGTCTACTTTAAGCGATTATATTTATGAGCAAACTAAAAACGACTATAAGGTAATTAATCTTCATATGGATAATTACTACAAAAACCCTACACCAAACACTATTGCACCTATTACCCGCATAGAATATGTAGAGCACAACCACCCTACTGCCCTAAAATTAGATGAATTTTATGCTGATTTAGATACAGCCTTAAACGAAGATAACCAGTTAATTATCGTCGAGGGACTGTTTGCTTTACATTTAGACAAAATAAGAGAAAAATCTGACCTCAAAGTGTTTGTAGACCTTGATAGCGATCAAAGAATGCAAAGGCGAATTGTTAAGCACATGGCTTGGGGACAAACATATGAAGAAGTAACAAACAGATATATAGACACTGTTAGATTTAGGCACAATGAGCTTGTTGAGCCTACAAGATGGCATGCCGATATGGTAGTAAACGGAACTTTAGACGATAATAGCGGTAAAAATATTTTATTAGCTTATTTAAAATCTATACTATAATTTTATCTTTTTCGCTTATTTTTTCATTTTCTAAGTACTTACTCAAACCAGCATATATTGCATTAGCAATTTTTTGTTGATATTCATCACTTGATAGAAGAATAGCTTCGTTTTTATTTGATAAAAAACCACATTCAACAATCACTGCAGGAATAATGCTCTCTTCAAGTAAAAATTTGTTATCTATTTCTTTTGCTACTCTATTATTATCGGGCGTAAGTTTTTCTATTAAATCAGCCTGTAAGGTCTCTGCTAAAACCTTACTTTCGTTGGTGTAATAAAAAACTTGTGCCCCTTTATATTTTTCTTGCTCAAAATGATTTTGGTGAATACTTACCACCAAAACAGCATCAGACTTATTAATAATATCTACCCTATTATAAAGGTCGCTCTTTTTTCTTTCAGACACAGTCTCTAGCGTGCTATCTGCAAGGTCTTCATCCTCGTCTCTTGTCATTATAACCTCATAGCCATTTTCCTCTAGTAAATCTTTTAAATAAAGTGCTACAGCCAAGTTTATGTCTTTTTCTACAATTCCACCAGTTTCGCTCACTCCTCCGTCTTCGCCTCCGTGCCCTGCGTCGACCACTACTTTCAGCTTTTCTTCCTCATTAAAAATGCCTGTTTGCTCTATTCTAATAAAGCTACTTATAAAATTAATAATAAGCAAAACAACCAACCCTAAACAAAGTAGCGAGAATTTATAATTTTTCACACAATACCACTCCTATAATTGAGATTACCTTTACTAAATTATAGTGAGTGTTTTTCTGTATTATTACTGTTTTCAATTTGCTCTCTACTTACATTTTTTATTTACTAGTGTTATAAGTAAATAAACCCCAAAATAAGCCACTAGGAACTAATCCAAACTCGGATTAGTTCCTAGTGGCTACACAAATTAAGTTAAAAATACAAACTATATATTTTCTAAACACACAATATACTCAGAGTAATATTTTCTCATGTCAGCGTTAAACTTCTCTAAATTAGTTGCAAACTGAGACTGATATAATGACCATATGTACCAAAGCAAAGACAATAAAACTATATAGTAATAAACTTTTACCCTTTCTTCTTTTTTTGTTTTAAAATCAAAATATAAATCTATAATATAATCTACTTTTTCTTTACTCAAGTAATCGTAAGTAATAAAAGAGGCAATGTCTGCATATCTGTCAAAAACACCAGAGAACTCCCAGTCTATTAAATATACTTCTTTTTCTGTAAGTAAAAAATTATCTTTGTGTGGGTCTAAATGAGTAAGTCCTACCAGTTTTGGCAAAGTGTTTGCAAAGTCTTTTAAACTAACAAGCTTTGCTTTAACTTTTTTATAGCTTTGCTCTACCTCAATTTTGCACATGCTTTCATAATTATCTAAAAGCTTAAATATATCTGCATTGCTACTAATTTTTGTTTTGTGGCTGTGCAGTTTTTTTATATGATTAATACACCTCTTTATGTCGGTTTCACTTCTCATATCGCAACTTTTTGCGCCACTTATAAACTTCGATATCTTATTTCCGTTATCTATATCGAAATAAACAAGCTCGTCTGCAATGCCACTAGTTTTAATATCCATTAAAACCTCATACTCTTCCCTCCACTGATTTTTTGTTTTTATGCTAGTATATGGCATTCTTAAAACATATTTTTCGCCTTTGCATAAAAAAGAGTAATTTTTGTTGTTAAGCCCGTTTTCTATTACACTTATATCTTTAATGTCTTCAACTGTAACATTAAGTGCATTTTTTATTACCTCGGTTATCTTTTTTAAATCCACTGTGACTATAATCCCTTTTCTATAATTTCATAAATAGCCTTCATATCAAGCGACTCTCTTACAATATCTGCAAGTTTATCGTATTGAGAATTTTTGTAGTCGTCTATATTAAAGCTTTGTATACTCGAGTAGTCTAAGCCTTTTATAGTGCAAATCGCTTTTATAATCTCACCCGATATCTCACTGCTATCAAAAATTCCGTGAATGTACGAGCCATAAATATCCCCCTCATTTATAACAGCTTCTGTGCTTCCTTTTGCGGTTTTGCCCATATGTATCTCATAGCCTGTGTACTCTTTACCATTAAGGCCATTAAGCACACCTGTTAAGCCACTCACTTTTCCATTTACTTGCTTAGTAACCTTTTCTTTCTCAAAAACAGTATCTATAGCTAAAAGCGATAAACCACTTGTCTCTCCTCCACTTTCTACTTCATATGGGTCGCTAAGCACTTCTCCAAGCATTTGAAAACCACCGCACACTCCAAAAATTATTTTGCCTTTGTCCGCTAGTTTTTTTACACTCGCTTCAAGCCCACTCTCTCTAAGCCACATTAAGTCTGCAATTGTGCTTTTGGTGCCAGGAATAATTACCATGTCAGGCTCTTTTAAGTCTACCACTTTGCTAACATACCTTAAAGACACGTTCTCGTACCTCTCAAACGGGTTTAAATCTGTAAAGTTAGATATGTGAGGAAGCTTAATAACGGCAATGTCTATAGGCTTTACCAAAGAGTTTACTACCATCCTCTCGCTTAGGCTGTCCTCGTCGTCAATGTCTACATTTGCGTACGGAACAACTCCTACAAAAGGTATTTGTGCAATTCCTTTAAGTCTATCGCTAAGCATATCAAGCCCTGGGGTTAATATGTTTACGTCCCCCCTAAATTTATTAATAACTAAGCCTTTAATTATGTTTTTCTCGTCTTCTTCTAATAGTGCCACTGTTCCAAAAAGCTGTGCAAAAACTCCGCCTCTGTCTATGTCTCCAACCAACAAAACAGGGCTTTTAGCCATTTTTGCCATTCCCATATTAACAATATCTTGACTTTTTAAGTTAATCTCTGCTGGGCTTCCTGCTCCCTCTATAACAATAATATCATTCTCTTCTGCCAAAGAGTCAAAAGCCTGCATAATGTCTGGAATAAGCTCTTTTTTATATTTAAAGTAGTCGTAAGCCCTCATGTTTCCCCTAACTTTTCCGTTAACAATAACCTGAGACCCTACGTCTGTAGTGGGCTTTAATAAAATTGGATTCATTCTTACATCTGGCTCAATTCCCGCTGCCTCTGCCTGCACCACTTGCGCTCTGCCCATTTCTAAACCATCTTTTGTAATAAAAGAGTTTAAAGCCATATTTTGAGACTTAAACGGAGCTACCTTGTAACCGTCTTGCTTAAAAATTCTGCAAAGTGCAGCCACAACCAAGCTTTTGCCAGCGTTAGACATTGTGCCTTGTATCATTATTGTTTTAGCCATAGGCCTATCACATTCCTTTATTTTTTATTATTAATCTATAATAAGTTGGTGTGTCTTCGTTTTCGCTACACCATAAGTCGCTTTTCTCAAACTCTATAATGTCGTTTGCAGTTAAATTAGCTATACTAATTGTACTGCTTTTTATTTCGGCTTTATCATAATCTGTAAGCCACACATTCCAAAGCTCTACACTTTCTGCTTCATTTAGCTGAGCCTTTATATAATCTACTATTTTTTGTGCTCTCCCAGTGGTTGCGTACACCCACTGTACCTCTACGCCATATTTAAGCTTTGAGTAATACTCGGCCTCATTAAACGGATATAAAGAGAAGTTGTCGTCTGCGTTTCCGTCGTCTACACTGCCGTCTTCGTCAAATTTCACCTCAAAATCTTGATGTAAAATAAAGTCTGGCTCGTCTCTGTCAAAACTGCTGTTTAAAATAAAATCTGCTACCTCAACACCTAAGCTTAAAGCCTCGTTTATAGAGAGCATTTTGCAGTGAGGATTTTTTACCTCTTCAAGCCTTTTATCGCTTGCAATAAAAAAACAAGCACTCATGCTGTACCTCCTAAAGCGAAAATGACACCCACCTTAATAGCCAAAAATAATATTACAGATATTATAGATGTAGCATACATAAGCTTATTTGCTTTTTTAATGTCCTCTGGCTCTACAGGCTTAATATCATCGCCTATAAAGTCTTTTTTATGTACTATACCTTTATAAACTGCGTCTCCTGCAAGCTGAATTTCTAGTGCACCTGCACAGACTGCCTCTGTTTGTGCCGAGTTAGGACTTTTGTGTTTTCGTTTATCTCTTAGCCAAATTTTGAAAGCATTTTTAGTGTTTTGCCCTGTAAATATTGTGGCAAATATCATAATAAACGCAGATATTCTAGACGGCAAATAATTTGCTATATCGTCTATTATCGCTGCTGTTTTTCCAAAATTAATATATTTATCATTTGTGTAGCCAAGCATAGAGTCCATTGTGTTTATAGCCTTATACAAAAAGCCTAGTGGCGCACCACCAATAGCTATAAAAATGAGTGGAGCAATTACGCCGTCAGAGGTATTCTCTGCCACTGTCTCTACCGCAGCTTTTGTAATGCCTTTTTCGTCTAAATCTTTTGTGTCTCTTCCAACAATCATAGATACATTTAGCCTAGCCTCTTTAATATCACCTTTTTTAAGTGAATAATAAACTTTCATGCTCTCTTTTTTTAAAGAGTGAGTAGCAAGAATTTGAAAGCACATAACACTCTCTAAAGCTATGCCTAAATACAAATTAAGCCTATAAGAGTAAAAAAGTATAAAAAACGGAATTAAAAAAGATATGCATGCTACAATAAGCCACGTAAATGCACCTCCCATAGTTTCGCCGTCACTATTTTTAGGAAAAACTTTTCTCATCAGTTTTTCAGTTTTAGCTATTAAATTTCCAATAAATATAATAGGGTGAGGAATAGAGCGTGGGTCGCCTATAATTAAGTCTAAAATATAGCCTATTATAAGTGCATATACTGCTGTCATAATCTTCTCTTTTCTATATTTTCTAAATTTTCTCGTACTGGGTTATTATACCGTCTTTAAAAGTTACAGTGTAGCCACTTAAGTTATCTACACTATAGCTGTAATAATCTTTTTTATCAAAGGCAAATGCCTCCATAATAGCCATAATAACCCCACCGTGGCACACTAATGCAATGTCGTCTTCCATAATACTCTCAGAAGTAATATGCAAAAACGCTTTAATACATCTTCTTTTAAAGTCTTTTACATCTTCTCCGTTTGGAAAAGGCAATGTGGCACCCGAGTCTATCCATTTTTGATAATCTTCATTTCCTGATAACTCTAAGTAGTTTTTGTTCTCGAAGTCGCCAAAGTCACACTCTTTTATATCTTCAATTACTATAGCCTCATGCTCTGGGTAAATAAGCGTAGCAGTTTGTAAACATCTTAGCATTGGCGAGGAAAAAACTGTGCCCACCCTAGGGTATAGCTCTTTTTTTATCTCTTTTTTACTCTGCTCTAAAAGGCTTTCGTCTGTTTTTCCTATATATCGTTTTTTTATATTACCTTTAGTTGCACCGTGCCTAATAAGAACTATTTTATTCATAACTACCTACTTTAACTTAGTTGCAACGCCACAAAACACCCTGTAAACACTCTCGCTGTGCTTTGCTAAGTCGCAACAAATTTTTCCTACTGTGTCTCTTATTTTTCTGTCTATCTCTTCAATTGGAACTAGCCCACAGCCTACTTCATTACAAATAACAATGCAGTTTGGGTTTCTATTTTTTAGCTCTTCAAACACTGCAAAGGCGTCTTCATTATTTTTAACAAGAGCACTTATAATGTCTTCTGTTTTATAAATAATTTTTTTGTCAAAGCTAATCTCACAGCTTACATCTTCTTTGCTTAAACTGTATTTATCAAGCGCAAAGTCAAGCTTGCCCTGTGCTTGTCCTCCAATTATTAAGTTCATAAATTTAACGCTCCCTCACTAATTACTACTGCAAACAGAGTAAAAATTTCAATAAGCTGTAGCAAATATCCGTTAATATCTCCTGTAATTCCACCAAAGTTTTTATACGCCATTTTTTTATAATATATAAATACAATAACACTCACAAAAGCCACTGCTAATGCTATATAAATATCAATAAAAGCCATGCCTAAAAAGCTTATTAGCAGTATAACAGCCATTGATATATTCACTGTTTTTTTGCTGTTGTTCTCTTTAAAATACATAAGCATTCCACTTGGTTTTGCAGACTTTAAATTTACTATTCCCAAAGCGCTTAACCCCCTTGATACAACAAAGCCTATGCAAACAATAAAAAGACCAGTTTTAGACAGCTGTGTAAATGCAGCAAAGTACAAAATGTAAAACGCACAGCATTTAATAACTGCAAAAGCCCCAGCGTTTGGGTCTTTAAGTATCTCTAGCCTTTTCTCTTTAGGCTGATAAGACGACAGAGCATCTACAGTGTCACAGTAGCCGTCTAGGTGAATTCCACCTGTAATAAACATAGGAGTACACGTTGCAAGTGCAGCAAAAAAAATGTTGTTAAAGCCTAAAACACTGCATAAATAGCTAAGCGCAAGAGCAGCCAAGCCAACAACTACACCCACTAAAGGAAAAAATATTAAAGAGTTTTTTCCACTGTTTTCATTCCATTTTATTTTAGGGCAAGGAATTCTAGAAAATGTAGAAAAAGCTGTTACAAAAGAGTGATAAATATTCATGCTACGTCTCTTGCTCCTTCTCATTTTTCTTATGATAAATAGGTATACCCACCACTACTTCAATAACTTCGTCCGCAATTTTAGCAAGCTTATTATTAATAAATCCAAGCTTATTTATGTAGTCGGTACAAAACTCGTTATAGTTTGGAATATCACTAAAAACATCGTTAGTTACCACCACTAAGTGCTTACATTTAAGGCTAAGCTTTTTAATATCTTCCACTATTTTTGTGTGGGCACACTCGCCACTGCCCTCTTTTAAGTACATCTCATTTGCAAGCAAGTTAGACATACACTCTAAAAGCAAAACAGAGCCACTGTTAATGTCTATATCACATACACTTATGCACTTCTCTACCGTGTTAAAGCCTTTGCCCTCTCGCATAAGCCTGTGTTTTTCTACCTTAGTGTTTGTCTCACTGTCAGAGTTTCTCATTGTTGCAAGGTAGTAAAGCATATTTTCATTAAAAGAAGTTGCAATGCTCTCTGCAATTAATGATTTACCACTTGAGGACGAGCCTATAATTAAACTTATCATAACGGCACATACTCCTCTATTCCAGCCTCTTTGAACTGTGCTAAATTCTTATAAATACTCACAGCAATGTCAAGCATAGGAAACATAGAGACAGCTCCACTTCCCTCGCCTAATGCCATGTTAAAATTAAGGTATGCCTTTTTTATTCCTAACTCGTTTAATAAAAGCTCTGTTGCACACTCTGCCGAGCTATGAGAGGCTATCATATAATCTCTTACATTCTGGTTTAATTTATATGCAATAAGGGCGGCTGCGTATGAAATTAAGCCGTCCATAACCACAGGCACTTTGTAAATTCCTCCACCTAAAAACACACCACACATTGCGCCAATATCAAAGCCACCCACCTTGCTAAGCACGTCTATTGGGTCATTTACATTCGGCTTATGTAGTGCAACAGCTCTATTAATTACCTCTATTTTATGTAGCAAGCTTTCATCGCTAAGTCCTGCTCCTTTTCCGGTAACATACTTTGCATCTACACCTAAAAAGGCTGCTGCAACCGCACTGCTTGTGGTGGTGTTACCTATTCCCATTTCTCCTACCCCAATAATTTTATAGCCTTTTTCTTTAAGCTCTTTAACAATGTTTATGCCTATGTTTATAGTTTTTTTTGCATCTTCATAGCTCATTGCTTTGTCTTTTAAAAAGTTTTTTGTGCCCCTTGCAATTTTTTTGTTTATAATATTATCAACATCTTCTACCACTCCAACATCATAAACAAAAACATCGCTTTTTGTAAGGCTAGATATTATATTTATAGTCGCTTTTTCGCTTAGCATATTTCTAGCAACTGTTGCAGTAACGTCGCTTTTGCTTTGAGATATATTCTCCTCCACAATTCCGTTGTCTGCACACATAACAGCAACGCATTTTTTATCGATATCTACACTGCCGTTTATTGCATATATTTTGCAGATAATGCTCTCTAACTCACCTAACGAGTTCAAGGGTTTGCAAAGCGAATTCCACCTGCTTTTGCACTGTGCTATTTTATTTTCATCAATTTTCTCAATGCTATTAATTAAGCTTAACAATCACTCTCACCCCTTTGGCATGTAATTATGTAAATAGGGTTTTGCCCCATCATCATATTATAGTTACCAAGTTTTTTAGATTTCGCCACGCTAACTTGCACAATATCTGTATAATCAAAATTAAAAAATTTCAGCAAATTAACACTCTCAGAGAGGCTCTCAAGGCTTACAGTGTTAATTACTATTCTTGTGTTCTCGTTCTTTTTTAGTATAGCACTTATAATCTCTTTTAAATTACCGCTAGAGCCACCAATAAAAGCGTGTGTTGGGCTCTCTAAGTCTTCAAACCCACTAGGTGCATAGGCATTAATTACCCTTATGTTATTAATCCCAAACTTCTTTACATTATTATTAATTGCATTAAGTGCCAGCTCATTTTTCTCTATAGCATACACCGTGCCAGCATTTGCCATAAGTGCCATTTCAATACTTACCGAGCCTGTACCAGCACCCACATCATAAATAACAGAGCTTTTGTTAAGCTTTAATTTTGCTAAAGAAACTGCACGAACCTCGCTTTTTGTCATTGGCACTTTTTCCACTCGCTCAAACTCATTGTCATCTATTCCAAAATTATATGCAGTGCTGTAATTCTCATTCTCTATAATTACACAGGCTAATTTATTAAAGCTTTTGTCTTTCAGCTCAATTGCTGTTCCAACAGTAATTTTTTCATCTTCGTAAGATAAATTCTCGCCTACATAAAGCCTTAAATCATTCAAATTATATTTGCAAAGCAAAGTGCAAAGAGAATTTATATCACTGTCTCCACCAACTAAAGTAAACACTCTAAAATTAGTTTTAATCTCGCTAACAATATTGCAGTGCCTACCGTGCATGCTAACAAGCTTAATGTTATCCCAAGGCATTTTAAGTTTTGAGCTAAAATAAACAGGAGAGCTAATTCCGCACACGCTCTGCACATCGTAATTCTCAAGAGCTTCATACAGTTTTGTGGCTCCACTAAAAAAGCCTATATCTCCCGACATTAAAACAACTATGCTACTTAAGTTTTCGTTCTCGCCTACAAGCTTAACCACATCTTTTGGCAAGTAAGCACAGGCTACTGCCTTGTTTTTTATTATATCTAAGCTAAGCATTCTTTTAGCGCCAATAATTAAATCTGCACTCTCAATTAGCTGTTTAGCCTTAAGTGTTAAATAGTCTACACTGCCTACACCCATGCCCACAACATATATTTTCAGTGACATTTCTACACCTCTTCTGAGTTCTCTCCAAAAGCAAGCTCTCCATATTTTAAAGAGAAAATTATTACTTTAACCCTCATTTTGCCCATAACTCTTTTGTCTACATTATAAATAATTCTGCTCATAATGCTTTTTAGAACATCCTCTTTTAAGCCAGCCTTTTCGGTAACAGCTATCATCTCGTCGGTGGTTGCGCTGTTTAATATGGCTTTGATTGTATCTTCTTTTGCACCATTTGCCCCAGCCCAAGCCGCAAAAACTTCTGCTCTAGAGTCTCCGTATCTTGAGTGGGTATTAAACATATTAGAGGCAAGTTTTACAAATTTTCCAATATGCCCAATAAGAGTAATTTCTTTTACGCCTTTTTCAAGAGCATAGTCTAGGCACTCTCCAATAAAATTGCTACACTTAACCACTTTTTCATCTTCGATTTTATCGATACTCTTAATAAACTGTTTTCCGTAATTCCCCGGGGTTATAACAAGGCTCTCGTCTGCGTTTGCAGTGCGCATATTTATCTCTGTTTTTATGGTGTCAATAATCGCTTTGTCGCTCATTGGCTCAACAATTCCTGTTGTACCTAAAATAGATAAACCTCCAACAATGCCCAAACGCTCGTTAAAAGTTCTTTTAGCAAGTTCTTTACCCATAGGTGCATAAATTATAACTTTAATGCCACCGTTATAACTGAATTTATCGCACACCTTTAAAACTTCTTCTTCTATAGTTCTTCTAGGTATAGAGTTTATAGCGGCCATTCCAACTGCTTGGTCAAGGCCTGGCTTTGTAACTCTGCCTATGCCCTCTCCACCGTCAATTTCAATTTTAGCGCCCTCAGTTTTCTCTACCTTAGCATAAATAAGCATGCCATTTGTAACGTCTGGGTCGTCTCCACTGTCTTTTTTTATAGCACAGCTTACAGTGTTTTCAGTTATAGATATTTCTAAAACATCAAGAGTAAGCTCTATTCCCATAGGCGTTAAAATATTAACTACGTTGACATTCTCGCCACTTAAAAGCATGTGGGTGGCAGCCTTTGCCGCAGCGGTGGCGCAGCTACCTGTTGTGTAGCCGTATCTTAGTGTTTTTCCGTCTTTTGTTATGTATTTATCTATCATCTTTTTATTTGATAAAGCAGTGCATTGCACACTGCCGCAGCCACGTTGCTACCGCCTTTTCTTCCTCTGGCTACTATGCAAGGAACACCTGAATTTATTATTAGCTCTTTCGACTCTACAACGTTTACAAAACCAACAGGCACAGCAATTATTAGCACTGGGTTAAGCTTTTTCTCTTTAATAAGCTCTTCTAGCTTAATTAGCGCTGTTGGAGCATTGCCTATGGCAAAAATGCAAGATTTTGGTAGCTTCGAGGCTTTCTCCATGCTAACATCTGCCCTTGTTGTCTCAAGTTTTTTTGCAGTTTCTGCAACGTCCTCGTCGCTTATAAAGCAGTGAGCCTCGCCACCTAAACTTGCAAGAATTGTCTTGTTTATTCCAGATTTTGCCATTTGTGTGTCTGTTACAATATCGCAACCATTTTTAAGTGCCTCTAAGGCTTTTTTAACTGCACCGTCAGAGAAGTATAAATTCTCTATATAATCGAAATCAGCGCTGGTGTGAATTACCCTTTTAAGCACAAGCTCATTTTCAGGCAAAACATTAGTCTCTCCCATTTCTTTAGTAATAATCTCAAAGCTTTTATTTTCTATTTCCATAGGTTTCATTTTAGCCATTGCTCAAATTCTTCCTCTCAATACATTTATTGTAAAAATTCTCTGCCACATCTAAATTAGCGTAAAAATGTAAGTGTGCAAATCCTGCATGTAGGTTATCGTTTGCAAAAATACAGCTCCAAGTTTTTAGGTTTGGTTTAACAGCACAAAAACTATCTCCACAGAGTTCACTGTCGTAATAATGAAATTCGTGCCCTTTAATGCTCTCGCCTTTTTTTAATAGCAAGCAATCTTTATTTGCACTAAACTCTGCATAACCAAACCGACTAAGCTTTTTCGTGTTGTAAAACTCACCTTGTAAAAAGCCTACCATTTCGGTGCTGTCTATACTTTTAGATAAATACATAAAAGCGCCACACTCCGCTATACATGGAGTATTATTTTTTAGTAATAATTTTACACTTTGTATCATCTCGCTATTTTGTGAAAGCTCTTTTAAATAAAGCTCTGGGTAGCCCCCACCCATGTAAATGCCGTGTATGTCGCTAGGCAGTTTTTTATCTTTAATAGGGCTAAAATAAAGCAAATTTGCTCCCATTTCTTTTAAAAGCTCTAGGTTGTCATTATAGTAAAAACAAAAGGCATTATCTAGTGGAACTGCAATGTTAACAGCTTCTTTTTTATTGGTTTTAATAGGCTTACAATCTAAACTCTCTGCTGTATTTGCAAGGCTTATTAACGCTTTAATGTCTACAGTTTTCTCAAGCTCTAGCGCTAATTCGTCCATTTTTTCTTTCAAGTCTTCTACTTCTCCAGCAGTTACTAAACCTAAGTGACGGCTTTTTAAAATTAGCTCTTCATTAAGTTTTGGCACATAGCCTATCACCTTAATCTCACCCTTAAACTCGCTTTGCACCTCTTCTTTTAAGGCATTGTAAACCATAGAGGAAACATTGTTAAAAATAACGCCTTTAATTCCACTATCTTCTTTATAACTTACATAACCTTTAAGCAAAGCCATAGCAGATATCGCCATGCCCTTACAGTTAAGCACTAGCACAACAGGCGCTTTTATTTTTTTAGCCACCTCGTAGCTCGAGCCCTCACTTGTGCTAGCACTCATTCCGTCGTAAAAACCCATTACACCCTCTATTATAGATATATCAGAATGCTTTGCATTTTTAATAAACAAGTATTTTAAAGTATTTTCACTAAAAAAATATGGGTCTAAGTTACTGCTTTTTGCTCCAATTATTTTAGAATGAAACATAGGGTCTATGTAGTCTGGCCCACATTTAAAAGAGCTTACTTTCATCTCTTTTTTCATAAGCGAGGCAAGCAGTGCACAGGTAATTGTGGTTTTTCCACAACCGCTATTAGTGCCTGCAATTAGCACTCTTGGGTAGTTTTTCATAATGCACTTTTTACTCTGTCTGCTAAAATATCTGCAAGTCTTGGGTCTGCACCTAGGGTCTCGCCCATAGTAATTTTAACCTCTGGGTTTTTCTGTGTGTATTTTTTTAACTCTTCTGGAATATCTTCTCTAATATGTATGCCGTCGAAAAGAAAATACGGAACTGCTACTATCTCTTTAATGCCTTTTGATACTAAGTTGTCTAATGCAAGCTCAATAGTTTTCTCAGAGAACTCCATAAAGCCGTACTCAATAAATCCGTACTCTATTTCGTAATCTGTCACTTTCTCTTTCATCATTTCTACAACTTTTATCAAAGTCTCCTCTGTTGATTTTTGACGGCTACCGTGAGCCAAAATTATTACACCTTTCATCTTTTCAATACCATCCTTTTATTATTTCTTTATCTCAATTATTTTTTCTACCATGCTATCTATCGTAGCTTTTTCGCTTACAACATAATTTAAATTATATTTTTGTGCCACCTCTGCTGTCATTGAGCCTATGCAAACAGCAGTTATATTATGGGTATTAGGGTTATTTTTCATAAAGCTCTCTACTGTAGAGGCACTTGTAAAACAAACCAACACTTTATCGCTTGTAATCTCTTTTACCTTTTGCGTATAGCCTGTAATTTCTTGTGTGTCATACACTTTATACTCTTTATAATTAACTTTATTTTCATCAAAGCATTTAGAGAGCTCATCACTACCTTTTACTGCCCTTATAAGTAAAATATTATCATTGCTATTAAGCACTTTCACTAGCTCTTGTGCAAGATGTTTGCTCTCGTATTTAGTAGGAATAAAATCTGCATTTACACCGTAGTTTTTAAGTTCGTTAGCTGTAGATACCCCTACGCAGGCTATTTTAACTCCACTTAAAAAGCGTGTGTCAAGCCCACATTTACTAAGCTCTTCAAAAAATATTTTTACACCGTTTTTACTTGTAAATGCTAGCCATGAGTAAGCATTAATGTCCTTAATTATTGCCTCAAACTCTTCTTTATTATAACTGTTTTTTATTTCTATGCTAGGTAAGTTATGCACATTTGCACCAAGGTTTTTAAGCTTTTTCATTAACTTCCCATCAGAGCTTTTAGGGCTTGTAACTATAATATTTTCACCACTTAACTCTCTACTTGAGAACCAGTCGAAATCGTTTGAGAGCGAGCATACTTTGCCCACAATAATAACACAAGGAGATTTAAACTGCTCTTTTTCTGCTTTTTCGCAAATATCGCTAACAGTTCCAACCAGCTTTCTTTGGTATGCCCTTGTGCCGTTTTCTACCAAGGCGGTAGGCATATTTGGCATTATTCCTGCGCTTATTAGCCCCTCTGTTATGGCACTTAAAGAAGATAGACCCATTAAAAACACAAGTGTCCCTTTAGTTTTTACTAAGCTTTCAAAATCTATATTAAGTGGCTCGTTTTTCTTTTGGTGTCCTGTAATTACATGAAAACTACTGCAATAATCTCTATGCGTTACAGGAATTCCAGCAAAAGACGCCGCCGCTATAGACGAGGTTATTCCTGGTACTACCTCAAATTTAATATTATTTTTGTAAAGTAAATCTAGCTCTTCTCCACCTCTGCCAAAAACAAATGGGTCGCCACCTTTAAGCCTTACAACATTTTTGTTCTTTAATGCTTCTTCAAGCAAAATTTCGTTTATTCTCTCTTGTGGAACTGGGTGTTTATTTGTGCTTTTTCCTACATTAATTTTCTCTGCATTATTAGGAATTAAGCCTAGTATATCGCCAGACACCAATCTGTCGTAAACCACAACTTCGGCTGTTTCTAATAGCTCTTTTGCCCTAATTGTAAGAAGACCTAAGTCGCCAGGGCCTGCTCCTACAAGCGCTACAAATCCTTTTTTCATTTTACTTTTTTCCTCAATATTTTCTCGGCTAGCTCTATACCAAGCTTTTTGGCATCTTCTTTTTTGCCACTTATTATGTCTATAAACATATTATCATTCTCGTCTACAAACATTCCTTTAAGGCTAATTTCAT
>CAYJEZ010000008.1:22375-28109 GCA_964369215.1 uncultured Eubacteriales bacterium
ATGTTATACTCGCTATTTTCTTTACCTGTTTTTGCAATTAAAACATCTCTTGGGTCTTCTCTTTTAGAAAGTGCAACTATTGGCAAATTCTCGTTTATCTCGGTAGGCATGTCTTTATAACTATGCACGGTAATGTCTACCTCTTTACTTGTTAAAGCGTCGTCAAGCTCTTTAACAAAAAGCCCTTTTCCTCCTATTTTATCAAGCGTTACATTTAAAATTTTATCGCCTGTTGTCTTCATTGCAATAATTTCTATCTCAATACTCGCATCAAAAGCTTTAATTTTCTCTATTACCATTTCTGTTTGAATTAAAGCTAGTTTGCTGTCTCTAGTGCCTATTTTAATTTTCATAAAACACAACCCTCCAATCGCCTACATATTTAAGTCTCTAATTTTTTGCGCTACCTCTTTTACTAGCGTGTGCTTGTTGCCTTTTTTCGAGACAACACCACCTATAATATCTTCACTCTCAAAAACTGCTGGAAAGTAAAAGTCGCACTCTTTTGGGTTATCGCAAACATTTACTAATATATTTCTCTCTTTACAAATGCTGTAAATGCTGTGATTTACCTCTCTTATATTTGTTGTAGCTATAACCATATAATAGTCTTTAATATCGTCTCTCTCAAACACTTTATTAATAACTCTTACGCCCTCTTGCTCTTTATAATTTGGGTCTATAACAGTTATGTTAAAATTAAATTTTTTGAGAGTATTAATTCGTCTTGCTCCTATTTTTCCTGCGCCTACAACTAACACATTTTTATTATTAGCACTTAAAAATAAAGGAAAAACCTCTGTTTTATCGCCTTTTTCTATCGCTTTGCTTTCAGGCTCATCCTCGCTAAAAAAAGCTTTTACCTCTTCAATTGTTTTTCCACTCTCTTTATTTGGTCTTGCTATAGTTAAAAGCTTTGCACCTGTAGCCTTTGCAGCCTCAAGCTTCTCTTTAAAGCCTCCACTTTTGCCAGTGTCTTTACTTACAATAAACTTTGCATTAACTTTGTTAATTGTGGCTATGTTCATCTCTTTTGTAAAAGGGCCTTGCATGCAAATAATGTTAGATGGCTTGTAACCGGCATTTAAGGCAGTATTTAAAGAGTCTACACTGGGCAGTACTCTTGGGTAAAGTCTCTGCTCAAAATTTTCTATTTTACAAAAAGCATGTAAGTCTTTACTTCCTGTGCTTAAAAGCACATTGCCCTCGTTCTCTTTTAAATAATTACATAGCTGTGAGAAATTATCAAAAAGCATTCCTTTGTCTTCGTCACTCTCTCTAATAATTCTAATAAGCTTACTTTCAGGGCAAGCACTTTTAATATTCTCGCTAACTAAATCGGCGTAAGGGTGGCTTGCGTCTATTACAATATCAAACTGTTTTGCAAGCTTTTCTATCTCTTCTTTGTCTAGTCTTCCCTCAAGCACTTTTAGGCCTTTAATGTTCTCAAGGCAAAAACTTCCGTAGTCTGTTGCAACACAAGCAGTGCAAGCAATATTTCTATTACATAAAAATTCGCAAATTTCTCTGCCCTCGTTAGTGCCTGCAAAAACCAATACATTCTTAGTCATCAAATCTATATCCCCTAGGTGTTACAAGCTTACCTTTTATCACCTTTGTGGTCTCGTTTCCAATTACAACTGTGGTAAACATGTCTACTTGCTCGTCTCTAAGTTCTTTAAGGCTTAACACTTTCGAGCACTCTCCGTCTCTTCCAATGTTTTTAACATAACCACAATTTGTGTTAGCGCTTATGTTTTTCATAACTATGTCGCAAGCCTTTTGTAAAAAGTCGTGCCTTTTTTTGCTTGATGGATTATAAAGCACAATAATAAACCCAGCCTGAGAGGCTAGGTCTAGCCTTTTTTCTATTTTCTCCCAAGGTGTTAATAAATTGCTTAAAGAAATAACAGCGAAGTCATGTGTAAGCGGAGCACCAAGCACTGCCGCCGCGCTTGAAGCCGCTGTAATTCCAGCTATCACTTTTATCTCTGTATCTGCCTCTAACTCTTCACACACCTCTATCATTAAAGATGCCATTCCGTAAATGCCAGCGTCTCCACTAGATACCATAGAGACTGTTTTACCTTTTTTTGCCTCTAAAACTGCCAGTCTACAACGCTCTACTTCTTTCATCATAGCCGTAGCTATAACCTCTTTGCCCTCTAGCTTATCTTTAATTAAATCTATATACACTGTGTAGCCAACAACTACATCAGAATTCTCAATTGCCTGAAGTGCCTTGCTTGTCATTTGGCTTTCTTCTCCTGGGCCTAGACCTACTATATATATCATACCTTAACACTCCTTAAATTTACGTAGTATGTGTACCATTTAAAAAATTTGCTAATTTGCTCGTTAATAATAAGTTTTATGCTTTGCATGTCTTTTTCGTTATATGTGCTAGTGTTTTTTCCTATATCGTCAACATCAAAGCATTTAACGCCTTTAATATTTTTAATTTCTGGCTCAATGTCTCTTGGCAAGGCTAAGTCAAACAAAAACTTCTCTTTATTTTTAAGCCCCATATAAGCCTTATTGCTTATTGTGTAATGTGGGCTTTTTGTTGCGCTTACTATAACGTCCATTTCATCAAAAAGCTCTTCACGCTTATCATAGTCTACTGTAATGCAAAAATCTGGTAAGTCTACAGCTTTATATTTATAACTTCTAAGTGTCATGTAAACTTTAAAGCCCTCTTTATGCAAAAGCTTAGCAGAAAGCCTACCCATTTCTCCATTGCCTATTACAAGGGCTTTCTGACATTCATAGTCTACACTTTCTCTTTTTAAAATCTCTATAGCTTCGCTTACTATAGAGGGAGAAATATGCTTAATATTCACATCTGTTTTAGCCTTTTTAGCACAGGTAACAGCATGCCTAAAAAGCGTGTTTATAGAGGACTCTGAGCAGTTTTGCTCTACACTTAAAGCTATGGCATTATTAACCTGTGTAATTATTTGGTCTTCGCCTAAAATCATAGAGTGAAGACCACAGCTAAGCTCAAACAAATATTTAATAAGGCTTTTATTTGTTTTAGTGTAGTAAGGTGCGTCTAGCTCTACAACATCGTTATATATGCTTACTAAAAGCTCATCTGTAATGTCTTCAAGTGTGCTGATATAAATTTCTGTTCTATTGCATGTGCTAATAATAACCACGCCTACACTGTATTTTTTATTTATCTCATTAAGCTTTTTTATTACGTGCCCCTCTGTAAGAGATATCTTCTCTCTAAGCTCTATGCTAGCCGAGTGGTAATCAAGCCCAATCATTCCAAAGTTCAAAATTCATTCTCCATTCTTTTTTTGTTACAGCCACTGTAACACCGTCTCTTGCAGTTTTTCTTACTAAAAACTCAGAGCTCTCACTTCTTAAAGCACTGCTTCTTTCGCATACACAGTCTACACCTGTAACCGATTTCACAAACTGTGAAGAGCTAAACTCTCCTTTTACGCTTAAAAGCTCTCTTGCTGTGTAGGTAATAAATTTAATTTTATTTAATAAAGCAAACTCTTTTATGGCTCTTTCATCTTTTTTTAAATCTATACTACAAATGCTCTCTACTAAATTTATGTCAATATTATTCTCTTTTAATATACTTAGCAGAGTTTTCTTAAAAACTTCGCTATCAATATTTTTTCTTGCACCTACACCCACTGTATAAATTTTAGGCCTTAGCCAAATTGTATTTTCAAACTCTTGTTTATACTCATTAGATATTAAAATACCGTTCTCTTTAATATCTGCAATAAATTCTGGAAGCTTACTAAACTCATAATCCGATTTAAAACCTATTTTCTCACCTTTTAATAATGCTGATGAAATATGCTTTATTTTACTAATGTCGTCTATAAGCAAATCGTTATCTCTGGAAAAATTATCTACTGCAAAAACTTTGTTAATGTCTGTAGCCGTGGTAATTACGGGCGTAGCGCCTATGCTTTTTGAAATTTTTATAGCGTAGTCGTTTGCACCACCCAAATGACCTGATAATATTGGCACACAAAACATTCCTAGCTCGTCTACCACCACAACTGCAGGGTCTTTATCTTTCGACTTTATATAAGGTGCAATTGCCCTTACTGCTATTCCTATTGCGCCTATAAAAACTATAAGTTCTGCCCTCTCAAACACCTCGCCCACTTGCACTGCAAGTTTTTTATGTTTGTAGCTAAAACTGTGTTGTGAGCTCTCAAGAGTTAATGCAATTTTTTTAGCAAGCTCGTTGCCTTTATCGCTAAAACTAAATAAACTTTTCATTTTTTGCCGTTCTAAATGCGTGTGTAAAGTTTTTATTGTAAAGCTTTGATAATTCATAGTCGTCGCCTAGCACGTCGCCCACTATTATTAAAGCTGTTTTTGTTATGTTGTTTGCCTGTGCACAATACTCAAGCGCACCGATGTTTGTTCTGTAAATTTGTTGGTCTTCCCATGTTGCTTTATACACTATAGCCACAGGTGTTTTCTCTGTGTAATCGCCTTTTAAAAGCTCCTCTACAAGCTCTTTTATTAACGATGAGGTTAAAAACAACACCATAGTTGCACCGTGGCTTGCAAGTAATCTTATCTTCTCTTTCTCTGGCACTGGTGTTCTGCCTTCCATTCTTGTAAGAATAACTGTTTGGCTTACAGACGGCAAAGTGTACTCTGCCTTTAGTGCGGCAGCCGCTCCACAAAATGAGCTTACCCCGGGAACAACCTCAAACTCCAGTTTCCTCGCTCTTAGTCTGTCCATTTGCTCTCTAATTGCTCCGTAAATGCTTGGGTCTCCTGTATGAAGCCTAACAACCACTTTTCCCTCGCCGTCGTCGGCACTCATAACCTCTATAACTTCTTCAAGTGTCATATATGCACTGTCATGAATTTTACACTCTGGCTTGCACTCGCTTAAAAGCTCTTTATTTACTAGCGAGCCTGCAAAAACTACTGTGTCTGCCTCTTTTAAAAGCCTTGCTCCTCTTAATGTAATTAAATCTACAGCACCCGGGCCTGCACCTATAAAATATATCATTATTTTCTACCTCTCTTAATGTAAGAAATTCTTATTCTTTTACAACTATAACCGAGAAATAACTGCTTGTTTCTAAATCTTCTAAATTATGGTATATCTTCTCGTTCTCCATATAACAGCATTCTACCATTTTTGCCTTGTCTATCATATCTTTCTCTTTAAGCATTTTTACAACCTCGCTAATGCCCTTGCCGCTTTTCATAAGCACTTTATTTCCGTCAAGGTCTAAAAGCTTATCTGTATTTGGGTACGAGGCAGGTATTATATGCAGTGCCTCGTTTTTATCGCAAAGAGACATATTAAGCTTTGCAGCCACTGCACAAAAAGAGGTTATTCCATTTATTATTTCTACATCGTAACCTCTGCTAAGTACAATTCTGTGAATATACATGTAAGTAGAGTAAACTGTTGGGTCTCCTAGTGTTATAAAAGCTAGGTTTACTCCGTTATCTAGCTCTTTACAAATAATATCTGCCGCCTCGTTATGAGCTTTTTTAAGCAAATCCTCGTCTCTTGTCATTGGCAAGCGGCAAAAAAGCTTTTCTTTATCTTTAATATAATCCTCTACAATTTTAAGGGCAGTTTTCTCTCCGCCTGTGTCTGGAACTATTATTTTATCTGCACTTTTAATGGTATCTACAGCCATTAGTGTTAAAAGACGTTTGTCGCCCGGGCCTACACCCACACCAAATAATTTACCTTTCAAATTAACTCTCCTTA
>CAYJEZ010000008.1:28209-36526 GCA_964369215.1 uncultured Eubacteriales bacterium
TCGCCCGGGCCTACACCCACACCAAATAATTTACCTTTCAAATTAACTCTCCTTAAAATTATTTAGGCACTGTTAATTTAAAATGAAGAAAATTTTAGTTTTAATCAAAAATAAAGCTATTTTTTCTCTTTTCTTTTTTCATATTAAGTTAACAAAGCCATTATTTAATTACAAAAATAAAACGACATTCATCCAGCAGACAAATGTCGTTTTAACATAGCAAAACAGAGTTGTTTCATAAAAAACAACAGTTTTAGAAACGTAACAAGCATTCAATACCCTGTGAAGCTGTACAACCATATTGGCAGGTCTTCCGACTTAAAACATCAAACACTGCCCCTAACCTTCCCAAGCCTTAGCTCAGTGGTATAAGAAAGGACAATTAGTTCATTACGGCAGCAGGACTGTTTGAGACTTACACCCAATTCCCTATTATCATAATTCGTAAATTATGCACCAATAATCGATTTATTAATTTAAAATATTGTAGCACATAATATCCATGTAGTCAACAATATTTCTCATAATATAAGGTAAAATTATCTATCTACTCTAGCAGATGCTCCGCCCATTAATTTTTTTACTTCTTTTAGGCTAGCCATTGAGGTATCTCCGGCAGTTGTCATAGCTAATGCGCCATGCGCCGCTCCGTAATTAACAGCTATTTCTGCATCTCCTGTCTCAATTAAACCATAAATCAAGCCAGATGCAAAGCTATCTCCGCCGCCAACTCTATCCATAATTTCAAGAGCCTCATATTTTTTAGAGAAAACTATCTCACCGTCAGCATAGCACATAGCTGCCCAGTCGTTAATTGTTGCAGTTTTAACTTCTCTTAATGTAGTGGCAACAACTTTAAAGTTAGGGTAAGCTTTAACAGCGTTTTTAACCATCTCTTTGTAACCGTCTAAGTTAAGCTCTGATAAATTCTCGTCATTGCCAGCAATCTCTAAGCCTAGGCAAGCTGTAAAATCTTCTTCATTGCCTATCATTACATCTATATACTGAGCAATTTCTTTATTTACTTGTTGAGCTTTTTCTATACCGCCAATAGATTTCCACATTGATGGGCGGTAATTTAAGTCGTAAGATACAATAGTGCCATACTTTTTAGCAGCCTTAACAGCGGCAATAGTAACCTCTGCTGTGCTCTCAGACAAAGCCGCGAAAATGCCACCTGTATGTAGCCAACGAACACCTAATGTTCCAAAAATATAATCAAAATCAAAATCTTCAGGCTTAATTTGGCTTATTGCAGTATTTCCTCTGTCAGATACACCTACAGCACCACGAACACCAAAGCCACGCTCTGTAAAATTAAGTCCGTTTCTTACAGTTCTGCCTATTCCGTCATAATCTACCCATTTTATAAAACGAGTGTCTACTCCGCCTTGCATAATAAAGTCTTCAATAAGTCTGCCAATTTCATTATCTGCAAATGCTGTTAAAACAGCAGTATTAAAACCAAAGCAACGTCTTAAGCCACGTGCTACGTTATACTCTCCGCCGCCTTCCCATGCTCTAAAGTTTCTAGCGGTTTTAATTCTACCCTCTCCCGGGTCTAGTCTTAGCATTACTTCTCCTAAAGAAATTTGGTCAAACATGCAATCTTCTTTTGCTCTTAAATTCAAATTCATAATCGCTCACCTTTCAAAAATTTATA
This sequence comes from uncultured Eubacteriales bacterium, assembly GCA_964369215.1. Taxonomy (GTDB): domain Bacteria; phylum Bacillota; class Clostridia; order Oscillospirales; family Acutalibacteraceae; genus SIG603. Next base: position 29,873 of record CAYJEZ010000008.1, read on the forward strand.
TAGAACTATATTAATACTTTTTTCTCTTGTATGCAAGTTTTTTTAATATAAATGTCAGTTTTTATTCTATAATTAATAATTTATTTATTTTTTTGCTTTAAAACAACAACATTATAATCAAACCACTACAAATCTCTGCTCTTAAAACATTTAAATTTAAGATTTTACAAACATTTTTGAAGTGATTTGACTATAAAATACTCTTATACCTTAATTTTTTTAATAAAAGCACTGACTTTTTATTTTTATATCATCTGTTTCTTTTCTTCTGCAGTGTATAATGCTTCGTCTTTGCTTACTCCCAATAGTTGCCATGTATACTCAAATGCTTTGGGTAATAATCTGTCTTTTTCTAGTGCCTCTGCACCCCAACTTGCACTGCCCAATCCGTTTTGCTTATAATCTAAACTTAGAATAACTTCGTCTAGCTTTGTTACCTCATTCATATGTTTCGCCTTTGTCAAGTCTTCTTGAGTGTAATGAAGCGCACTAAAACAAAGATTATCTTTAGCTACAACACACAAAGACTGCAAGTGCTCTCCCTTAGCTATTAACCAGCGTGTATCTTCGTGGTTTCCTGTCTCTTGAGGTAGAACATAATCAAAATAAAAATCTTCTACACCAAGTGTATGCACACCAATAGGCACGCCAATTTTACTATCAGCATAACTCTCTTCTTTTCCTCTTCCAAACCAGGATATTGTATCTATACTTTTATTAAGAACAAATCTCATACCCAGTCTAGGTAAACAATCTGGCAAAGTTCCTACAGGCACACCTTTAGTATTAATTGTAACAACACCGCTTCCATCAATTGTGTATTTAGTATTCAGTAAAACTTTCCACTCCATTAATATAGGAGCAAATATTTGTTTACAGTCAATAGTTACACAAGTATCGCTTATATCTACATCAACAGTCTCTGTAACAGTTCTCATATGGTGTACAAAGTTTTTTCTCCACATGTCTGCCATGTTTTTATCGTTATCTACAGGTGCTCTCCACATGTTCATGCCTAGCCCGTTGGTAATCAGCAACTCATTTTTGTATATGTAACGGTTTATTTGCCCAGCCACTGTATCAAACTCTAAACTGAAATCCTCTCCACTTATATTAAGTGCTGTAGCGCTTTTATTTACCTTTAGCTCAGCTAGTTTTGTAGTTTTATCTTTTTTATTTTCTCCTAATAAATGTTGATGAAAAGTCAACTCTTTATCGCCATGGTAAAACCTAAGCTCTAGCCAAGCCTCACTATTATCACTAGGAGTATCCCAACTGTTTTTCTCTCCTACTTTAAACGCTTTGCTTTCACCAGCTTCAATGCCTTGTAAGTTAAGTTCTTCTTTCCACAATGTTTTTGTAGGAGTTTTTAAACACACTGTTGCTTTTACATGGTCTAAACTTATAAAGTCGTATCTATTTCTAATATATACAGTACGCGAATTCACATCTACTTTGTCTACAACAACAGGCTCTAACACTTTTTTCAGTTGCGCTATTGCCGGCGTAGGCACTCTGTCTGCCCTTAGTAATCCGTCACAACAAAAAGCTCCACTGTTTGGCTGGTCTCCAAAGTCCCCACCATATTTATAAAAAACATTTCCTTTTTCGTCTACAGCTTTTAATCCGTGGTCAATCCACTCCCAAACATAACCGCCTTGCAAACGCTCGTGCTTCTCAAAAACCTCCCAATACTCTTTAAGTCCACCAGGGCCATTGCCCATAGCGTGTGCATACTCGCATATAATATGTGGCTTTATTTTACTTGTATCTGCACCCAATAAATCAAGCTGATGATGCCTTGTGTACATAGAGCCAAACATGTCTGCAACAAGCGCCTCTCTATCCTCTTCATAGTGAATAAGCCTAGTGTTGTCATATGCCTTAGCCGCTTGAGCTGCTTTTATAAAGTTATAGCCAAAACCAGACTCGTTTCCGAGTGACCAAAACAGAATTGACGGGTGGTTTTTGTCTCTTTTAACCATACGCATTACACGGCTAACATAGCTTTTCTCCCATTTTGGGTCATCACTTATTTTATCCATTTTGCCTACAATAAAAGTCATTTGATTACACTCGATATCGGCTTCTTCCATTACATAAAAGCCCATTATATCGCATAGTTCTAAAAAGTCAGGGTGGCTAGGGTAATGAGCTGTGCGCACAGCATTAATATTATTTTCTTTCATTAACAACAGGTCATCTAACATGTCTTTTTTTGTTATGCATCTACCCGTGTTTTCGTTCCAGTCGTGCCTGTTTACGCCTTTCATTTTAATAACTTTTCCATTTATATATATAAGGCCATTTTTTAGCTCAACGCTTCTAAACCCTACGTTTTGAGGGTACACCTCTAGCACTTCTCCATCTTTTTTTGACAAAGTGATATACAACTGGTACAAATGTGGTGTTTCTGCATTCCAGTGAATTACATTTGGCAAAGTGCATTTAAAACAGAGCTCTTCACTGTCGTTTTTTCCTACTGTTTTTGTTTGGCTAGAAGAGAATAGACTTTCCTCTCCATTCATTAAGTTAATATCAATCACTAGTTGTTCGTCATTATCAGTATTATTTTCTGCTACCGTTTGTATTTGTAACAAGCCATTTGTGTAGTTATCAGTAAGATTTGCCTCAATTTTATAGTCGCTAATATGGCATTTTGTGCGGGTTATTAAGCTAACATCTCTTGTTACGCCTGCAAACCACCACATGTCTTGATTTTCTATATAACTTCCCTCACAAAATTTATATACTTTTAATGCTATATAATTTTCTCCATTTACAATATACTCTGTAATATTAAACTCTGAGCTTAACCTAGGGCCTTGATTGTAACCTACTTCTACTCCGTTAACCCATAAGTGGTATGCGCTTTCAACTCCATCAAATCGAATAATGTATTCATGGTCTTGCTCTTTATTTATAGTAAAAGTATGACGGTATGCGCCTGTCGGATTTTCTGGCTGAATGCAAGGACTGTCTAAAATAGGAAAAAGTGGAAAGCAGTCGTTGTAAATAGGTTTATCAAAACCATTTAACTGCCAATGCCCTGGCACAGGCATTTCTGCCCAATTTGAGCAGTTAAAGTCTAATGCAAAAAAATTCTCAGGTATGTCGTACGGTCTTTCTGCATAAAAAAACTTCCATTTCCCATTCAAAAGCTTCATATTTCCACTTTCATAACGGTTCATGCTTTTTGCAGAGTCTAAGCTTGTGTGCCCACAATAAAAAGGCCTTGTTTTCATTCTGTTTCGGTCAATTACCTCAATATTATTGAAATCCTCTAACAGATAATTGTACTGCATTTTCATTTTGTTTCGCTCCTTATCATTGAACTTTTACGAAGAATTAATTCGCTATTTATTAATGTTTTTATTCCCATAGTCCTCGGCTCTTGTAGCCTGTTATACATACAACGCGCTGCCATTACACCTAAAAAGTCACTGTGTAACCTAACACTTGATAGCGGAGGGTTTGTATAGCTAAGTGCAGGTATATCGTTACAACTGATAACAGAAATATCTTCACCTACTTTTATGTTATAGTCGTTTAACGCATGTAAAACCCCCAGCGCTATTGTATCATTTTCTATAAGCAAAGCCCTAGGCATGTCATTGCTTTTTATCATTTCTTCCGCCATTTTATATCCGCTCTCGGCACTCACTTTGAAGCCTTGCTTTACATAACTCGGGTTGAACAAAGCTTTATCTGTTAATGCTCTTTTAAAAGCTATAAATCTATCGTCTTGTATTATTTTATCTCTTGCTTGATAAACCGAACCTATGTAGCCTATTTTCAAATGCTGCTCTTCAAAAAAATGTTGCAAAGCCATATTCGTTACTTGCAGTAAATCATTGCACACAATGTCCCAAGCAAGCTCTTTTTTTTCAGGCTCAAAATCGGTAAAAACTAATGGTAAATCGCAGTTTTTCAACTCTACTTGTAAAACCTTATTCATACTCCAGCTTGCTCTTGAGCCAATTATCAAAACTCCGTCAAAACCTATTAACGAAGGATTATCACTGTTTTCTCCACAGTAAAACTCAGTTACTTTTATGTCGTTTTTTATTAACTGATCTTTAGCATGTACACGAATAGTAAGGTAGTACGAATCTATTACTTCTGTTATCTCTTCATATAGCATAATAATTGCAACTTTTTTTACGTTTTCTATGCTTATTTTTTTAAGCTGTTGTGGTTTAAGTTCTTGAGCAGTATATTGTAGTTCTTGTGCAGCTTCAAAAATTCTTTTTTTAGTGTCTATTGATATTGAAAAGCTTTCGTCTTGCTTTAACACCCTTGATACTGAAGCGATAGAAACGCCTGCTTTTTCTGCTATTTGTTTTAAGGTAGCCATTTGCTCACCCCTTTTTACTAATATTTTAGTAAAAATTTTTACCAATGTCAATACATTGTTTTATTTTCTATATTTATTATAATGTTTGATAATATTTTTGTGTAATATTTACTAAGTTGTAAAAATTAATAAAATTTTACTAAAATTCACTAAATTACCTATTCTTGAATATATTCTTCCTGATCTCCCTCTATAATCTTAGCAAAATTAAATAAAGTTAACCTAAAATAACTATTGCTTTATCCATTTACTATAGTTATAATAGGTTCATATAAAATCTTATTTAAGAGAGGTATTTCTATGTTTAAGAAATCGCTATCACTTTATTACTATGACGTTTACCCAAAAGTTTTGCCCATAAACAAATCTATATCTATAACCGTTCACGCTTTGTCTTCTCATGTTGATTTTTCTTCACAAGAAACCTACCAAGTAAAGCTCTTAGGGGTAAACGATGGCTTAAAAAGCCTTGGAACTTCTGCAGATTACACTATCTCTGATAACGGAAAAAAACTTGTTTTTGACGCCACATTCTCAAAAGAGCAAGAATACAGTATTTTGATATCAAAAAAAGTTGATGACGAATATAAGCTAGTTGTTATGCTAAATGTTTACGCTTTAGAAGACGACCTGTTAGCAAAAAAACCTTTAATTGGCGACTTTCATGTTCACACAAGCTATTCAGACGGAAAAGAAGGCCCTGCCTATGTCGCCGCAAGGTACAGAGAAGAGGGCTTTGACTTTATACCCATTACCGACCACTGTAAATACACTCCATCACTTGAGGCAATAGCGTTTTATAAAGACCTTAACCTACCTTTTAAAATATACCCGGGTGAAGAAGTTCACACCCCTGACAACGACATTCATTTAATAAATTTTGGTGCAGATTACAGCATAAATGAGCTCTCTACTAAAAATTATACAGGCGCTTGGCAACGAGAGTGCGACGACAATTGGCTTAAAGAGGTTACCGAACTTCAAAGCACATTGACCGATTTAGACGAAAGCGTAAATGCTTTTGAGTTCGCTTCTTCTATTTTAGCCTGCAAAAAAATTAGAGAAGCAAACGGGCTAGCTATTTTTTGTCACCCACATTGGAGATTAAGAACAAGAAATGTAGGCGACGCCTTTACATATAAGTTTTTGTTCGACGGTCACGCTGATGCATACGAGGTAATTGGCGGACAAACTATTGAAGAAAACATTACTCAAGTTGAGCTTTACAACAAACTAAGAATTGACGGAAAAAACATTCCTATTGTAGGCTCAAGCGACTCTCACGGCACCACAGTTACTGAGCAAGGCGCTCACGCAACCCCTTTTAACGAAGAGTTAACCATTGTTTTTGCAGAGGAAAACACCAAAGACCACATTATCAACGCAGTTAAAGCCCATTACAGTGTCGCTGTAGAGCAATATGTTGGACAAAACGCCCATTTATACGGCAACTATAGATTAGTTCAGTACACATTATTTTTATACAGATATTTCTTTCCAATTAAAGCCGAAATGTGCAGAGAAGAAGGCAGACTAATGAGAAATTACGTTGCAGGCTTCGAGAACTCAAAAGAGCAATTACAAGCCTATTCTCACAACCATTATGATTTATATAATAAGTATTTTTATTGATTAGAAATGTCATAAATTAAGCCCAAAGCTCCAACAATCTTTCCTGTGTGGGTAGGAGTTTGTGTTTTTTACATTGACGAACAACGTATTGTAGGGGCAACCTAAATGCAAACTTGTTTGCAATGTCGTCCTTGGTGGGTGGAAAACCTAAATATTCAGCGTTTGTTTTTATTAGAACAAAAGGAACGGTCAAAGACCGTTCCTTACACAGCTTGTTTCGTATCTGCGAAGCTAATTGAGAACTATGCATTGTGCATTGTGAATTAATACAGGTTAATTTATATTTGACGAAGTCAAATATAAGGCTAAAGACTAAAGGTGAATGACTATAGGAGCGAACAGCGAAATTGCAAGGTATTCGATAGATTGATTGCACAAAAGTTAGGTGATTAATCAGTCCTTCACCCTTAACCATTAGTCATTAGTCAATCTTCGCATAGCGAAGATTATGAGCATAACACGAACCCAAATAGATGAATTAGTAAAGAAAAAACAACTTAATTATACGAGAAGTTTTATATGCTTTTGATGAAATCAAAATTGAAATCCGTGATTTCAAAATATAAAACTTCAAATACCAACGAGGTTGGTAATGCGAACCGCAGTTCGCATTATGAGCATTTTATTTGCTAATATTAATTATCCTCACTGTTATAATAATCTAA
>CAYJEZ010000009.1:0-9033 GCA_964369215.1 uncultured Eubacteriales bacterium
CACTTCTTTTAAGTACTTTACAAAACTTTTTTTTTGCAGTACAATATAAAGGTATGAAAATCACAGCTAACAAAATTTTAGTTTAGCCATATTGTTGCAATTTTAAAGTGGTGTAACTATAAAATAAAGTTTTTTATTATGAAAGGAATGTATGTTATCATGATTTCAAAAAGGAACTCAAATCTGTTGGTGCAAAGTCTGTGCATTATTTTAAGTGTGTTGCTTTTTACACAGTCGTTTATTAATGTCTATGCATCTGAGACTACTGCGCCCGAAGACAGCGAATTAATCACTTCTGTTTTGCCCCCTGACGAAAACGTACAAGTGCAAAAAATTGAGATGAATTCCGGAAAAGTTCCATATTTGCCGGACAAGCTTAATGCCGAGCTTACCACAAAAATATGGAGTGCCGAAACTGAGCCTAGTGAAGACGGCCTAGACACTGTTTGGAAAGCGGATACTCAAATAACCGATGTTTCTGTCAATGTGCTATGGAAGCTTTCGGCTAATGCTGAGTTTTCTGACACTGAAGAAGATACATTTACTTATGTTGCTGAGGTGAATGACACATTATACGAAGCCGAAGACGGCATAAATATGCCTGTTATAACTGTGTCTGTAATAGGTGGAAGTGGCAGTGAGGAAAGCCAGCCTATAGCACCTGAAGAGAATAGCCCTCCCGAACAGGCTGAAAAAGACACTGAGCAAAATGTCGATATGGCGGTATCTTCAACTCGTGAGTGGTTTACAGTAGATGGGGTAGAGGGTGGCAGACTGCAATTTGACACCGCTACAGGTGAGATAACAGACGCGGACCCGGGTGTTACCGTAGCGAATATTCCACAGCAAATAGGCGGTGTTGATGTTGTAAAAATTGGTAATTCGGCATTTTATGGTTGCCGTTTATTAACCACAGTTACTATGCCTGACACGGTTATCACTATTGGACAAAGTGCGTTTGCATATTGTGCACTACTTTCTTCTGTAACTATTGGAAGTGGTGTGCAAACTATTGAGAATAGTGCATTTTCTAGTTGTGATTCCCTTACATCTATAATTATACCTGACCATGTTATATCTTTAGGGAATAATGCATTTCAGTATTGTGACGGTCTTCTCTCTGTCACAATAGGAAGTGGTATAACAAGAATTAATCCAAGCACCTTTGCTTACTCAGAAGCTTTAGAAACAGTTGTTATGTCAAATAATGTTACACATATTGATAGTTATGCGTTTAGCGCTTGCTCATCATTAAATAGTGTTACGATGTCTAGTGCATTGATTGAAATTGCAAATTCTGCTTTTCGTGATTGTAGTTCACTAAGTAGCATTACTTTACCTGAGGGGCTTGAAACTATTGGTGATTATGCGTTTATTAACAGTGGGCTTACCTCTGTTACTATTCCCTCCACTACTACAGTAATATCATCAGGTGTCTTTATGGACTCATCACTTGTTAACGCTACTTTTTTGGGTAGCAGTACAAATATTCCCACGAATTGGTTTAAAAACTGCACCTCTTTAGAGACTGTTACTCTACCTGATGGTCTGCAAACTATTTACGGTAGTGCTTTTGAGAACTGTACATCTCTTCAAACAATTGACATTCCGTCAACTGTTACTGAGGTTGCTTATAATGCATTTTTAGGTTGTACGTCACTTACATCTATAACCATTCCTGAAAGCGTACAAACTATAGGTATGAATGCATTTTCTAACTGTGGATTTACCACCGCAGGGCCTATAGGCGGAGGATACGACTTTGAATACGGCTGGACACAAACTATTCCCGACTATGCTTTGTATGGAGCAAGTGCGCTTGTTTCAGTAGATTTTCCGAATACTCTTGAAGAAATAGGTGATTATGCCTTTGCACTTTGTACTTCTCTTTTGTCTGTAACCATTCCGGGTACTGTTATAGGTTCTACCACTTCCAATAAAATATTTCAAGGGTGCACATCTTTACATACCGTCGTTATATCTGAAGGGACAAAAATTTTAAGCCCGCTTATGTTTGAGGGTTGCACTGCACTTAAAAATATTACTTTGCCAAGTACTCTAAATCAACTTTTTGGCGGTGTGTTCTCTGGGTGTAGTGTGCTGGAAAACGTGGTTATTCCTCCGTCGGTTACCTCTATGGGCGCAGATGTATTTAAAAACTGTACACTTCTAACAACTGCAGGCCCTACAAGTGGAGATTATGATATTAGGTTTACTGCTTCTGAAACAATAATTCCTAATATGTTCTATGGCGCAAATACACTGACATCAATTACTCTACCAAACACAGTGTTAACAATTGGAGGAAATAGCTTTAATGGTACTACTGCTTTAAAATCTATAAATTTGCCAACAGGACTAAAAACTATAGAAAATAATGTATTTGCATACAGCGGGTTAGAGAGTATTGTAATTCCTAACAGTGTTACAGGTGAAAATTTGGGAGGTTTTGCATTTAGAGGATGCTCGAATTTACATACAGTAACACTGCCAAACGCTATTACCAAATTAGATTCCGGTATTTTTCAAGATTGTACTGCCTTGGAAAATATTGAAATTCCAAATACAGTGACTGTGATAGGAACCAACGCTTTTGAAGACTGTTCTTCACTACAAAGTATTGTAATTCCTAACAGTGTTACAGGTGAAAATTTGAGAGGTTTTGCATTTAGCGGATGCTCGAATTTACATACGGTAACACTTCCAAACGCTATTACCCAATTAGATTCTAATACTTTTAAAGAGTGTACTGCCTTGAAAAATATTGAAATTCCAAATACAGTGACTGTGATAGGAACCAGAGCTTTTGAAAATTGTTCTTCACTACAAAGCATTACACTTCCTAGCGGACTTGTAGAAATTTCATTATATGCATTTGCAAGTTCAGGGCTTGTTTCTATTGATATTCCCGATAGTGTTACAACAATTGGAAACTATGCCTTTTATACTTGTGCTTCGCTTGAGGTGGTAGAACTCGGCAACTCACTTGAAATTATTGGCACAAACGCATTTGGAAGGTGTTCTAAATTACGTGCTATAACTCTTCCTAATTCTCTTACAGAAATTGGCTCGTATGCCTTTCAAGAGTGTAAAAGTTTGCAAGAAATAAGTATACCTGAGGGTGTAACGGTAATAAACGGATATACTTTTTCCGGTTGCACACAACTTGCTAATGTATACCTTCCTGAAACTTTAGAAGAAATTCAAGGGTATTATCCTTTCAGAAATTGCAATCTGTCTGAACTTTATATTCCAGCTAGTGTTAATATTATATCTACTAGTAGAGCATTTGACTATTTACCGGATAACTTTACATTGATAGTTGTACCGGGGACAGAGGGCGAAGCCTTTGCCATGAAAAATAATATTCCATATTTATATCCGTCAAGTAATACAGTGGCGCTAGAGCTTACTCTGCCTGTAGGTGACTACAGCGGTATGACATTGCGATTAACAAACGAAAAAGACGGCTCTGACATAAAGCTTAGCACTGCAAATAAAAATACATATAAAATTTACGGTTTAGAAAAGGACGAAAGCTATTTAGTAGAGCTTTTAAATGCATATGGTGCAGTTTTAGGCTCGGTGTCTACAGGTGTGCTTACAGAAACTGAAACAGCAATAGAGATTACCGAGCTTTCAGACACTTATGCTATGACAGTCTTAGTAAAAGCAGGCGGAATAGATGTAAGCGATATGGTGGATATCCGCCTATATGAAAACACAGCGGACGGAGTGAGGCACATTGGCTCAGGAACTGAACTCTCACAACTGAGCGCATCTCAAATTATAGCTTATGAAATTGTTTTAAACGACGAGCTTAAAACAACATACCACACACCACCCAGTGGCACACACACTATAACAGCAAGTGAAAATAATGTGGTAATTACACTTGCTGAAATAGAAAATGTTACAATTAACGGTAAGGTTTTAACCGAGGACAATAAACCTATGGCAAATGTAGCAGTTACACTTAGCCAAAACATAGGTGGGCAAAATATTATAAGCCAAGCTGACACCGCAAGTGACGGCACGTATAAAATAACTGTAAAAAATTTAGCAGGTACGCTGTCATTATCAAAACCAAATTATTTTAATCAAACCATACAAAAAAACGACTGGTTAGACGGACGAGTGGAAGATGTTACGCTGCGTGAAATAAGTGGAGTGACAATTAGCGTAATAGTAGAGAAAAAAGACACAATGACAGATGCTAGCGACTCAAAAGTATCGTCATTCTCAACATCAGAGCGTCTGGACTTTTCGCTATTTAACAGCACTCAAAACAAAGAGATTACAAATGCCACATTGCAATACCCTGCTATTATTGTAACAGATAACAGCGTAGTGTCGGGCGACAAGGTTACAATAACGGTAAAAGACAAAAACGGAGAATACGCCGATGCTACAGGCACAGTTACCGTAAACGGTGAATATGCAGAAACCTCAATACTTATGACACAAAACGGAACAGCACGTTTTACTGCTGATACAAGCCTTAATCTGTCTGAGGTAGCCGTTATTTACGACAGTGACGGAAACTATGTTGACACGTATTCGTACAAAAGCTTGGTTGCCGATACCCTACCTTTAAAATCGGGCACATACACTGTGGTATCTATTGGCGAAAACGAGGCGTTTAACCGTATATCTACGCTTGATGGTATTACAGATGCAGGGCTTGTAGAAAGTACGGATTATGTAAAAACTACTTTCACTGTATCTGCGGGAGAACAAGCGAAAGTTAATACAGGGGACGTTCCACAATTTAGTGACGATAAGTTTTACTATACTGACACTGAGCAAAACTTTTTTAGGGCAAACTACAACTCGGTAGTAGTTGGAAAAATTATTTCAGTACGCACAGGAATTACGTTTAAGCCAGAGTACGCAAACAGAGTATCTAATGTTAAATTTATTACAAATATTCCGAATTCGCTAGACTTGATAGAGGATGCGGTGTATCTAGGTAAGGCGCCAATACCGTTTACCTTTGAGAATGGTGCATTGACTGTTTCTGTAAACAATTTAAATGATATGTTTGTTTTTTGTGTTGATACCGCACAAGTTGGCAATGAGCTTTTACTTGACGGTTGGATAGAGTTTACTTTAGACGGAGAGACAAAGAGGCAACCTATAGGCAGTGAATTAATAACTGTAAACGATTTCTCATTCTATGTGCCGAAAAAAACGTCTGATACTAATATTGAGATTTCAGGTAATGCATTTCCTAAAATGACATTTTATGTATACGACAATGACCGCCTAATAGGCGAAGTCACATCTAATGAGTATGGTGAAGTTTCTGATACTGTTACACTTAATAACCAATACAGCGTGCAAGACCATATTATACATATGAGTGCGACACTGTCATCGGGTGCGCCATACCGTTCACAAAATTATTCTGTTCGATATAATGTAGATTATGTCGAAGTTGAAAGTGTCCGATTGACATCTGAGGATATAGTTGGAGGCAATATAGTATTTAATTTTGACAATTATAAAGAAGATTTGGTGCATTATAGCATTAGAGGTAGTGTGGCAGACTGTACGTTTAGTATAAAGTTTTCAGACACATCAAAAGACGCTGTAAAAGATGTAGTTTTATACCTTGAGGGCGTGCCAAAAGAATATGAAAAAGTTGTGCCTAAATATAGTGAAAGAACAGGCGAATGGGTAGTGTATGTGCCGGATATAGCACCCACAGGTTTTGCTTTGTCGTATGAAGATGATATTGATGAAAGTATGAGTATAGAGCAAAGCAACGACGAAAACGACTTTGTTAAAATGGTTATGGACGGCATAACGTCTGAGGGCAATACAAACCCTTACGGTTATACTGTTACAGAGCGTACCGATAATTCATTTAAAGCCGACCTGTTTTGGGACGATGAAACATATGGAAGTGAAACGCTTGCAAGTGCAGAGGTTATACTACTTGATTATCAAAAACATTTTGCAGGCACCGATTTAGAGGGAGAGGGCTATACTGCCTCTATTTATGATGCAAATCATTACATAAAAATTGACAAACCAAATAGCAATACAGAGGTATACACGGTTGTATCACCAACCGACGGTGCGGCGTTTCAAATGATTTATGATTACACACCGATTATGGACGCTATTAGAGAAGATTATGATGCACAAATAGAGGCAATGAGCCTAGGAACATCAATTTCAGAAAGTGCACAAATGTCTTCTGTGCAAGCGTCATCAATAGGTCGTGCAGGACCACTAAAATGGTTAGGATGGGTTGCAGACTCTGTAACACTTGTGACAGAAGCCGCACCTTGGGTAGATTTAGCCACAGAGCTATACTCTATGATTTCATTTATTGATGAAACAACATGGGAATTAAATGCAAAAAGGGAATATATTTTAATGCTTGCACAGGCAAAGTGCAAAGACGGTACGCCTCGCCTTGACAACCCCAGTTTGTTTACAAACCAACCTATTATGGATGATGTGCTTGACTATAATTTTGATATGCAAGTAGAACTTGCAAAATATGCCGCAATCTGGGCAGTGGACAAAGCATATGGAATTTCAGACAAAGTAGAGGGCTATAAGGCGACATATGATGAATTTATGAAAATTATAAGCGGACACTACACTAAATGGCAGTTAACACAAAAAGTTGTTAAGTTTTTAGGTAGTGAACTGCTAAATCAAATTGAAAAAGAACTGCCTAACACCAGCGCTGCAATTAAAGGCCCGGTAGGTGACGTTATGACAATTTACGAGGGCTTAACAGGTGGTATGGCGGCGGCATACACACCAACAGAAGCAAGTTCACAGCGTAGAAAAATGAGCAAAACATTTGCAGAGTATGATGCGCAGCTTCGTTTAATAGAGCTTCAAATTTTGCAAGCCTACAAAGATTGCTCAGCAGAGGAAGACACGCCTGAAATGTTGGGGGCAACAGCACCGGGTGTGCCACGTGTACGCTACCCAAGAACTCTTCAGCCAATTATAGACCCGTCCGGATATGTGTATGAGGCGGTTCCGTCAAACAGATTAGAGGGTGTAACTACCACAGTATATGAACAAGTGCGAGAAGAAAATATTTTTGGAGAAGTAGAGACACACGCAAAGTTTTGGAATGCACAAAACTTTGGACAAGAAAATCCGCTTACAACAAATGAAGAGGGTCGTTATGCATGGGATGTTCCGACAGGAAACTGGCAAGTAAAATACGAGTTTTTAGGTTACGAGACAACCTATAGCGAGTGGCTTCCTGTTCCTCCCCCACAGCTTGAGGTAAATATTCCGATGACATCTTATGCGCAACCTACAGTTGTGGGAGTTGCAGGGTATCAAAACGGCATTGTAATTGAATTCTCAAAATATATGGAAATTGATACGGTGTCAAACCTAAGTGTTTCAGTCACGGTAGATGGAAGTATGGTGTCAGGCCAAGTTTTACCAATTAATGAGGAGTTAACAGCTGACGGAAGCACCTCGTATGCTTCTAAATTTGAATTTGTTCCGAGTGAAAACTTTACAGTTGGTCAAAGTACACAAATTACAGTTACGAGCGATGTTTTGAGTTATGCTCGCACACCTATGGTAGCAGCCTATGTAAATTCAGACATTACTATTGCTCTTAGACCTGAAAGCATAACGCCTGCTACAGATACGGTGGAAATAGTAGACGGCTCAAGTGAAAACCTTGTTGTAACACTTGCACCTGCCGCGGCAGTTGCAGGAAAAGTGCTAACAGTTACATCAGCCGTAGACTCTATAGCAAATTACCCTGACCAAAGTGTAATTATAGCAGAAGACGGCACTGCAACTATCAGTATTTCAGGTATGGCACCAGGTAGCACTGTGCTTACCCTTACACTAGCAGGCACAGACATTGAAAGTACTGTAAATGTTAATGTTAACGAGAGCGTTGTCGCTATGTCAGGCTCGGTTAGCGGAAGTGTTGAAAGTTTAAATTCAAATACGGCTATTACGGTGGAACTCAGTGGTGCAGGATACTCGAAAGCTTACACTATTGGCACTACAGTTCGTAGCTTTATGTTTACAGATGTGCCAGCAGGTGAATACACGCTTACAATAAATCAGCAAGGTAATTTAGATACAGTCATTTTGGGAATTCCACTGGAATCCGGACAACATCTTAGCGTGTCGGGCATTTCGAACTTGAGTTTGATTACAGGAGATATCAATGCTGATAACATAATTGATTACTCAGATATCTCTACATTTGTATCACCTGAGTACTATAATATAGTCGCAAATGCAACAAATAGCATATATGATATAAATGGTGACGGTAATATAAATTTTGCAGATGTCTCAATTATTAGAAACAGTCAAAATTATGGCAAAGCTTTAAATGATACTACTTTTTTATTTAGCGATATGGAGTAATATAATTAAATTAACTTATGATTGTATTGTAAGCTGTGTATTAGTTTGAGAATAAAAGTAATTATTGTTTCTCTTCTTTGTTTACAGCAGTTCAATTTTTGAATGAGACTTATATGGTTTTTTTATTTAGTTTATATATTTAATTTTGACCACATAAACAGTCACAGACAGCTTTGGAGTATATGTGAACAAGATGCCGGGAGTTCGAGCCTTCTCACCTCGACCAGAAAATCCACAGTTTAAAGCAATAATTGCAATGCAATACTATTGCATTGCAATTATTGCATTATATTCTGTGGATTTTTTCTATTGTCGTTAATTGAGGCTTTAGGCTAACTTTGTATACTATTAATATGTATAGTAACATTAAAAGTTAATTTCCCCGATAAAGTTCCCCGTTTAATACTAATATCCAATTAAAAGAGCAACAAAAAATCTTCGTAAAATCCACATATTAAAGCTTTTACTCGATTTTGTGTGCCTTTTATATCGGATATAAGTATGGGTTCTCTATCGGGGAATTTTTATCGTTAAAATTAATAATAGTATCATATATTTTTACTTTGTTCTAACTATCTCATACCCTTTCAAATAGCGTTGTTTAAACTCTGAGTGCAAGGCTCTCTTTCTTCTCTGATTAGA
>CAYJEZ010000009.1:9133-34828 GCA_964369215.1 uncultured Eubacteriales bacterium
TCAAATAGCGTTGTTTAAACTCTGAGTGCAAGGCTCTCTTTCTTCTCTGATTAGACATTCTTTTTAACTCTTCTCTGCTTATACTTAGGCTGATAACTACCATTCCACTTTTATCATCTGGGTAACATAGCATTAAAAATAGCCGAAGCCACTATAAAAGTGACTTCGACTAAATCTTTAAAGATTTCAATCTTATGAATATAAGACTTTATAAAATTTAAGCATTCAATGCTGTTATTAGCTTTTACATACTCTTTAAACTTAAGTAATGCTTCTCTTACATGTTCCTCCTCTATTGGTGGAAGAGTTATAGCCTTGCTCTCTGCTATCCTTTGCTCTAAGTCTTTTTTAGCAGAGTTAAGTTTATTAATTTCATCAACCATTAGCTCTTTATCAACACCCTTTGCAATAGCCGAGGTATCATCAATAATCCTAGGTACAGCGTTAGGTAGAGACCACCGCCGAACTTGACACAATGATTTCAAATTGTTATACAAAAAAGGTCAGTTCCTATTTTAAATTGCAAAATAGTTTTCCTAAGAACATTACTTATTATTTGGAAATTATAACCGCCCACGATATAAAATTAAATCGTGAGCGGTTATTTCTTTGTTTACAAGGGTGGATATTTATTACATTGCTAATGTGAAACATAAGTGTTTGTTATTTAATCGGTAATTTTACTTTTGTACGTTCAGGGTCTTGTGTGACCATTGTGTAAGGATAGTTTTCAAAGCAACAATCTTCTTCAATAACTCTAGGGTCATTTTGCTCTTTAAGTAAAGTTAACAGTTTTAAATTAAGCTCGCTTTTAATCTTTGAATATTTGCTATCTGCGGCTACATTATTAACGGCATCTTTATCATATCGCAAATCATAAAGTTCTTCATACGGGCGTTTGCCCACCATTAAATCGTAGTAATTTCTATATTCATCTTCATTTCTATGATAAATTATCCATGCTTTTGTTGGACTTGCATCCATGTCTGGGAAAGCCGCATAAGTGTCAGTTTTTAGCAAATTATAGTCAATCACATGGTTTGGGTCTTCAAGCCCTAAAGGTGCACCCATAGGCCAACGATTAGGAGCGAAATTTATTATGTGCAAATAATCTTTTGTATGAATTGCACGCTGAGGATAAGGAAAATAATAGTCTCTTGCGGCATCTACATGGCGCTCTCTTCCTGTAACTGTAGAGTCTCGCTCGGCTTCAATTTGTCCGCTTTTACCACAAGTGAGTATCGCTTTAATTTATCACTGCTTATCATACGACCTCCTGATTATAGTTTAATAATTACTGTTGAAACAAAATGATGAAATCATTAGTTTTTTAAGAATAAAGTTGTTTTTTCTCTTTTCTTTTTTCTTCCCACATAAGTCTGGGAGAAAAAAATATAAAGACTATTTTTATATTAGATTAACAAAGTTCTCGAAAAATAAATATTGCTTGATTTTATTTAATATTTAAAATTAAACATTTCTATAAGTTTTTTTGTCAAATCTGCTTGTATCTCTGCATATTCAGGCTTGCCCAATAAATTACAACTTTCGGTATTGTCGTTTACCATATCAAAAAGATAAACAGGCTCGTGACTGTCTCTTTCAGCTACTATTTTAAATTTCTCGTCACGGTACATAATCCAATTGTTTTGCCCCAAATTGTTTTCTGCAAAAACAGGTATATGCGAGGTTTTCTCACCTATAGATAAAGGTATAAGGCTTTCTCCTGGAATTTCTTTACAGGATTTCACACCAGCTATATCAAGGCAAGTAGGGTAATAATCCACGGCAGAAACCGGCGTATCTACTACAGGGATTTGGCTTGTTCCCGGGATATTTACTATTAAAGGAATACCGCATGAACGCTCAAAAGGTAGGCATTTGTTAACCATTCCGTGAGAGCCTTGCATGTCACCGTGGTCGGCAGAAAAAATTATTGCTGTATCTTCTGCTATGCCCAAAGTTTCAAGCTCATCAAGAATTTTGCCCACATTCTCGTCTATTTGGCTAACCATAGCGTAGTATAGTTTTAAGTATCTTTGTATGTCTCCTCCATAATTTTTATAGTCTCTGTCAAGTTCACGAGGTTTTGGGCTTGGCGGAGAAAAAGTAGGAGTATAAGGCTCAACTTCTGAAAACTCCTCAGGCATAGGGAAGGTGAAATCGTCATACATTTTTTCGTATTTTAGTGAGGGTTGCTCTGGGTAATGCGGAGCTTGATAGAATATTGTATGTAAAAATGGTTTTTCTTTTTTCGCAAGCATTCTTAGTCTATCAATACCTATTTCAGTTGTTACGTCTGTTCTGTGCCCGTCAAATGTATGTTCTACATCATTCTCGTCGTAAAAACATACATTGTCTAAAAATCCGTTATAGCATTGGTAACCAAAGAAATGCTTGTGTCCTGCCCTGTATTTTTCTAAAATAGGAGTGTTTCCTTTGTCTCCTATATGATATTTACCCACAAAGCTTGTCTCGTATCCTAATTTTTCAAGCTCGTTTGGTAAAGTGATTTCACTATCAGGTATAATGCATTCGTTGCCCATAGCACCTGTATCTTTTGAATATTTTCCGCTGTATAAAATTGCTCTAAAAGGGCTACATACAGGGTTGTTTGAGTAGGCATTTGTAAAAAGTGTACCATTTTTTGCAAGTTTGTCTAAGTTAGGAGTTTTTACATATGGGGTAACTGCCCCTAAGGCGTACTTGTGCTGTTGGTCTGTCATTATCATCAGTATGTTCATTGTTCGACCTCTTTTCATATATTTTTTGTCAGTATAACATATAAATGTATGATTTTCAATTGTATTTTGGCTAAAAAACAGAAATATAAGCCATTTGTTTTAATCGTAGCTTTATTTATATTTAATTTACATATAAAACAGACTTGAAAGTTGTAAAATTTACTTTCAAGTCTGTTTTTGATTATGGCCATATGGCATGGCTTGTATTCTGTCTGGGTTCGTTTTGTGACTCTCGATATTTTTTCGGACTTTCTCCAAAATGTTTTTGAAACGCCTTGTAAAATGTGTTTATTTTTTCATACCCTACAAGCTCGCTTATTTCGGTAACAGTTATAGTAGAATTGCAAAGTAGTTCAGTCGCTTTTGACAATCTTACAGTTTCGATATATGATGATATAGTCTGTGAAGTTTCTTTTTTAAATAACTTAGAAACATACCCGTCGCTCATAGAAAACTTTTGCGCTACTACGGTAAGAGATAGAGAACTGTCACTGTAAAATTCTTTGATAAAATCCATAATGCATTGTATGGTTTGGGATTTTTTGTCTTCGAACGATTTGTTTGCATAAGCACATACTTCTTTACATTTTGCAATAACAAGCGCTTTATATCTGTCATAATTTTGTATATCTAAAAGTGATTTTTGGTAATCTAAATTCTCAGTGGTAATAAAATTCAGTTCTTCAAACACTCTAATAAAACTACCGCTTATCTCTTGTTTTAAATAGCCAAAAGTATAATGTGTGTTAATTAATTCATTTCTTTCAAATATTTCATCAATAAATGCTAACGCCCTTTTTTCATCTGCGTTTTTGCAGTAAGTAATAAATAATCTTTCAAGTTCAGACGGGTAGTATAATATATCGTTTTTCAGCTCTATATCGTCTAAGCTAATTACTTCTGCCTGAGTTTTACCTGCATAATATTGTCGAAGTTCACGAACCTTTAAATATTTTAATGGCATTCTTTCAAAATCGTCAAAAATTTGTCCAATAAAAAATTGAAGAAAGATACCAAAGCGTACTGAAACATCTTTTGAAATTATAGTGAGTTTGCTTTTTATTTCTTCACAATCTAATTTGCAATTTGGTTGTGAAAATACTGAAAATGGTATGAGTTTTGAATGAGCTCTTATCAAAAGTCTATCTTTAAACTCTCTGACTATAAGTTCTTTAATGTAAAGAAGTATTACCGTCCTTTCATCTTCGCTTTTAATAGTATTTTGCTCACTGTTTGATACAATCAATCCATTGCACATTATATACTCTGAGTTAATATAGTCATAAGGTAAGTATTCAGAAAATTGAAATTTATCCTCAGGTTCAAGCACTCCAGTGAAAAGACGATTTATAAATAAATCTTTCATAGTCATTTGCTGGTATGTAATTTGTCGGTTAAACTCTTCCTTAGTAAGAATAAGATTAGAAACTTCGCTTTGCACCATTTTAAGTATATCTTTTTGACCCTTAGAGTTTGTTAGAGACAATTGATTAACAATAGAAATTATAGGCGAACTTTGTTTTATTGAAAGTAATATAGAAAATGTAATTCCGAAAACTAAAATAACTATTGCTGAAATAATCATAAATTCAAGAACAGTAGACAGATAAGAAAAAATATACGAGTTTGGAATGCCTATCGTAACCACTTGATTTATTTCTGGGTAGCCCTTTGATACAATAATAAAGTTTGAATGGCTTTGTGGGTTTTGATAATTGTTGTCAGAGGAATATATAAAATTGTTATCAAAGTCATTTACATTAACAAATCCTTCCACAGTGTCAACTACATAAAGAAATGCATGGCTTAAAACACTGGGGTTTAATACTATCTCGATTCTTGAACTGGAATTAAAACCATCTATGCCTACAGAGGTATCGTAAATATAAACAATATTGCCGTCTATATAATTAAAATTGTCGTATAAAATATTATTTAGATTTTCTTCAGAATCATAAAAGAAAGTAGTTGCACCTACGGAAGAGACAATAAGGTCGTTTTCGGGAGATATTGCAGATATAGAAAATATGTTGCTGTTGGTAGATGAGTATTTACCTATTTCGTTTTTACATTCATAAAGAGAATAGTAATCTATATTTTTTTGATTGTAATCTCCTCTTAATAATGAAGAAAGCTCATTATCTTTCATAATAGCAAGAGAAATGTTTTTAAACTCTTCTTTAACAGAACCTATAGTTGAAGCTGAACCTGAAATTTCATTTGATATATTTTCAACCAACATATCCCTCATACCCATAAACAACCAAACATATGTTACTGTATATGTGAGTATAAGAAAAAACACTATTAAAAGGTAGGAGAAGATATATTTTTTTATAACTGGATTAATGCTTAACTGTGAAAAATTAATAAATTTATTCATTATATATCAACACTCCTTTTAAATTAATTGGCAACATAATAAAATCACTTGAATTGTTGACATTAACATAAAATAATAAAAATCAACAATAATTTGTCTATTATTGTAACATATTTTATTTTAAAAATCAACATTTTCACTATAAAGCCGATAAATCATTATCAATTTATCGGTTTTATCATTACTTTTCTGTTATTTACAATTTACAGTTTTACAATACTATGATAACATTTATACAGCAAAAGAAATATAAATAAATCAATTAATAGGAGGTTTTTGTGCATTATGATTTCAAAAGATAAGATGTCGGTACAGTTAAAACCACAAAGAAGTAGCTTTGCAAGCTATTTTAAAAGAGACTGGCAATTGTATTTATTAATAGCATTACCATTAGCTTGGCTTTTAATATTTGCATATGGTCCTATGTACGGAATACAAATAGCATTTAAGGATTACCGTGCAGTAGATGGGATTTTTGGTAGCGAGTGGGTAGGTTTTGAACACTTTATCAATTTTGTTACATCTTATAACTTTGGTAAGCTTATGGGAAACACCATTATAATAAGTTTATATGGACTTATAGCAGGGTTTCCTATGCCCATTATCCTTGCACTTTCTTTAAATTGCTGTTTGCAAACAAGACTTCGCAAAACAGTACAATTTGTAATTTATATGCCACATTTTATATCAACTGTAGTAATGGTAGGCATTATTTTACAATTTTTGTCTCCAACAGTAGGCATGATAAATAACTTTATTAAACTTTTTGGCGGAGAAGCATATGACTTTATGGGTGACCCCGATTTATTTAGGCACATTTATGTATGGACAGGTATTTGGCAAAGCGCAGGATATGGCACAATTATTTATTTAGCAGCCTTAGCCGGAATTGACCCGGGGCTACATGAAGCGGCTATAGTAGATGGTGCAAACAGATTTAAAAGAATACTTCACGTCGACTTACCTGGCATCCTTCCAACAACAATTATTTTGCTTATAATGAACACAGGTCAAATACTTAATGTTGGCTTTGAGAAAATTTATTTGATGCAAAACTCATTAAATCTTTCAGTTTCAGAGGTCATATCTACATTCGTTTATAAGATAGGTTTACAGTCGGCGGCGGCAGATTTCTCTTACTCAACAGCTATAGGGTTGTTTCGTTCGGCAATAAACATTATTCTTATTGTTACTGTTAACAAAGTGTCAAAAGTAGTGTCAGAAAACAGTTTGTGGTAAATACCTAAAGAAAGGAGAAAAAAATGCAACAGATAAACAATAAAATAAAAGACCCTGTATCTGACAAAGTGTTTTATTTTATTAATAACACACTGCTTATATTAGCTTTTTTAATAGTAATATATCCGTTGATATACATATTTAGTGCCTCGTTTAGCGATCCGTCTGCTGTAATTTCCGGAGAGGTGTATTTATGGCCAGTAAGGCCTACTTTAAAGGGTTATACTGCGGTTTTTTCAGACGATTCTATAGTTTCAGGCTATGTTAATACTTTTCTTTACACGGTGGTTGGAACTTCAATAAATGTGTTTATGACAATAATAGCGGCTTATCCTTTATCAAGACGTGACTTTAGAGGAAGAAACCTTTTAATGTTTTTATTTACATTTACTATGATTTTTAACGCAGGTCTAATTCCAAGATATATGCTTATTCGTGACCTAAACTTAATTGATACTTTTTGGGTTATGGTTATACCTAATGCAATAGGAGTTTATAATCTTATAGTAGCAAGAACTTTCTACCAAAACTCTATATCAGAAGAACTTTACGAAGCGGCATCACTTGATGGTTGCACACATATAAAATACCTTATAAAAATAGTTATTCCTTTATCTACTGCTTTAACAGCGGTATTGGTGTTATTTTATGCTGTTGGGCACTGGAATGCATATTTTGATGCAATGATTTACCTAAATAGCCAAGAGCGTTTTCCTTTACAGCTTGTACTTAGAGAGATACTGGTAGAAAACTCTGTAGATATGAGCAATATAGTAGATGAAGAGCTTTTAGCTGCAAAATCAGGACTTGCAGATTTACTTAGATATTCACTAATCATAGTTGCAAGTTTACCTGTTTGGTGCATGTATCCGTTTGTTCAAAAACACTTTTTAAAAGGTGTTATGGTTGGAGCAATTAAAGGATAGATTTAACAAAAAAAGGAGAGAAATTAAATGAAACAATCAATTAGAAAAATTACCCTTGCTTTGGTAGCTTGTTCATTATTGCTAACAGGTTGTGCCGACACCCCATCTGTCGAAGACGATACAACAGGTAGCACAGCACAAGAAGGAACATCAAATGCAGACTCTGCAGACAGTGAAGATGCTTATTATTCTGCACCTGGTGAATTCCCTATTGTTGAAGAACCTATAACAATAGAGTTTTTTGTAAGTCAAGGTTCAGCGGTAACTGACTATAATGAGAATACTCTTACACAAAAAGTAGAAAGTGTAACGGGTGTTGACATAGAATGGACAGTAGTTCCGTCTTCTGACGCTACAAGCAAAAGAAATCTTATGCTTGCAAGTGGCGAGAGTCTGCCAGACGTATTTTTTGGTGGTATGGACGACAGCACAGTTGTTCAATATGCAGAGCAAGGCGTATTTATTCCACTTGAGGGCTTAATTGAGGAGCACATGCCTAATCTTTCTGCTCTGATGGCAGAGGATGAACTTTTATCACCTATGATAACCTCAATCGATGGTAGCATCTATGGACTTCCAAACAAAAATGTTTCTTACGGAAACTTCTATGCCCAATGTATGTTTATTCAAGGCGCATGGCTTGAGGCTGTAGACATGGAAATGCCTACAACAACTGATGAGCTTTATGACGTATTAAAAGCATTTAAAGACCAAGATCCTAACGGCAATGGTGAGCAAGACGAAATTCCTTTAGCATCAAGTGCCGACCAACCTATTACAGGCTTTTTAATGATGCCATTTATTTACAGTGATGGCGGTAATTATCTATATATTGAAGACGACGGTACTTTGCAATTTGCCTATACTCAAGAAGAATGGAGAGAGGGTTTACGCTATATAAAAATGCTTATTGATGAAGGTCTTGTTCATCCAATAAGCTTAACTCAAGACGGTGCCCAAATGAAACAATTAACTGAAATGGGAGACGTGCCAACCGTAGGTTCTTCATTAAGTTTTGGCTTGTCTTCATTTACAGATACAGCAGGAACAAGAATTTGGGATTATGCTTATGTTGTTGAAGCTATTGAAGGCCCTGACGGAGTAAAACAAGCAAGATATAACCCATATGCAAGCTATGGCTTGAACCAATATGTTATTACTAATAGTTGTGAACACCCTGAAGTAGCGGCTAAACTTGCAGACTATATGTATAGCGAAGAAATATCTATGTGGAACAGGTTTGGAGAACCCGGAGTTGACCATAAAACAAGCGATATGTTTGAAGAAGGTGCGGTTGACCTTGTAGGAAACTCTCCTCCACTTTATGAAGAAATAACTCCGTGGGGCTCACCTGCGGCTATACACTGGCAATCTGTAGGCCCTGGTAATCGTACACAGGCTATGATAGACGGCGAATTTACCGACCCTGAAATTATGACACAAAAACGCCTTAAATGGGAGCAATTCCCAACGGCTTACGAGCCATATGGTGTATCACAAGTTCCCCCTATTAAATTCACTGCCGATGAATCAAGAGATATGGCACAAATTACAGCTGTAACAGATGCATACTTTGATGAAATGACAGCTCTTTTCTTAACAGGTGGAATGGATCTTGATAAGGATTGGGATGCCTATATTGCAGAACTCGAAAACATGGGACTTTCCGAAGTACTTAAAATATACAACGAAGCCTATGCAAGACAATGGGGTTAATTAGTAAATAGAAAAAAACGCGGATGGAGTTTGTCTTCATCTGCGTTTTTAACTAAGAAAGGAAGCTTATATATGAGTACACAAAATAAACCAAATATACTATTTATTATGTGCGACCAACACAGATATGATTTTGTGGGGTATCAAAACAAACTTGTTAAAACACCCAATATAGACCGAATAGCAAATAATGGAATTATTTTTGAAAACTGCTACACAAACAGCCCTGTATGCGCACCTGCAAGAATTTCTCTTGCAACCGGAATTCACCCACTACGCAGTAGCTGTCTTGAAAATGACAGCTACTTATCGGTTTATGCTGACACATATTATAAAAGGATAAGAGACATAGGTTACAAGGTAGGTTGTGTAGGAAAATTAGATTTAGCAAAACCCGACCCGCACAACGGAAAAAGAGGAAACAGACCTGTAATGTACAGCTATGGGTTTACTCACCCATATGAAATAGAGGGAAAAAACCATGCGTTCAGTTCTACACCCGATGATGTTTTAGGTCCTTATGGTGAATTTCTTAATCAAAGAGGCAAACTTTTAACCTTTACAAATAGCCAAAAAAATGCGATGAAAGGGAATTGGGTAGACAAAAACACATTTACTTCACCACTTGAAGTAGAGGAGCACCACGACGGATTTGTAGGAAGAAAAGCTTGTGAATGGCTTGAAAATGCCGACCCTGAGTACCCTTGGCATTTGCTTGTAAGCTTTGCAGGTCCTCATAATCCATATGACCCACATCCATCATTCTTAGAAAAAATTTCAGACAATATGTTACCACAACTTATTGAGGATAACTTAGACGGAAAGCCGATAAGTCAAAAAGTAGCTCAGAGTCATTTTTTAGAAGGTGTTTCAAATGAAGACAAAAAGAAAGCATTAAAGCATTATTTGGCATACATATTACAGATTGATGAGCAAATTGGTAAAATTTTAGATACGCTTGATAAAACCGGTGAAGCTGACAATACCTATATATTTTTTAGCAGTGACCACGGAGAGATGATAGGAGACCACGGTTGGTATACAAAACACACTTGTTATGAGGGGTCTTTACATATACCTCTTTGTGTGTCTCGCAAAAGTTTTAATAATCGCAGGGTAAACAGCTATTTAGAACTTATGGACGTAGGTGAAACTATATGCGAAATAACAGGCGCAAGAGAACGTATGGGAGAAAAGGTAGACGCTCTATCATTTGCTAATATACTTGCTGGCGGAGAAGACAAGCACAGGCCATTTATAGTCTCTGCAGAAACCAGTTACCATGCCTCTTACAGATGCATAAAAACGCCTGAATACAAGTTAATTATTAACTATAATGATGAAGATGAACTATATAGTGTAAAAGATGACCCTAAAGAACTTAATAATATAGCCGATAAAAACCCACAAATTGTAAAAACGCTAAAAAACACATTAAAAGATTCTATAATACATAATAGTTGGTTGTAATGTAGTTTTATTTTATAGTGACTTATCATTGATCAAAGAAATTAAACTTGTTTAGAGGTACTGTTACAGAGTTTTTTGACAGTTATTTTCTAACGATTTATGTATTTTCTTTGCTTACAGCGGTGAAAAAAATGAACACCTCTTTCTCAACCGCTAACTTTTTTGACCACATAAACAGTCACAGACAGCTTTAGAGTAATGAAGTTTGCCTATTGAATATGTTTTGTAACTGTTCTTTTTGAAAAATTCAGGCATTTTTACGTAATCGTCTTTTATTGTGCCAGAGTTTACTTTTCTACCGATACATTTATGAGAGTAACAACCTGTAATAATAGACGCTCGACCCGGAACACAAATTGGATTAGGCGTAAAGGCATTTGTGAAATTAACTCCTAAAGCCGCAAGCCTGTCAAAGTTAGGGGTCTTAATTACCTCGTTGCCGTTGCAAGCAAGTGCGTCAAAACGAAACTGATCCGCCATTTTTCATAGCAATAAACTCCTTTTTCTGCGACACTGCCCGTTAAAATGATGAGATTTTAACTGTTTTAACAATAAATCTAATTTTTCTCTTTTTCTTTTTTCCTTGGCTAAGCTTGGGCGATTCTCTAAACTAATTCCAATATCTATCAATTATTTCGTCGATGTCTATCATTCGTTTTTCTTTAATTGAAATATTTGCCGCTGCACCGATAATAATTGAATTCGCTCCATCTTTCGTTCCTGCTGTATGTCCCATTGGGTCGTCTAAATCGCCTACAAATATCATTCTTCTCAAACGTACATCTCCTCCACCATGACCGCCTTTTACACGTGTAATTTCATGCTTTGTAATATTATTTTTCAAGTCATACACTTCAACTGTATCGCAGTTTCTATCTTGGTTTAACACTCCACTTTCGGGAACAAATAGTTCCAATCTTCCACCACTTCCGTTAATTGTCATTCTCCACCCCTCGTAAGGAGTAGTGGCATTAAGAGAATATGTTAGAAGTGCGCCCTCTTTATATTGTACATTCACTGCCATTGTGTCGTATATGTTTATTTCTTTTGAATACACACAGCGGTCTTTAAAATAATTATCAAAATTTTCGTAATTCGAGAAATAAGTTATCTCTCCGCCTTCTATTTTATGATAAAATTCACAAGTACTTGTGTGCTCACATCTACGACAATTTTCACCGCAAATTCCACCTGCATACTTTTTACTGCCTTGCTCACCATATAAATTAAGCTTACCAAATGCAGAAACATATTTTGGCTCTTGAGCAATCCACCAATTTATTAAATCAAAATGGTGAGTAGATTTATGTACAAGCAATCCTCCGCTTTTTTCCATAATAGAATTCCATCTTCTAAAATAACTTGTCCCATGAGAGCCCACAAGCATGTTTCTTGGAAGCATCCATTCAAAATGAACACTAAATACATCGCCTATAGTTGCGCTCGAAACAATTTCTTTAACCTTTGTCATTAAAGGTACAAACCTGTAATTAAAAGTGACTGTAACTTTTTTTCCGGTTCTCTTTTCGGCTTCTAATATTGCATTACATTTATTTGCATCGGTTGTCATCGGTTTTTCTGTTATTACATCACAGCCCATTTCAAGTGATTTAATAATATAATCACTGTGGTAAGCATCCACCGTAGTAACTATAACGGTGTCGGGTTTTGTTTCGTTAATCATAGTTTCAAAATTGTCATAAAATGGTTGGCCTGTTTCTTTGGCTATATGTTCACCACGGCCTTTATTTACGTCATAAACACCTACCAATTCACAAAAGTCACTTAATTCTTCTGATATCATAGGCTTCATAAACATAACTAATCCACGTATGCTTGCGCCTGCAAATGCATATTTTTTTTTCATCAAATCCACTCCTAATTTTTCTAAAATTATATAATTAATAAATAAACTAAAATTCAAACACTGGCTATATATTTTTTAGGGAATTTATTTGTTGCTGAAGCTTAAACAATTTATCCTTATTGTAATTTGACCATTCCAATCCTTTATGCTTTATAAAGCCACCTAAAATCGGTTGAAAACAAGGCTCAACACACTTAATATTCTTATCGATTTTATATATTTTATGAGCCACTAAATCTCTGTACATTTTCCAATTATAAAACACTCCACCACTAAAAGAAAAAAACTTTTCATTTTTTTTTACCATTTTATTGATTAAAACCTCAAATTGTAATGCTAGTTGATATGAAGCATTTTCAAGAATATTTAAAGAAACCTTGTCGTTTAAATCGCAACCTATTTTAAGGATTTTGCTTAAAGAAGATACGGCATAAACGCTCTTGATGTCGTTTTTTAGGGCCATTCTATTAAAAATCCATGCCAAATCAAAAAAATCATCAGTTTCAATTTTTAATGTTTCTTTTAAATGTTTTACTAAAATCGTGTCTTCTCCCCGTCCATCAACAGCATAAATACAAGCCCGTATAAGCTCTTTGCCTAAATAATAACCGCTACCTTCGTCTCCTAAAATATTTCCGAAACCTCCGTAAACTAAAGGTGGGTTATTTTGAGATATATGTGCAACAAACGAACCAGTCCCACTGTGAAAAAGAATTCCATTTTCTTTTAAAGTAGCACAGTGAAAGTTATTATCATTTTCAACAAGACGAGACGTTTGGGCATACTTAAATCTCTCTCTCATCTCTTGTAAAAATGCTTCTTTTTCTCTATGCATTAAAACAGCATTGAAGGCAATTACATCATTATCTTTACTTCCAGATTTTTTTAGTGTGTCTAAAGTTAATTTTATAATTGAACCATGCATATTTTCGGACAATGAATATTCTCTGCCCCCAGTGCCTATTTGATAAGCTAAGAGTTCCCCGTCATCACTAATTACGGCACACTCTGTCTTGCTTCCTCCGCTATCTAAAGAAACAATACTGCTCATTTAATTCTTCCTTTCAATCCAATATGATTGTTTTACATGTAAAAAATATTGTCTTTATATTCTTCTAATATTTTTTTATTATGCAAATCTCCACCATCTACATTTGCACTAATAAATATCGGAGGTACAACTCCAAGCTCTAATAATTTTTCAACCACCTCTACAATTATTGCATTTAGTAATGCCGCACCCACTACTGTTGAAGTAGGCGCAATTTTTTCGCTAAAGCCCTCAATACTAATGCATGCGTCTCCAAACTCACCACAATTATCTAAAACTATATCGCAAACCTCGAATAAACGCTTGCCGCTATTATGCCTTGAAGTAACTTGTGACGAATACTCTAAATTTGTTAAAGCAATTGTTTTTACTCCTCTTTTTTTTGCATATTCTGCCATTTCGGTAGGAACAACATTTCTTCCGGAAACCGAATGAATTATTAAAATATCATCTTCTTTAAAATTTATTTTACCAAGCATCAATTCGGCATATCCGTGTAATCTTTCAAGTGAACTTGTAAGATTTACTGGTTTCACATCTAAATTAAGCCCCTCAAAAAATATAGGATTTATAACTGCAAGACCACCTGTTCTATAAAAAACCTCTTGAGCCAAAATACTTGCATGAGAGCAGCCAAAAACATATATATTGTTTTTATTTATTATTGCGGCAGATATAATGTTTACAATTTCACCTATTATATCAGTTTGAGAGTTCCATGCTTTGTCAATTAATGCATTTACTTTATTTATATAAGAAAGTCCTTTCATCGTTAGCCTCTCCTTTAATATAGATTTTCTTCATACCTCTTTATTGCATAATCATTTTGCTCTCTGCCGCCGTCGATATTCACGCTTCTATATACAGTTGGAGAAATTCCTTTTTCTATTAACATCTCTACAGATAATAGGATAATTGCCCAACTTGTGTATGCGGCCGAAATACCTGAAAATGGAATGAGTTTTTCGCTTAAATCATCTAAACTAAAGGTGGCGTCTCCCATATCGATGTGGTTATCTAAAACTAAATCTGCCAAATCTGTAAGTTTTACTGTCCCGTATTGCAAAACTACTTTTTCTGCGGTTATAAGCGAGGTCATTACAATTAATTTAATTCCCATTTTTTTTGCTTCTTGCATAAGTGCTATAGGAATATAGCTTTTACCTGAAACCGAATTTATAATAAGAACATCGCCTTCACAAAGTCCATTTTTATTTAATGTATAATTTGAATAGCTGTCAATAAATTTCTTCTCCCAATCAAAAAGAGAGTCACTTGTTGTTTTAGGCATTCTCGATTTTGGGGTTCCTGCCATTCCGCCAAATGTTGGATTTGGAATTGACATTTTAAATTCACGTATAAATGCTACTCCTCCGGAGCGAGCTATAAGTTCGCTTCCAATTAAATGGCCTCTATCATAAATATAAACGCACTTTTTGTTTGCTACAGCATCACTTATTATTTTAGCGGCTTTTATTATATTTTCTTTCTCTTGGGTCTGAATTATTTCAGATTGCTCTCTAAATCGATGAAACAACTCATCATACAAATTACTATTGTACATGCTTTCACCATTCCTATCTATTATTACTTTTTTATTTTTGATTAAACTTATATAGTTAATTACTTAAAACTATACGTGCTAAGAATTGCTTTACATTTAATAACTAGAGAGTAATACATTTAGTACTACTCTCCTTTTTAAATTCTATTTAGAATTAAACGATGATGTCTGCAGGGTCGTATGCTTGTGCTTGCTCGTTTACATAGTCTATGTACTCTTGTAAAACAGGGTCGTTATTTGCGCTTTCAATAAAGTTATCAAAAATAGCTTCTGCATCTTCAGGGGCTGCACTTACAACTTGTTGTCTTACACTATTAAAATCTGACAAATACATATTAACTTGCATTAGCTTATCAGCATCAAAAGTTAATCCCAATGAATCTAATCTATACCCGTCAACAAATTTAACAGGAACTAAGTCGCCGTACACTATAGATGGATGTTCACTTACAATTTCCATTTTTGCATCTGCATATGTATTGGGGTCACCTGCTACAAATGTTTTGTACATGCTTCCGCTACCAATTCCGTATTTAGCAAGTGCAGTTGTGTCAGTTTCAGCCAATTCTTTAAATTCACCTGTAAATGTAGGTTGTTCGTCAACAAATTCATATGTTTCGCCTTCTTGTCCAAAGTAGAAAGCAAGTTGACCTTCATCGGTTTGTGCATACTCAATTACATCAAGTACGCGTGTAATGATTTCCTCGTCAGCAGCTGTTGTAAATGCTAAAGCAGCCGAACCGCTGTGTCCGCCAATTACTATTCTTGAAGAAGTGTACTCGTTTCCGTCTGCATTTTCGAGTGAAGCAAGTGGTAAGTATTCCATTTCAGGATTTGTTTCGTATAGTGTAGAAGAAACACGAGTGTAAAGTGCGGTACCACTCCAAGCAACTATACCAACTCCGCCGTTTGTAAGTTTAGCATCTCTTTGTTCTCCTGTTTGACTAAAGGATTCTTTATCCAATAGACCTTCGTTGTAAAGTTTGTTATAGAATAATAGCATTTCTTTTGTAAGAGGGTCATTGAAATCTAAGTCGTAAGTTCCGTCTTCTTTTTCATAGAATCCTGATTTACTTTCACGATGGAAGTTGCTTCCTAAAAGGTTAAAACCTGAGCCGCCCATAATACTTGAAGGTAGAATGTCGTTTCCGTTAACATCTGTGTAGTCTCCGTCACGAATAAATTCCAAAAGTGCCAATAAATCATCTGAGGTAACTATATCAGTAGGCTCTTTACCAAAATCTGCAAGAATATCACTTCTAACCATAGGCACATTTAAACCATTCATCCACTCTGAAGTACTATCTAAAGTAGTAAGTGGAATTATGTAATTCATACCATCAAACTCTGCAGCATTTAGTTCAAAATCAATATACTCTTTTGAATAACCAGAGGTGAATATATAGTCTGCCATCTCAGGATAGTTTTCATTAACGATGTCGTTTAAAGGTAAAAGCATATCGTCATCCGCTGCGTTTTTAATACCTACGGTACAAACGTCAGACCCACCCCAGAACGGAAAATCGATTACGGGTGACAAGTTTCCACCAGCAAACATAAGGTTCATAGCTTCACCTTCGTTTTCGGATGTATACTTGTAGTTTACGGTTAAATTAAATTTTTCTTTTAAAAGAGGAGCAATCAAGTCTTGCTCAGGATTTGGAGATGAGCTTTCTCTGCCTTGCCAAATTTTAAAAATTTCAATTTCAAGCGGTTCGTAAGAACCATCGTCCGCGGTGTCTTCTGTTGCATCATTGGATGTGTCTTCGCTTGTTTGAGATTCAGATGAATTAGTTGAATCATCGGGGCTTCCTGCACTATTGCAACCAGTAAACGATGAGATTACCATAGAAGATGCAAGTGCCAAAACAATTAGTTTTTTTAGTTTCATTTCATTTCCTCCAAGTTTTAATTTGGTCATTAATAAGTTAAAATTATCAAATTCTCAGCATTATTAACTTAAAAAGGCCTTAATTTGTATATTAAATTCAACTGAATTTAATTACTCTTTTATTGAGCCGACAGCAACACCTTTAACAAAATATTTTTGTAAAAATGGATATGCAAATAAAATGGGAAGTGTTGTAAGCATCAAGGTTGCCATTTTAAAAGAAGTCGAAGTAACCGACGATGCAGAACTCATTGTTGCATTATTAAAAGCTTCCTGTTGTTCGGTTATGTTTTCAAGGTTAAGCTCCACGGTCATTTTTCTTAACAGAGTACCCAACGTGATTAAATTATCGTTATCAATATAATATGTACCGGTAAACCAGTCATTCCATTTTCCTACTGCAACAAACAAAGTTATAGTAGCAAGTATTGGCTTGGCAAGTGGCATATATATTGTAAAGAAAATTCTTGACTCTCCTGCTCCATCTATTGAAGCCGCCTCGGAGAGTGCTTCGGGTATATTATTAGAAAAATACGTCTTAATAAGTAAAATATTATAAAAGCTTATAGCTCCCGGCAAAATATAAACTAATATATTATCTATCAATCCTATATTCCTATACAATAAATAAGTTGGAATCAATCCTCCGCCAAACACGTTTGTAAAAAATATAAAAAACATTATTTGTCGGCGGAAAGGAAGTGATTTTCTTGAAACAGCATAGGCGGCAAGCGAACAAAACAACAACGAAACCATAGTTGCGCACACAGTTACAAAAATCGTAACAGCATAGGCTCTAAGCAGAGAACCTTCTTGTAATACCAACAAGTAGTTATCAAACGTAAATTCACGCATCCAAAAGTAAATGCCCCCGCGCATAGAGTCTTGACCATCGTTAAGAGAGATAACAAAAACATACCAAAACGGGTATAACATACAAAATCCAAGCAATGCCATTAGAATATAATTTATTGTGTCAAAAATCTTTTCACCTTTAGTTTTTTTAATCTTCAATGTAGTGCCTCCTTATATAGTTTTGACATTTATTAGTATCACCACAGTGATTGTTCGGTAGTTTTTTTGGAGATATAATTTACAACTACCATTAATATAAGTGACATTACAGAAATTAGCAAGCCAACCGCTGTAGAATAACTTATGTTAAACTCTAAAAGTCCTTGTCTAAATACAAAAATATCTAAAGTTTCGGATACATTAAAGTTTCCAGGTGTTTGCAATAAGAATATTTGGTCAAATCCTGCAGAGAATATTCCCTTAAATTGTAAAATAAACAACAAAATTATTGTTGGAATAATTGAAGGAATTGTTATGTGTATTACTTTTTTCAATCTGCCTGCACCGTCTATCGAAGCGGCTTCGTATAAGTCTTGATTAACTCCAGCCAAAGCAGCAAGATAAATAATAGAAGACCAACCGATATTTTTATACACATCTGTAATAAATACTAAGGGGTAAAACCACGACTCGAGACCCATGAAAAATATGGCTTCATCGATAATTCCTAAATCAAGTAAAATATTATTTATAAGCCCGTCGTGTGGGCTTATAAATACAGTAAGGATATTTACAACAACCACCCAAGATACAAAGTGAGGCAAATAACTAACACTTTGTATTGTCTTTTTAAAACGTGCATTTCCCAATTCATTTAAGAAAAGTGCAAATAAAATTGGCATAGGGAAAACTAAAAATATTTTTAAGAAAGAAATTTTTAATGTATTCCAAACTACAAATTCGAATTGATAATAATTAAAAAATTGTATGAAATAATCAAAACCTACCCAATCACTACCCCAAATCCCTTTGCCAAAACTATAGTCCTTAAAAGCAACCACATTTCCGAATATCGGTATATAGCTAAAAATAAATAAACTCACTATAGTTGGAAGTATAAAAAGGTACAGAACTCTGTGCTTCCACATTTTTTTAAGCAAACTATTTTTTTTCATTTTGATACTCCATTCCGGTGGCTACGCCACACTTGTGTTTAATTTGGTGTTTTAATTTAGTTCACTGCTTTTTTTTGCCACTGCAAGGCTTTGATATTATGAACTTTTAACTATAATCAACGATATATAGAATAAAATCATATGTAATAAGTTAGAGTTTAGTTAGATAAAAACAATCTTGCTGTTCAATTTATACAAAATATTAACTTGCTGTGAAGTCATTATATAGTACAACAAGTAACAATGTCAACATAACAACCTTATATCAATATGCTTTTTGTTGCATTTAGCTAAAATAACCAATTAACATCTGTGTAATATTTTCAAAACTAGCATTTTATTAATTATTTCATTAATATTTTAATTAAAATCTACTTGATTTAATTTATTTGTCAATGTATAATAATATAACAAGGCATGTGCACACATATCTTGTTATATTATGTAATTTGAGGTAAAATATGACTTATTCACCAAACAACACAAGTGTTCTTTACGAAAGAATACAAAATGATTTAATCGAAAAAATTAACTCAGGTTTTTTTATAGCAGGCGATAAACTCCCCAGCGAGAATGAATTATGCAAAATTTACAATGTAAGTCGTATTACAGCCACCAAGGCTCTAACTGAATTAAGTTTAAATGGGTACATATATAGAATTCAAGGAAAAGGGTCTTATGTTTCTAATAGCAATACTAAAAGCAGTAATGTACAAATAGGCCCAAAATTAATCGAGCAAACCACTCCATCAAAATTCAGTCGACCAATTAAAATTGCACTAATTCTTCATTCTGCAGCAAACTACCACTCAGGACAGATAATTGAATCTGTAATAAACACCTTACCTTATCCTAATTTTTTTGTTTCTACTATTTTTAATTCATCTCCCGAAATTGAGGATTACGCAATAAAATCTATCGAGAGCGGAAATCATGATGGAATGATACTGTTTCCTTCTGAATATGAATTTTGTAGCAATAAAATTTTGAGATTATTTTTAAACAAATTTCCGATGGTGTTAATAGACAGAACTTTTCCGAGCATAAACTGTAACTATGTTTTGTGTGATAATGTTATTGGCTCAAAATTAGCTTTCGAGCATTTATATAATAAAGGCCACCAAAAAATAGGATTTGTTGCTCCATTTCCTGTTCATGAAAGAATGACGAAAATCAGATATGACACTTATGCAAATGAAATGTCGATAAAATGTAATAGCCTACCCATAGTTTATGATAATGTTTCTAACTCATTAAGTGAATTTAATGACAAATTGGTTTTAGATATAAAAGAAAAAAGGGTTACAGCGGTTATTACCTCTAACGTAAAAGCTGCTAAATATGTCATGGATGTATTACAAAAGAATAACCTTAAAATCCCTGACGACCTTTCAATTGTTACTTTTGATAAAAATGATACCTTTAACCATTTGTCACGTCCGATTGCTTATGTAGAGCAACAATCCTACAATATAGGAAAATTAGCGGCAGAGATAATTAAGTCTATTTTTGATAAAGAAGAGTCAAATGATAAAAAGCAAATAATTTTAAATCCATATTTTGTAGAAGAAGACAGTGTTGCCGATATAAACTAAGAAATATGACGAGGTAGACGTGAAGAATATTATTTTTATTGAAACAGATAGTTTTGACGGAAGAAAATTAGGCTGTATGGGAGACAAGGCGCTTAGTGGTGTTACCACCAATATAGATAAACTAGCAAAAAAAGGGACTTTGTTTGAAAATGCATATTCAAATAATCCGATATGCTGCTCTTCTCGTGCAAGTATGTGGAGTGGACGTTATACTTTTAATTGTCATGCTTGGAACAACTATACCGGATTGCCTAAAAATGCTGATACAGGGTTTTCTGAAATTAAAAAACAGGGGTACAATATAGGAGTTTTCGGTAAAACAGACTATGTTTCCGGAAATCACTCAGAAAGAGCAAAAGTGTCTGCATGGACACGCTCGGCAAACATTCACAAACCCTCTTATTTTATGCCCGAGTCAGTTATTTATGATAACTATGAAAGGCGAGTAGATTCGTACGACTGGAATGTTCTTGACAAGTCAATTGAATTTTTAAAAAGTACCGAAAGCGAAGAGTCACCGTTTTTTTTATATGTTGGATTTGGTATGCCACACCCCAAGTTTAAAACCTCAAAGTATTATTATGAAAAAATAAATTCAGATGAAATAGAACTTCCTCCCGATGATAATTATTCACATCTTGCACTTGAGTACCAAAAAACAGTAAAAAATTGGAGCCATGGAACTGATGAAAAAACAAAACGATACGTAAGACACATTTACTATGCGATGATTGCCGAAGTCGACGAGATGATAGGCGAAATATTAAATGAAGTTAAGCGACAAAACCTTTGGGAGGAAACATATGTAATTTTTTGTAGCGACCACGGTGAAATGTGTTTAGAGCATAATCAATTTTACAAAATGAATATGTTTGAACCCTCGGTGCGTGTTCCCTTAATTGTTGCTGGTGCAGATGTAAAAAAATCTCACAAAATATCTGAATTAGCCTCTCTGGTTGACATTATGCCTACTCTTATGGACATGTGTGAAAGAAATAGTAAGTTAACTTTTGATGGCAAGTCCCTTTTGCCATCAGCAAAAGGGGAAAAGAGTAAGTTGAACGATGTTGTATTTAGCGAATTTCACGATTCTACCATTCCTACCGGAACAGCAATGATTAGATATGACAAATACAAATATGTCGTCTACCCTGGTTTTCCATCACAGCTATTCGATTTAGAAGAAGACCCTTGGGAGATTACAGATATTTCACTTTCGCAACCACATATATTTAAGGAAATGCAAGAAAAGATGTTAGAAATAGTAGATTTTAATTCTGTAGCAAATATAGTTATTGAAAATGACAAAAACTGTTTTAGAGTGTGGAGACACGAGCAACTTTTAGCTGGAACTTACAATGATAACATGTCGTTGATTTTTAGCGGATACGACCATCGTTTAGCCGAAGATATTACTAAATGGAGCGAAGAAGACGAGCAGAAAATAATTGACTGGTTAGAGACGCCAACAGTTTTTTAATAAACCTACACCTATACTTCCTAAATTTGTTTTTGATATAATATTCTAAAAGAGATTTATCTTTGTTTATAAACAAAGGTAAATCTCTTTTTAACATTTCGCTTATTATATTATAAGAAATGCAAATGCTTTCTATTTATTTTAATTATTATTGGATTTTTCGTAGTAATTTTCGCTGTTTTGTTGAATAAATTTTAATGGAGTTATTGCAAACTGTTTTTTAAATACTTGTATGAAGTATGAGGTATCACCAAATCCACACATCTCGCAAGTTTGTGAAATGCTAACACCTTTAAGCATTAATATTTTTGCTTTTATAAGTCGCTCTGCCATTATATATTGAGTTACTGTCATAGAAAAAAATTTACGAAAATCTCTCGTCAGCTTTGCTCTGCTAACATTAAAAACTAAAGAAATTTCGTCAATTGTAAGCTTTTTATCAATGTTGCTTACGATATATTGGGCAACTGAGGTCAAATAAAAATTGCTTATTGTCGGTAAATTTCCACTGCTTTTAGCTATCCGCGTAATTTCTGCAAAAATATAATTAAATAAAATGTTATTATTTTGATTTGCTTTATTTTCTAACCCTTTACGTAGCAAGTTAGTAGCTTTCCAAAGTATCTCCAGTTCGCTTTCTGTAATCGGCAAAATAAATGCTTCTTCTTTATGCAATAATGAAAAAAAAGTCATATCACTATATAAATGCGATATAATGTTTCTATCAAATTGTATGCAATATCTTTCGTATAATGTATCGGGGTCATTTATTTGGGTATGAGGAGTATTGTTTTTGTAGTAGATAATGCAAGCCCCCTTGTGAGACACATATGAATTTGGAGACATTGCAACCACGTTACCCGACTTTACTATTAACATTTCTTCGGCAGTATGAGTATGAAAAGTTGGGTGGTTAAATATCGGAAAACTTTTAGGGGTTTCTATTATGTGTTCAATTTTTATAACACTCATATTATTTCTCCTTATGTAGAGTACAACACAACGTTACGATTCAATGTACAACACTATTGTAACATTTTTACAATAATTTTCAAGTATTTGTGTAAGTAAAGATATCCGATTTTTATATTTTTGACTCTATTTCACCTTGAATAGCCTGTTTGCTAGTGCTATAATTAGCTTAAAATAATATTGTTCGATAATATATTTTTATACACCCTGTAAATTCTGTTGTGGCACACGACTATAGGCTGTATTATTATGTGTCAAAGGTGAAATAGAAATGGATAGAAAAATAGGATATGCCGTTGTAGGTTTAGGTGTTGGAACTGCCCATGCAAAAGCAGCTGCTAATTCAAAAAACGGAAAATTAATAGCTGTGTGCGATTTGCTCGAAGAAAAATTGCAGGCTTCTAAAGAAAATTATCCCGATATTTTAACTTATACCAGCTTTGATGAAATGTTGAAAAATCCTGACATTGATGCTGTTAGCATAGCTTTGCCCAGTAGTATGCATGCCGATTTTGCGGTAAAAGTTTTAGAGTCTGGCAAAAATGTTCTTGTTGAAAAACCAATTGACATCACAGTGGAGGCCGCACAAAAAATTGCTGATGCTCA
This sequence comes from uncultured Eubacteriales bacterium, assembly GCA_964369215.1. Lineage (GTDB taxonomy): Bacteria > Bacillota > Clostridia > Oscillospirales > Acutalibacteraceae > SIG603. The sequence goes on from CAYJEZ010000009.1 coordinate 32,608, forward strand.
AAAGAAAACAGGCAAAAAAGCAGCTGTTGTACATCAAAACCGCAACAATATTTGTATGAGGCCTATGAAAGAAGCTATAGAAAGCGGAAAGCTTGGAAAGTTAATTTTAGGAACTTTTGAAGTTAAGTGGCACCGAACACAAGAATATTATGACAATGGTGGTTGGAGAGGCACTTGGGCAATGGACGGTGGAGGTTCACTTATGAACCAAGCTGTACATACAGTTGACCTTATGCAGTGGTTGATGGGTGAGGTTGAGAGTGTTACTTCTGTTATGGGCAAATGCAACCATGATATCGAAACAGAAGACATGACTACATCGATTGTTAAATTTAAAAATGGTGCAGTGTCAACGTTTGTTAGCACTACTTGTGCTTATCCTGGAATTTGCACTTCGTTAAAAGTATATGGTTCATTGGGTAGTATAGAGTCTGACGACGGTAATCTTTTGCTATGGAAATTTATTGATGCCCCTGAAGACGAAGAATCTGAAATGCTTAGTAAGTACAACAAAAACAACGGAGCCGTGGCAAACGACCCAACAATTGTTTTAGGGCATCAGTCTATAGTAGAAGATTTTATCGATTCAATTTATTATGACCGTGACCCACAAATTATGCCAGAAGAAGCTATTAAATCTGTAAAAATCGTTAATGCCATATACGAATCTGCTCGCAGTGGCAAAACAGTTTACCTGAACTAATTTATCTTTTAACTCTCTGTCATAGACGGGGAGTTAAAAAATATTAATCAATAATATATTGTCTTTGTTAACTTAAGATGAAAATAATTCTTATTTCTTTTTCTAATGAACTAAGATTTTCATCATTTTAACATAGCTTAACCATATTGTTTTTAAGGAGAATTTGAATGTTAGATTTTGGATGCTGTATAGCAGGAGGCTCGTTTATGCCTCAAGGTGACAGCAAAACTAATGTAAATGTATACGAAACACTTCTCAATTCCACAAATTATATTATAAATTGCGGTTATTCATTTTCAGAAATAGGCGCAAGCTTTCTTGCTCAGTTAAGTGAAGACGACTTACTTAAATTGTCTGTGCTTAGCAAAAAAGGGAAATTTCCGTTAAAAGCATGTAATAGCTTTATCCCCGGTTCTCTTTCGTTAATGGAAGAAAGTAACGATAGCAAAATAGAAGAGTATGTTAATTTAATTATCGAACGAGCCGCTATGCTTGGCATTGAAATTATAGTTTTTGGAAGCGGGGTTGCCCGTAATATTCCTGATAGCATGACAACAGAAAAAGGGATGGAGCGCATACATAAATTTTTACATCTTTGCAATAAAATTGCTGAAAAGCATAGTGTAACTATTGCGATAGAGCCACTGAATAAAAGTGAATGCAATATAATTAACACCGTGAGCGAAGGTGCACAAATTGTCCGTTTATTAAATTTGCCTAAAATAAAACTTCTTGCAGATTGTTACCATATGTACTGCGAAAATGAAGATTTTGAAATACTTGAAAAAGTATCCGATATACTTGTACACGTTCATATAGCTGAGCCTCCAAAAAGAACCTCACCTGGTTGTGAGGGCGGAGGATATGTAGCTTCTTTTTTAGACTTTCTAAAAAAATCGGGTTACAATGGGCGAGTAAGTATAGAGTGTGGATTTAATGACTTTGAGAAAGAAATAGTATCATCATATAAATTTTTAAAGGAGATAACAAAAATGGATATAAAATTTAATGCCCGCAGAAGTGTAACGGCAGAGCCGATATATGTAAAAACAGAAAATATGATAGAGAGTTGCTGTAGTGCAGTAGACGAAGACGGAAAGATTTTCCCCGCTCAACCACAAGGCAATGGTGTAATTATAGTTGCAGACACTGTAGCAGACAAAGATATTAATGCTACACTTTCTAACGCGAAGATTTGTAGTGGAGTAGAAATAAAGTACTCAGACGATAAAAAAGCGCTTGATGTTTATATTAACGAGAAATTATTTACTTCTTATGTATTTGGGCGTGGTTATTTAAAACCATATTTAGGCCCTATTAACACGGCTGATGGAAACTCTTACACTCGTCTTGACCTTGAAACTAAAGAGCACCCACATCAACGCTCTGTTATTTTTGCCGTGGGTGATGTAAACGGAATAGACTTTTGGAACGAAGACCAAGAAAATCGTGGAGAACAAAGGCATCAATCAATTGATGAAATTATTAGTGGTTCAGCTTTTGGAAGTTTTAGTGCTA
>CAYJEZ010000009.1:34928-36226 GCA_964369215.1 uncultured Eubacteriales bacterium
CATCAATCAATTGATGAAATTATTAGTGGTTCAGCTTTTGGAAGTTTTAGTGCTACTAATGTTTGGTGCGACCATAAGGGCAATCCAGTTTTAGACGAAAAAAGAAAATACACTTTTTACAATCAACCCAATAACTGCCGTTGTGTAGATACTGAAGTCACATTTTCTGCAAATTATGGTGATGTAAAGTTTGGAGCAACAAAAGAGGCCGGGCCACTTGGAATAAGAGTTAATGAAGAAATGAGAGCCGATGCTACAGGAAGTTTTACGAATTCTTATGGCGCAGAAAACGAGCAAGAGTGTTGGGGGCGTAGTGCATCATGGTGTAATTACAGCGGTATGATAGACGGAAAAAAATATGGAATTGCCGTATTTGATAATGAGAATAACGAGCGCTACCCTACCGCTTGGCATATACGTGATTATGGGCTGTTTGCGGCAAATAATTTGTATTTTAAAGGCGGACTTGACATACCACACCATTACTCTTTAACTTATAAATTTAGAATATATTTTTATGAGAACGATTTTGATGCGACAAATAGATTTATGATGTACTGCAAATAATATTATTGGATTTTATATTATGTGCGTTTTCTTTGTTTACAGCGGTGTAAAAATTGAACTTAGAAAAAGAGGTACCCCGCCAAATTTGGTAGGGTACCTCTTAGTTTATTAAACTTTCTTCATAATTCCATACATTATTTCAGGAAAATCAGGCTTTATAGAGCTTACCCCACTTTCCAGTAGCAAAAGATTGTTGTTAGTAATCTCTTTGTTAAATGTGTCGAAACTAATTTTTCTACATGAAGTTCCGGCAATGAGTAATTGTTCCCCTGTTTTTTCATGTGTTCTTTGCTGCAATTCAAATGCCGATTCTATATTTGTTTGCCACTCGTCCTTGCCATCACCTATTGTGCAAATAAGTGCAATTCCGTTGTCTGCAAGTTGCTTATGTATAAACTGATAAAACCTATTTCTATCTTTATCTAACACCAACATATGAATCACTGAAATTGCATAAATAAAATCAAATTGTTCGTCAAGTCCTTGTGATAAACAATCTAATATACTAAAACTATTCGCATAATTTGGATATGAGTTTTTGCAGTGTTCTATTGCGGTGGGCGAAATATCTGTAGCAATAAGTTCATATCCGTTTTTTAGTAAATGAATAGCGTCTCTACCCTCGCCACAACCAATTTCAAGCAGTTTTGAAGTTAAGGAGATTTCATACTTATCTATCACTTCTTTAACAATTTCAGATGGTAAATCAGAAAACCATTTAAGAGATTTTT
>CAYJEZ010000010.1:0-13648 GCA_964369215.1 uncultured Eubacteriales bacterium
GAAAAAAAAACAGTTACAGTTATAGATATTAAAAAACTATTTACCGTTAATCAATGGGTGCTTATTGTAGGAGCGTCATTATATGGTGTGCTTTACCTTTTTACTGACTCACTACTTACAGGACTACTCATTGTGGCATCTACCATAGTAACTACTGCCTTGACACAATTTTTTAAAAAAGAGAATAAAATTGACATATGTATTAATATTTTAACATACACTCAATTAATTCTTATTTTAATTTTTGGCATGGTTAGTCTTAACTTACTAGCTACATTGCCATTAGTTACAGCTTCTTTAGCTATGACTGGGCTGTATTACAAAGATAAGCTGATTGTTAGACAATGGATAATTGCTACGACAGTGCTTTTAGTAGTATCAATTTTTGCTCCTTCTTTTTATGGAGAGGTAGGAGTAGATAATATTATTCGTGGTTTACTAGGAACAAATTTTAGTATTTTACTTTTATACTTTTTAGTTAAATGGGGAAGCTCTTTTATGGAGCAATCAGCTGAAAAAGAAATTCAGTCTGAAAATCTTATCTTTCAAATAGAAGAAAAAATGGTAGAGAACCGTAACAGCGCACATAAGCAATCTGAGATATTTAATGAAGTTAGAACACGCAGTACTAATCTTGAAAATACATCAAGACGTATGCTTCATATGGCTCAAATACTAAGCGAAGGGGCAGAAAGTCAAAATACCATCATTGGAGAATTGTTAGACCAAAGCAATAGTATGAAAAATGAAGTAAAAGATACGCAAGATAAAAGTATTATTTCGCGTGACACCGCTATGCAAAACGTAGAGAAACTAAATAAAAGTAATGAGCGTATGAACAAGATATTGGTAGCTATAAGTGAGATAGAAAGTTCGTCAGAGAAAATAAGCGGTATAATTAAAACGATAGAGAATATTGCGTTTCAAACAAATATTTTAGCACTTAATGCTTCTGTAGAGGCTGCACGTGCAGGTAATGCAGGCAGTGGTTTTGCTGTTGTTGCACAAGAGGTTAGAATGCTTGCAAACCACAGTTCGCAAGCAGCAAGTGACAGTGCTGCATTAGTTGAAGAAACTATTGAAAGTGTAAAAGTTGGTGTTGAATTAGTAAAAGAGGCTGCAAACGATATGGTAGAGGTAATAGAGGGTTCAAAATATTCTGCTGAAAATGCTAGTGCAATCAGTGAAATTATGAATATTCAAGTAGACAACATTAATCATATTTTAACTCAAATTGAAAATATTAGCATGACTACTGCTCAAAATTCTTCAACTGCAGTTGTCAGTACGTCGATTGCAAATGAGATTACTGACGAGTTAGCTCAAATAAATCGTGCCATACAATAGTATTTTTCTTTGCATTAACAAATTTATTAAACAGTAGTATTGCTTTTTAGCAGTACTACTGTTTGAGTTTTGCATTAAATTAATACTTTGTTATTAAACAAAACAGACTGCATTAATACTAATTTTGGCTATATGCTTGACAATAAAGTTTGATTATGCTAACATTTAATTTGTTAGTCAAAGCTTACCGGAATGTAAGGAGCAAAAATGTAATAAAACTACATAATTGGCTTTACCACCTAAGCTATTATCAACCTAATAATCTAAAACATAATGGTTTAGAATGCTTTAAATAATAAGACAAAAAAGAAGTAAATAAAATCTAACAGTATAGCTGTTAATTTGTATGAGGAGAAATGTTTTCTCTCAAGTTACTAAAAATTTATGAAAGTTTTGGGAGGAAGATATTAAAATGTGGTTTGTTTTAGCGATTTTATCTGCTATATTTGCTGCACTTACATCAATACTAGCAAGAGTAGGTATTGAGGGAGTTAACTCTAACTTGGCAACAGCGATTAGAACATTTGTGGTTTTGGTTATGTCTTGGGGCATGGTCTTTATTACGAATACTCAATCTGGAATAAGTGAAATAAGTAGAAGAAGTTGGCTTTTTTTAATTTTATCAGGACTTGCAACTGGTGCATCTTGGCTTTGTTACTATAGGGCACTGCAAACAGGGGGCGACACAACCACTGTTGTAGCAATAGATAAATTAAGTATAGTGTTTACTTTAATATTAGCAATTGTATTTTTGCATGAGGCATTTACTTGGAAATCAATTGTAGGAGTTGTTTTGATTGTTGCTGGTACTTTATTTATGGTGATAAAATAATTAAATAATTAATAAAAAATCGGCGTCCGAATATTGACACCGATTTTTATCTGTGATATACTGGTATCAGTTAACTGATACCAGCGTTTTTTTAGTTAAAGTACAATACCTTATATTTGCTTCTACACAAAATCAAATAGATTATGTTTGATTTGCTTTAAGTAGAGGGAAAAAAGCTTGATTTATAAGAAAATCAAGAAATTCATTAATTAAGGAGTTTATTATGGATAGAGAATTGTTAATTAAGTTTTTTGCTGTTTCCGATTACATAACAGCAGAAATAAAATCTCACAGGATTAAATCGACAGAAAATGAGCATCACTGCAAAGATAAAGGTTGTAAAGACGAGTGTTATCATAATCACAATAAAAAAGAAGGTCATAACCATGACAGAAAAGAGAAGCTATCTTTAACTTCAAAAAATACATTACGCATTCTGCTAGACTTAGAAAATGTAAATCAAAGAACTCTAGCAAAACACTTAAACGTAGCTGCACAAACAATGTCAGATACAATTAAAAAACTTGAAGAAAGAGGTTTTGTAGCGAAAATAAACAATAAAATAAATAATGAAAATATTATTGTTCTAACTGAAAATGGTAAAGAAAAAGCAATAGAACTGAATAAAATAATTGACAGTGCTACAAAAAATATTTTATCAAACCTAACAGAGGAAGAAAAAGAGACCTTTTTAGCACTGCTTAGTAAAATATATAGAGAGGGTGAGTAACTATTAGCTTACTAAAAAAATATTTCTTAATGCAAAAATTAAGAATAGTATTAATGATTATTTTCAAGAGTATTTCTGCATCTGCAGCACTTTTTATTCCATGGGCATTTGCACATATGGTAGAGTATATTATTCCTCTTAACTCTCAAATAGAGATACTTAAATGGAGTTTATATATGATAGGCTTTGCTATAATTAGCCTTGTACTTAATTTAATTGTATTTCATATTAATGCTAAATTTACAGTAAAGTTAGCAAAAGATATAAGAAAAGATGTGTTTGTTAAATCTAGCTACCTAGATTGTGAAAAGGTAGATAGCTTTGGAGTTTCCTCTATTACATCTAGGCTTACTAGCGATATTTCGAGCGTTCAATTATTTTCTGGCAAGCTTATGACAAAAGGAGTTGCTACAATTACTACATTTATTGGAAGTTTAACTACAGCGAGTATTTTAGATTATAAATTAGCTATGATTATGTTTATTTGTATTCCCTTTATTGTAGTAACAGTTTACCTTACTATGACAATAGCATTAAAGCGTTTTGCACTTACAAGGCTTGCTACCGACAATTTAGTAAAGTCTATAAGAGAGAATGTTATGGGTATTAGGGTTATAAAAGCACTATCTAAATTTGAGTATGAAGAAAAACGTTTTGAAGAAACAAACAATGATTTAAAAGATAAAAATATACATGCTGGAGTAGTAGATGCTATTGGAGCACCTACTATGAAGTTGATAATAAATATTGGAATGGTAGCTACTTTGATTTTAGGTGCATACTACATTAACAAGGGCAGCAGTAGTATACCTTCTTTAATAGCATTTATGAGCTACTTTACGATGGTTTTAACCTCGCTTGTGGGCGTGGGTCAAATGTTTACAATGTACTCAAGGGCAGGGGCAGCTGCAAACAGAATTGAAGAAGTTATAAATACAGAAAATCATATTTTTAACAAAAAAACCAATAAAGCAAGTCAATATATGATTGAATTTAAAAATGTAAGTTTTGCGTATAAAGCTAGTGGTGAGATATTAAAAAATGTGAGTTTTAAGGTTGAAAAAGGTAAAAGTTTAGGGATTATTGGAGTTACTGGTTCAGGCAAAACCACTGTTATAAATTTGCTTTTAAGGCTTTACGAACCACAATCTGGTGACATTTACATAAATGGTAAGCACATAAATAACTATTCTTCTAAAGAATTGTATGCTATGTTTGGAGTGGTTTTTCAGTCAGATATTATATTTTCAGAAAGCGTGAAAGACAATATATCTTTTGGCAGAGATATAAGTGAAAATGATATTGAAAAAGCAGCAAATTCAGCGCAAGCACGTAATTTTATAAAAAGCATTAAAGATGGATATGACGGACTTATTAATATTAGAGGTCAAAACATAAGTGGCGGTGAGAAGCAAAGGTTATTAATATCTAGAGCCTTAGTCGCAAAGCCAGATATACTAGTGCTTGATGACAGTATGAGTGCGCTAGACTATAAAACGGATGCGCTTTTAAGGCAAGAGCTTTCAAATGCATTTAAGGGTTCAACAAAAGTTATTGTCTCAAGCAGAGTGGCATCTATTATGAATGCAGAACAAATTATTGTTATTGATAAAGGTGAAATCATTGCAAAAGGTGTACACGAAGAGCTAGTAACAAATTGTGATATTTACAGCGAGATTAGTGAGTTACAACTAGGAAACTCACAACTATTGGCTTAAGGAGTGGTTTAATTGGCTGGAAGAATGGGAGGGCTGATGCCCTTTAAAAAAAGAAGCGGTAAAGAAAATGTAAAAACGCTATCAAAGCTGTATTCATATATTAAAGGTTATAAACTATTTTTAATTGGAGCAGTAGTGCTTACTATATTATCAAATATAGGTAATTTGGTTGCACCTAAATTAATTGAAAATAGTGTTGCAATAATTGAATCTGGTCTTGCTAGTGAGAATTTGCATGATTTACTTAATTTTTGCATACTTATGATTGCTTTTTATGTAATAACTTATTTTTTGAGCATTATATTGTCGTATACTATGATTAAATTCGGACAAAATGTAGGGTCGATACTTAGAAAATCAGCTTTTCAAAAATTTGATAAACTCCCTGTTTCATATTTTGATACGCATCAAACAGGAGATGTTATAAGTCGTTTTACTTATGATATAGATATGGTAGCTGGCTCAATAGGAGGAACGTTTGTAAACTTTGCTACTAGTACGATAACACTGGTAGGCTCTTTTGTTATGATGTTATCTCTAAATTTCACTCTTATGACAAGCTTTTTTATTACAATTCCAATTTCTCTTATTTTAGGCGGGGTGTGGGCCAAAAAAGTTAGGGCGTACAATAAAGAAAAGTCTGTAAAAATAGGCGAGCTTAACTGGTATGTTGAAGATAAAATCTCTGGACACAAAACAATTAAGGTGTACTCGCAAGAGAAAAATATTATTGCAAAGTTTTTAAAAAAGAATGAAGATTGGGGAGTTGCGCAATATAATGCAGAGTTTAAAGGGGCTGGTATTTTAAAAGGAGGGCTTCAGTTTGTAACACAACTTACCACTGCATTTTTGTATATTCACGGAGTAGTTCTTTTAATAAATGGTGAAATTACACTTGCAGAGATAACTGCATTTGTGCTTTATGCAAAAATGTTTACGGGTATTGTAAATGAGTTGTCTATTATTTTGGCTGATTTACAAATTGCACTGGCCACAGCTGATAGGGTTTTTGATTTTATAGAAGAACCTGAAGAAAAACAAGATAAAGAAGACGCAATTGTGCTGGAAAACCCTAAAGGTGATGTAAGTGTAAAAGAAGTTAGTTTTGGTTATGATAAACATAGAGAAATATTAAAAGAAGTAAATATAGAGGCAAAATCAAACAAAGTTATTGCAATTGTTGGTCATACAGGCGCAGGCAAAACTACCTTAATTAACCTTTTAATGAAGTTTTACCACACAAGCAGTGGTGGTATTTATTTTGATGGAGTAAACATAGAAGATTTAACTAAAAAAAGTCTGCGCTCTTCTTGCACTATGGTATTACAAGATACTTGGCTTTTTAGTGGAACTATTTATGAAAATATTGCTTATGGTAAAGAAAATGCAACACGTAAAGATGTAGAAAAAGTAGCAAAGGCGGTATCACTTCATAATTATATTATGTCTTTACCCAATGGGTACGACACTGTTATTAACGAAGGCAGTATGAATATATCTGCTGGGCAAAAACAACTTATTACAATTGCTAGGGCAATGCTTTTAGATGCGAAAATTTTAATTTTAGATGAGGCTACTTCAAATGTAGACACTTTAACTGAAATAAATGTGCAAAAATCTATGAGTGAGCTTATGAAAAATAAAACATCTTTTGTTATTGCGCATAGGCTCTCTACAATAAAAAATGCAGACACTATTTTAATGTTTGAAAATGGGCAGATAATTGAAAGCGGAACACATGAAGAGCTTTTAAGCCTCAACAAAAATTATGCAAAGCTTTATTACTCTCAATTTGATGTGGTAGCTTAAATAGTGTTCACATAAACTTCAGCTAACATTTAATTAGATTTCATTGACCAATCGTTCAAAGTGTGTTATTATAACATCATTGAATGACTGGTCAATTCATTTTAAAGGAGAATTATATGAAAGATTTAAATTGTGAAACAGCTAAAAAGATAATTGATAGTGCTACTGAATTATTTAACAATAACGGTTATGCAGGAACATCAATTAGCGGTATTGCAAAAAAAGCAGAGATGTCAAAAGGGATTTTATACCATTATTTTAAAGATAAAGATGCTCTTTATTTACACTGCCTAAAGTTATGTGTAGATAACTTTATTGAGTATATGAGTGATAATGTCAAAAACTTAGAAGAAAAAGAAGATATTATTTTGGAAATACTAAAGATACGGTTAAGTTTTTTCGATGTATACCCGCAATATCACCTTTTATTTCACAATATAATTTCCCTAAAACCAAACCACCTACAAGAAGAAGTTAGAGAACTTAAGTTCTCAATGAGAAATAATAATTTAAAATTATTTAAAACTGTAACAAAGGGGATTAAGCTTGGAAAAGGAGTAACGGATTATGATGTAATGACATTATTAACGATTTTACAAAATAATGCCCAATTTGTAGAAGATATTAACGGTGGGACTTTACCTGCAAATTCTTTAAACGTAGCTCAAAGAATAACTAAAATTTTTATTAACGGTTTAAAAGAAGATTTAGAATAAAAGAAAAAATAACAATTATTATATGTTAAATTAATATATAAACATTTTGAAAGGACATATTATGAAAACTAATAAATTATTATCACTATTAACTGCAAGTATCTTAAGCGCAACTCTACTGGTAGGGTGTACAGCAGAGCCTGATTACGGACTAAAAATAACTGCAATTGCAGAATCGGTTAGCTACGAAAAAGGCCAAGAATATGCCGAGACATTAACGGTAGGACCTGAAAGCCAACCTGTTAGGGTAACAACAGAGCTTATGACAGTTCCAGTCGATGAAGAAGATATGACAACAGAAGATTATGACGATGTAACTCAAGCTTCTGCTGAAATGATGGGTGCTGCAGGACTTATGAAAGTATCCGCTCAAATTGCTGGAGAGGATGTTGATATTATTATTTCAGACTATGAAAATGCTCAAAGGTTATCTAACAGTGAGAGTTTCCTACCTCTTGATGAAGTTTTTACCCCTGAAGAATTAGCAGAGATAGACGAGTCTTTATATGTAAGCTATGAGCAAGTAGACGATGAAGGCAACCCAACAGGCGAGATGCTAGAGCCTACAGGTATTGATGTGACCCACATACCAGAGTTCTCAACATTTTTAGGAGCTGAGCAAATTGTATGCCATGTTGTAGCTAATGCGATAAATATAGATGCATCAAAAGAGTATATCTTATCATTATTAGATTAACAATGTTTGAGGGTTATCAATAAAGAAACAATATTTATAAAATTTTAAAGAGAATTAGGTTTGTTTCAAAGACAGAAGCTATGTAAACAATGTGTCGCCTACAAACAATTTGCACCATTGTAAGTTATTCGTCAGACATAAAATAATGAGCCCACCAATGCAAACAACCTATAATAAATAGATTAATTGCGTTGGTGAGCCATCTATATAAAAGCGGTTTTAACACCGCTTTTATATTTTATGCGAATTAGCTTGTTTTAGTCACAAAGTTATTCCTACCAAAAATTGGGCAATAGATACCATAAACGGCATAGTGAAAATAGCAAATATCGTTGTAACAGAAACAACTTTACAACTTAGTTCGACGTCAGACTTAAACATTGCTGCAAATAATACACAATTTGTAGCAGCAGGACCCGAAGCTTGAATTACAACACTAATAAATAAGTTATCTACAGGTTGAAATAGCAGTAAAATGCCAATTACTAAACTAGGAATAAGAATTAGTCTAAAAAAGACTACCGCATATACTTTTTTGTCTTGAACAAAATCTTTGAGTTTCATTTGAGCGATAAAGGCACCCAAAATCATCATGGCTACGGGTGTATTCATGTTTGCAAATGATAAAATTGGGGTTAGAAATAATTCTGGAAGTTCAAAACCGAAGAAGTAAACAGGCAAACCGACACTTAGTCCGATTGTTCCTGGGTTGATAAGTATTTTTTTTAGTGGTAATTTTTTTTCGCCACTCATAATAAAATAACCATATGTCCAACAAAGAAAGTTAAAGCTAGCTACATAAAAAGAAGCATAAATGACACCTTTATCACCTAACACGGCAATAACCAGTGGCATTCCCATATAACCTGTATTTGCAAAAATAGTTCCAAATCTTAATACTCTCTGTCTTGAGAGTGGTTCTTTACGGTACAAAAACCAAGATAATATAATGCCTGACCCAATTGAAAGAAACGCTAATACAACAGATAAAAGCAAGGTGGAGTTTTGTATTTCACCTGGTTCTACCGTTAAAAAAGATGAAGCTATTAAAGAGGGTGTTATTATATTAATTAATATCCAAGTAAGCTGATTATTAGTTGTGTCTGAGAATTTACCTGCTTTTCTCAAAAATAAACCTACACACATCATAACTACCATGGTTCCTACTTGAAGTAAAACTGTAAAAAAAGACTGCATTTATTTATTACCTCTTTTATATATTTTTGTGTAATAGAAAATAAGTACTATTGCTAAAACAACAAAGCCTATTGCTCTTAAAAAAATAGAATATTGTCCTTCAAGTAAATTTATGTCAGGAGTTAATGCGTTTGCAACCCACCAACCAGACATAAAAAGGAAGTATGCTCCTAAAAGATAAAAAATCTTATTTACCTTTGATATCTTAAATATTAGAATAATTGAAATTATTAACCAAACAGCTGCATAAAAATAATCCATTAAAGTCTCCCTATAAAGTGAAAACATTATGTTTAACTAAAAAGCTAATAAATAATCTATAGTTTAATGTAATCACAAATAAAATAAATTTATTATGAGTTTCATAATATTTTATTATTATAATACAAATATCTACTAATTACAATATGCTATGTATAGTATAATTAACTCGCTATTTTTGTTTACATTTGTATGAAATAGACAAGGTATCAAGCTTATTAATAGAAAATAGTAATAAAATTATAGTTTACTCTTGTTTTTTATATGAGTATGATGTATAATAATAGAGTAAGTATATTTAGTATTTTGTGTATAATGCTATAAGTTCTAATATATTAATTCTAAATTTTAGTTTTAATTATTTTTATATTAAATATATCTTCTATATTTAAGTTGTGATAAGCTAAAAAGGAAAGGAATGTTTTTATGAATCAGTATTTGGCGAAGAATATTATTAACCTAGCTATTTTAGGTCATGGTGGCGCAGGTAAAACCTCACTAGCAGAGGCCATGCTTTATCTTAGCGGCGTTTCTGACAGACGTGGAAAAGTAGGAGACGGCAATACAATATGCGACTATGACCCTGAAGAGATTAAAAGACAAGCTTCGGTTTCGGCTGCGGTTGCCCCAATGGATTGGAAAAATAAAAAAATAAATATTATAGACTCACCGGGTCTATTTGACTTTGAGAGCGGACTACATGAGGCAACTCGTGCTGCTGACACTGCACTTATAGTATTAGCGGGCAAAAGCGGAGTTGAGGTAGGAACTGAGAAGGCTATGCAAGCCGCTGACAAAGATGATTTATCTAAAATTATTTTTGTAAATGGATTGTGTGATGAGGGTTCAGACTTTTATGGAGTTTTTGAGGAGTTAAAATCTACTTTTGGTCCTTCTGTTTGCCCTGTTGTTGTTCCTTATTTTGAAGACGGAAAAGCCGATATATACATAAACATGCTTGAGTATAAAGCATATGATTATTCAGGCGGTAGCAAACCAGTTGCAGTTCCTATGCCTGACATGGGTGCAAGGCTAGAGGGTCTTAGAAATGCTATAAATGAGGCTGTTGCTGAGACAGATGAAGAGCTTTTTGAGAAATATTTTTCTGGCGAAGAGTTTACACCTGAAGAAATAATTGTTGGTATTAGCAAAGGCGTTAAAAACGGAAGTATTATACCTGTGTTCTGTGGAGACGCAATGCTTATGCGCGGTATGGAGCAATTTTTAGACGGTTTAGTATGGCTTGCCCCTAGCGCTTTAGATAAAGCAGGAGAAATAGCGACTGATACAGACGGCAACCCTATAGAACTTGCAGTAAATGAAGACGCAGCTACAGCTGCGATTGTATTTAAAACAGTTGCAGACCCATTTATAGGAAAGCTTTCATACATAAAAGTTATTTCAGGAAAACTGTCTGTTGACACTCATGTAATTAATATGAGAACAGGTGAGAATGAGAAAATAAGCAAAACTATTCTAATTTGTGGTAAAAAGCAAAGCGATAGCAAGTATATAGGTGCAGGCGATATAGGTGTTATTCCAAAGCTTACAAATGTAAATACAGGTGATACACTTTGTAGCCCTGCAAGAAAAGTTACTTTAGCAGGTGTAGATTATCCAACTCCAACACTTACTATGGCTGTTATACCTAAAAATAAAGGCGATGAAGATAAGATTGCTCAAGGTATATTTAGGCTTTGTGAAGAAGACCCATCAATAAGCTTTACTACAAACCACGAGACACATCAAATGCTATTAAGTGGCTTAGGTGAGCAACATCTTGATGTTATTATATCACGATTAAAGTCAAAATTTGGAGCAGAGGTTACATTAATTCAACCTAGAGTAGCTTACAGAGAGACTATTAAGAAAAAAGTTCAAGTTCAAGGTAGACATAAAAAACAAACTGGTGGTCACGGTCAATTTGGTGATGTTTGGATTGAGTTTTCTCCTTGCGACAGCGACGGGCTAGAATTTAGCGAAAGAGTTGTAGGTGGAGCAGTTCCTAAAGGATTCTTCCCTGCAGTTGAAAAAGGCTTAAGAGACTCTATTGTAAAAGGACCTTTAGCTGGCTACCCTGTAGTTGGGCTTTCAGCAGTACTATATGATGGTTCTTATCATCCAGTTGATTCTTCTGAGATGTCATTTAAAATGGCTGCCGGAATTGCTTATAGAAATGGCTTGACTCAAGCTAGCCCAACAATATTAGAGCCTATTGGAAACTTAAAAACAGTAGTGCCTGATGATAACATGGGTGACATAATGGGTGAGGTTAATAAGAGAAGAGGTAGAGTTTTAGGTATGGACGCAATGGGCGATGGATTCCAAGTAGTTGAGGCTGATGTTCCTATGGCTGAGATGTATGACTTCACAACTTATATGAGACAAGTAACACATGGTAGAGGAAACTTTACATTTGAGTTTACAAGGTATGAAGAAGCACCAGCTAATGTTGCTCAAAAAGTTATTGAAGAAGCAAAATTAGAAGATTAATTATATTTTATACCTAATTTGCTTTACTATTGCTACAAAAACTGCCAATCTTATGAACAGATTTGTTTATTAGATTGGCAGTGTTTATATAGTTACTCAACTTAGAAAACACTACAGAACTCAAGTGAAAAAGATAAAAGTTAAATATTGATTTGCTTATATATATGAATTTATGCTTGAGAGAGATTAGGTCTTAATAGTTGAGTGACTATATTTTAAGTAAAAGGAGAGTGCGCTTGTTTTGATGTTAGACTTATATGTATCTGAAATAATTCTAAAAAAAGATATAGAAAAAGGTAACTATGTAAAAGAAATACCAGCTATTAAATATTTAATAGAGCATAAAAGTATAAAGCTAAAAAATAAAGTGACCTTTTTTGTAGGTGAGAATGCCATGGGAAAGTCTACGCTTATTGAGGCTATTGCTGTTGCCTTTGGATTTAACCCTGAGGGAGGAACGAAAAATTTTAATTTCTCGACAGCTAATGCCCATTCAACTCTTTTTAAACATTTAACTTTAGTAAAATCTAAGCTGCCTAAAGATGGCTTTTTTTTACGAGCTGAAAGTTACTTTAATGTAGCGTCTTATATTAACGAGCTAGACGAAAGTCCTGCTTTTTCTCCAGCAATTATCAATAGTTATGGTGGGGTGTCGCTACATAACCAGTCGCACGGAGAGAGTTTTATGGCGCTTGTTAAAAATAGGTTTAGCGGAAATGGGTTGTATATTTTAGACGAGCCTGAAGCTGCTTTGTCTCCTAGGCGGTTGTTGTCTCTTATGGCAGAGATAGACTATTTAGTTGAAAATAATTCTCAATTTATTATAGCTACTCATTCTCCAATACTTATGGCGTATCCAAATGCAGACATACTTGAATTTACTTGTAATGGTTTGAATTTTACAGACTATAAAAGTACAGAGCATTATACCTTAACAAGACGAATACTTGAAAATCCTGAAAAATTTTTAAGAGATTTTTTAAATAAGTAAAAAGTTAATATTAAGGTTATTGATTATGATTGAATAATTATTCTTATATAGAAAGGTGAAGGTGCGAAATGATAAATAAAACAATAGTTGGAGTTCAGTCTTCAAGCGTAAAAAAATATCAAACTACATATAATGAAGTAAAAGATAGTTTTAAGAAGTTATATGATAGTGGATATAGATACACACAAATTCAGTGGATAGATAAAGCTGTTAGTGCAAACGAGATAAAGCAAGCTTTAGATGAAAGTGGCATTATTGCAGTTTCAGTTCAAGATTATTACACTGAGTTTTTAAAAGATGAAAACTATTATATTGATTTATGTAAAACTTTAAAATGTGAAGATTTAACTCTAAGCGGAGTGCCTGAAGAGCTTATGAGTGAAGAGGGGTGCAGAAATTTTGCAGATACTCTGCAAAATTTGTCAGATAAGCTTAAAAGTTTGGGGCTAACGCTATCTTTTCACCCGAGAAACCACGAGTTTAGAGAGATTAATACTATTTCTCCTACAGATATAATTATGCAAAATACAGATATTTTACTTTGTCTTGACGGTTTTCATTGCTATACTGGAGGAATTAACCCGGGAGACATGATAGAGAAGTATGCCGGTAGAATTTCTGCAGTACATTTTAAAGAATATAAAGGTGAAGATATTAAAAATCTTTGCCCTATAGGACAAGGTAGTATAAATTGGAGCAAAACTTTTACGGCTTGCAACAAGTGTGGAGTGAAGTATTGTTACACAGAGCAAGAGCGATGGGAGGGCGACCCATTTGAACTTTTAAAACAAAGCCTTGATTATTTATTGACAGTAAAAGGTTTTGAAAGCTATTAATTTAGAGGGATTTTATGAAAG
>CAYJEZ010000010.1:13748-34826 GCA_964369215.1 uncultured Eubacteriales bacterium
TAGAGGGATTTTATGAAAGGGTATAACGTAATTGTTGTTTTTAATGAAACCGCTGATAAAATGCTTATGTGTAAAAGGTTGAAAGAACCTTACAAGGGAATGATAAATTTTGTTGGTGGCAAAATAGAAGATGAAGAACTTGGGATTGATGGAGCATATAGGGAGTTGTTTGAAGAAACGGCGATTAAAAAAGATGATATATTACTTACTCATTTAATGGATTTTAAGTACTATTTAAGTGATTGTTATGTAGAGGTTTATGTAGGTAAGCTTAACAAAAGTGTTAGGATAATAGGAGATGAAAATGAACTGTTTTGGTCTGAGCTTGACAAGGACTTTTTTGATTTAAAAGCATATGCAGGTGAGGGGAATATAGGACATATAATGGAGCAAGTTTATATTAATAAGGCTGTATTGGGTGTAGGAGATTTAATTTGATGATAGAAAAAATTATTAAGCAAAATATAAAATTGTTTGGAGAAAATGCTGTAGCTACTAAAATAGAAATAGGATTTACGAATGAAGTGTATAGTGTTGCAGATAAGTATATTGTAAAAATATATTGTGATAAAGATAAATATGAGCAAGAAAAACTTTTTTTTGAAACTTATATAGGAGAGTATGTTCCTAGAATATATTTAGCAAAGGAATATGGAGATAAGCAATTTTACTCTATTATTGAAAAGATTGAAGGGGTAAATTTGTATAGCAAATGGCATACTCTTTGTGTAGATGAGAGAAGACATATTATCGCTCAGCTTTGCGATTTTATAAGGCTTACTAATAAAAAACAAACTGAGATAAATTGGTTACAACATAACTTGAATGAAGTAAAGTTGGCAAAAAAATTATTGCCTAAAGATGTATTTACTGAATTTGAGAATGATTTGATTTGTAAAGCAACCGAGCGCTTTAATCTGTTTCTAAAAGAAAAAGAAAGTGCAAGCCTTATACATTCAGACCTACACTTTGATAATATTTTTTATGATATTAAAACACGAAAAATAAAGATAATCGATTACGACAGAGCAATAATTGCTCCAAAAGATTTTGATTTTGACATTATTGATAGAATGATAAGAAAGCCACATTTGTTTGCTAATGAGCAAGACGAAAATTACGTTGAGTTAAAGCACTATATTGATATATATTCATATATTGATGATTGCAAGCTTGAGGTGATTAAAATTGACTTTTTTAATAAGCGATTAGCTATTTATAATATGATATATAATTTGTACAACTTAAAAGATTACCCACATTTACAATGGCTAAAAGACGAAGTGATAACTTCAGCGAAGATAATAATTGAGTAACTAATAAAGGAGTTGGAAAATTAATAATCTTGGTTTTAATAAAGAACCCTCTTAATCAGAATATGATAGAGGGTTCTTTATGAATTTTACATATGTATGACAACTTTTTTCTGTTAATCTTCTGCCAATACAATAATATAGTCGTCTTTTGTAAAGGTGATTTTTTCCGCTTTATCTGGGCTTGTAACAATCTCAAAAGTATGACCTAGTTGTTTTTTGTAGCCAATAGCTATTTCTCCTCTTTGTATAGCTATTTCAGTAATTGTATAAAAATCAACAGGCTTGTTAAGTATTACATAATTTTGCGCACTTCTAATATAAATCTCAGAGCCTTCTACATTAAGTAGATCGGCAAAAACAATTGATAAATCTCTGCTTTGAGATATTTGAGTTACTATTAAGTTTACTATATCAGAGCCTATAACCAAGTCGTTTACATTTGCTACTCTTGCGAGTTTTTGATTAACTGAGTTTTTCATCTCGCTGGTAATATTAAATGTTTTATTTTCTTTTTGAGCTATATCTCTTAAATGAATTAGCTTCAGTAAAGTCATAGCATCAGATGTTTCAGAATCGTCATCATCTTTACTCAACAATAAAACATGGTGCAAATCACCTTTAGTTAATTCGTTAAGTTGTGCTCGTTCATTTGTATCACATTTATTAAAAATCACTTCTATATTTTTAAGTGATTTTAATTCTGATAAATCATATTCATCATCATGTGCAATGGTAATTTTAGAGCCTTTAGTGAAGTAGTTGTTTAGCTCTTTTAATATTTTATACAATTTATCGTTAATACCTAATATTAAAATATTTTCAGGCTCATCTTTAACTGAAGCCGTGCTGATATAATCTTTAGTTGATATAGTGATATCGCTAAGTTGTGGTTTTGCTACTCCATCATCTTCAACTAAAAGCAATAGCATGTCTTCTTTAGTTAATTTTGTATCTTTTGGTGGGTTTAAATAAATCTTTCCTTCTCTTTTGTAACCAAAAACAGTAGCTTTTCTAAAAAGATTTAAAGTATCTTTAAAATCAAAGCCTGATAACTCTGGGAAGTTTTCAAAATACAACTCATTTCCGTCATAGTCAAAAAGCTCAATAAGAACGTTAGACAATCCAGGTTGCCTGCAAGTTTGAGCAATAATTCTTGAAATAGCGTCGTGCACTAAAACAAGTTCAACATTACCCTCGCCTGCAATAAGTGCAGCTTGGTAGTTTTCTGCACTGTTAACAGTTGCAACAATATGTGCATTAGTCTTCTTTTTACTTGCTTTAAAATAACTATTAACTGCTAGAACTGCCTTTACGGTTAAAAAGTCGATTGTTTCATTTATAATGACAGATGAACAATAATCTATAGCACATTGTTCAAGAGAGTTAAAGTCAGTGATATTTCCTGTTCTGCAAATAACTCTTGTAGTTTTAAAATCAGTAATCTGCTCAGCAATAGCAGTCTCCATAGTTTCTTTATCTTCAGGAGATAAAACAACTATACAACCATTCTTTTGATTTTCATTAGCTATTATTAGTTCTGATATTATGGTGAAAATACTTTCATTAAAACCTAAAATTAAAGTGTGGTTTTTCTCTATTACTTTTGAATTTCCTTTTTTTAAAGACTGTAATTTTTCTTCAAAACCTGTTGTAATAATACCTATTAATATACTTGTTACAAATAATCCACAAAGAGTTACAATGCTCATTAAAACTAAAAAAGATATATCTGAAGTGTCGGTTCCTGTTATTGTGCCAGCGTCTATTGTATGCATTATACTTGCCCATATATTGTCTGATATAGCACCATCGCCAAATAAAAATCCAATTATACCAGCCAATACAATAACAGCAGTTGTAGCGAGAAACAAAATACCTACTAAAGCAATCGTTCCTTTAGACATTAAGTTGTCAAATTCGTATTGAAGTTTCTCTTTAAATCGTTTTCCCATTTTTACCCCTACCTTACCTTAAATTGTTAACAAAATTTTACCATATAGTTAATAACAAGTCAATTGATACTAAAATAAAAATCTAAATTAATGCTTGACATATCTATATAGATATAGTATAATCGTTGAGGTGTAAAGTAAAAGACTTTACAAGGTGAAAGGGTTTTTGTAAAATGGCTAAAGACATGAACTTTTCTCTTCTTCTTGATTTTTATTCAGATACATTGGGTGAAAAGCAGAAGGAGATAATGCTTGACTATTATTATGAAGATTTATCTTTGTCTGAAATATCTGAAAATAGAGGTATAACACGGCAAGGGGTAAGAGACAGTATAAAAAGGTCTCAAAATCATCTAACAGATATAGAGAGTAAGTTAAATTTACTATATAAATTTAATGAGACTCAAAAAAATATAAATGTTATAAAAAATAGCATTTGCAATATAAAAGAAAAAACAACTGATAAAGACATAATGGTGCAATTAGATGTTATGTTAAAACATATTGAGCTTATAACATAATATTATTTATTGTGAAGTTTAACTATTTACTTAATAGGAGGTAATTATGGCGTTTGAAGGACTAGCAGATAAACTTGCCAACTCGTTTAAAAAGTTAAGAGGTAAGGGCAAGTTAAGCGAGGCTGATGTTAAAGAGGCTATGAGAGAAGTAAGACTAGCACTTCTTGAGGCAGATGTTAACTATAAAGTAGCAAAAGACTTTACTGCTACTGTTACAGAGCGCTCTGTAGGCTCAGAAGTTATGGAGAGCTTAACCCCGGCACAAATGGTTATTAAAATTGTTAATGAAGAACTTTGTGCTTTAATGGGTGGCGCGCAAGAGAGACTTAACACTACAAGTACAATTCCAAACATTATTATGATGTGTGGTTTGCAAGGAGCAGGTAAAACTACTCATGCCGCAAAACTTGCTGCAATGCTAAAATCTCAAGGTCATAGACCTTTATTAGTTGCTGGAGATATTTATAGGCCAGCAGCTATAAAACAGTTACAAATAGTTGGAGAAAAAGCGAATGCACAAGTGTTTGAAAAAGGAACTCAAGACCCTGTTCAAACAGCTAAAGAGGCAATTGCACACGCTAAAGACTATGGCAATGATTTTGTAATTATAGATACCGCAGGTAGACTTCAAATTGATGAAGTTTTGATGAATGAGTTAAAACGAATTAAAGACACTGTAAACCCTACCGACATTTTACTGGTTGTTGACTCTATGACGGGTCAAGAGGCTGTAAATGTTGCCAAAAGCTTTGATGAGAAATTAGAGATTTCAGGCGTTATTTTAACAAAGCTTGATGGTGATACAAGAGGTGGTGCGGCATTATCTATTAAAGCAGTAACAGGAAAGCCTATTAAGTTTTGTGGTACAGGTGAGAAGATTGGCGACCTAGAGGTTTTTCACCCTGATAGAATGGCAAGTAGAATTCTTGGAATGGGCGATGTGCTTACGCTTATTGAAGATGTTCAGAGTAAAATGGATGAAAAATCAGCTGAACAAGCCGCTCAGAGAATGCTTGAGAATAAAATGGACTTTAACGATATGTTAGAGCAGTTTAATCAAGTTAAAAAAATGGGACCTATTAAAGGTATATTACAAAAAATTCCGGGCGTTAAAAACCTTGATGATGTTGATATAGACGATAGAATAATGGACAGAAACGCTGCAATTATTTTGTCGATGACTCCGTTAGAGAGGTCAAAACCTGATGTGATAGATGCAAAAAGAAAAAGAAGAATTGCAGCTGGTTCTGGAATGAAAGTTGAAGATGTTAACAGGCTTATAAACCAGTTTAAGCAAGTACAAAAGATGATGAAACAGTTTTCAGGCAAAAAGGGTAAAAAAAGGCTACCTAAAAACCTTTTTAACGGCCCTATGGAGATGTAGTAATATTACCAAAATTAATTGGATAATATATAAATTTATTTAAAATAAAATTTGGAGGATTTTAAAATGGTAAAAATTAGATTAAGAAGAATGGGTGCAAAAAAACAACCTTTTTACAGAATAGTAGTTGCTGACTCAAGATACCCAAGAGACGGTAGATTTATTGAGGAAATTGGTTACTATAACCCTATGACAGAGCCTGCTACAGTTAAAGTAGATGCAGAGAAAGCTAAAGAGTGGATGACAAAAGGAGCACAACCTACAGATATAGTTAAAACACTATTTAAAAAGAATGGCGTAACTAACTAAAATATAAAATTTCTTTTTATATTAAAGAAAGGGAATGTTTTATGCAAGATTTATTAGTATCTATTGCTCAGGGTTTGGTAGAGAAACCTGATGAAGTAGTAGTTTCGGTTGAAGACACAGAGACAGTGATTGTCTATCATTTGCATGTTGCAGATACCGATATGGGAAGAATAATAGGAAAGCAAGGTAGAATTGCTAAAGCGATACGTACTGTTATGAGAGCGGCAGCAACTAGAAACAACAAAAAAATCTCTATTGAGATTGAATGATTTTAATAGTAGTTGTTGGTATAATAGCAAAATAATAAAAGGCTTGTGACGATTATTTCGTTGCAAGCCCTTTATTATATAAATATAATTATTTACTTTTAATTATCAAATATGATATAATTGGTTCAAAGTTGCTTAGAAAGGAGTAATAAAAATGAAAAAGATTATACTCGGTAAAACAAATATAGAGGTTAATTTTAATGGATTTGGGGTACTTCCAATTCAACGAGTTAGTTTTGACGAGGCTAAAACTATACTACGAAAAGCGTACGATAATGGGGTTAATTTTTTTGACACAGCAAGAGGTTACTCTGATAGTGAGGAAAAAATAGGATATGCTTTAAGCGATGTTAGAGATAAAATAATAATAGCTTCAAAAACTCCGTCTACTAATGCTGAGGGGATTAGAAAAGACATAGAGACTAGTCTAAATATGCTTAAAACTGATTATATTGATATTTATCAGTTGCACAACCCTTCTTTTTGTCCAAAACCAGGCGATGGGTCAGGTGTATATGAGACTTTACTTGAATTAAAAGCTGAGGGAAAAATTAGACATATAGGAATAACAAATCACAGAATGCCAGTTGCATTAGAGGCTGTTAATTCGGGTTTATATGAAACTATGCAGTTTCCTTTTTGCTATTTAGCAGACGAAAAAGAGATTGAACTTGTTAAGCTATGTAATGAAAAAAACATTGGTTTTATATGCATGAAAGCGCTTTCAGGAGGATTGATAATTGATTCGGCTACTGCATATGCTTTTTTGGCTCAATATAATGTATTACCAATTTGGGGTATACAAAGAGAAAGTGAGCTAGACGAGTTTATCTCTTATCAAGAGAATGAACCTATTATGGATAGTAAGAGAAAAGATTTTGTAGAGAAAGAAAGAGTAGATTTATGTGGAGAATATTGTAGGGGTTGCGGTTATTGTCTACCATGTCCTGCTGATATAAACATTCCTATGATGGCTAGAATGTCACTTCTTCTTCGTCGTGCTCCTACTAAAAACTTTGTTTCAGATAAAGGCAAGGCAGATATGGATAAGATAAAAGATTGTATAAATTGTGGCAATTGTGCTGCACATTGTCCATATGAGCTTGACACACCTGAATTATTAAAACGGAATTTGATTGACTATGAAAAGTTTATTGAAAGCTTATCTTAGTAATAAGTGTTTGCTATAGATATTTAACTCAAGACACTAACAGATATTAAGTGAAATTTATGTTAAAGCTATGTCACTTGCTTTTAAAATGTTTTCAGAGTGAATTAACTACAAAAAATTACTTGAAAATTTAAGATAGTTGAACAAGACAGGCTTTATACTATTTTTAAGTTAAATGAAAATTAAAATATAATGGAGTTGTAAAATGAACAATACAAGAAAATACTGGATAAAAAAGCTTACAGAAATGTCAAGGCCTGTATTAGAGCATATAAAAAATGAAACTCTTTTAAGTGATGTACCATTAGAGATAAACAGAGAGGGGAAACATGACTTTTTTGTAGTAGAAATTTTAGGTAGGGTATTACAAGGCTTAGCTCCTTGGATAGAAAAAGAAGCACTAGACCCAAATGAAGAAAAATTAAGGTTAGAGTTTGCACAACTTGCAAGAGATGCAATAGCAAGTGCTACAAATCCGAAGTCAAAAGATTTTGGTGTATTTGGTTTTGATTATAAAACTAATGGTAACCAATGGGTGGTAGACACAGCTTTTTTAGGAATTGCACTGCTTAGAGCACCTACTGAACTGATAGACAAATTAGATATTGAAGTAAAAACAAATTTGATAAAATGCTTAAAAATAACAAGAAACACAAAGCCTGGATTTAACAATTGGCTTTTGTTTTCTGCAATGGTTGAGGCGGCGTTGTTTGCATTAGGAGAGAAAGACTATGATATTATGAGAATAGACTACGCCTTAAAACAACACGACCAATGGTATATAGGCGACGGTAAATACAAAGACGGACCACACTTTGCCGATGATTATTATAACAGCTATGTAATACAGCCTTTTATTGCCCAATTGTCTATTATGTTTTCTAATATTAAGTCAAAATGCACACTTGTAAGTGCTGAAGAAAGCGAAAAATATTTAAAAAGATTTGTAAGGCACGCAAGAACACAAGAATTGACGATAGGAGAGGACGGTTCTTTTCCTCCAATAGGTAGGTCTATTACTTATAGATGTGGAGCGTTTCAGTCATTGGCTCAATGTGCTTTGTGGGAGATGTTACCAGCCGAGGTAAGCCCAGCAATGGCACGATGTGCACTTACAAAGGTGATAAAAAAGACTTTAGAGACACCTAATACTTACCGTGAAGACGGAATATTAAACATAGGTCTGTATGGTTATCAGCCACTTTTAGCTGAGAGTTATATATCTAATGCAAGTGTGTATATGGCTACTCTAGCATTTTTGCCATTAGGACTGTCAGAAGACAATGTTTTTTGGAGTTCACCAGATGAGAAGACAAGTGCAGAAAAAATTTGGAGTGGAGAAAATGTTATAGCAGACCATAAAATTAATTAATTTAAGAATTATTTAATGTCTATAAAACTAAAATTTTTAAAGATGAAAATCTATTAATTGGCTTTGTTATATTAATATGAGGAAAAAGAAAAAAACGCTTTCATTCCATTAAAAATAGATTTTTCATCATTTTAACTTAACAGTGGCATTAGAATTTTTTGGAGGATTGTGATGAGTGTGAAAATTATCACATAATATATTTATAGAAACTAAAGAGATAAAAAGTACTTAAAAATTAAAGAAGGGTCTACTCTGTTTTTTTTATAAAATTCTGCAAACATTCTCTCGGGGTGCCATTGCAATCCAATTATTTTTTTATTATTGTGCATTATAGCTTCAATAACTCTGTCGTCAGAGTAAGCTAATATATTAAATTCATCTGATATTTTTTTTACTGCTTGGTGGTGTGCGCTGTTAACGTAAAATTCGTGAGAATATAAAGAGGATAAAAAATTGCTTGATGTAGTAATTATTTTATGAATTTTATCTTTTTTATCTAAGCGTCTTGAGTGACGTTCGCTTTCATCAATATGTTGAATTAAACTGCCGCCAAAGGCAACGTTTAAAATTTGAATCCCCCTGCATATGCCTAAAATTGGCTTGTTCAATTCAGAAAATAGTTTAATAAGCTGAATTTCTATTTCATCTCTTTTGTCGTCAATACCGATGCAATGAGTGTTAGTCTCGCCATATAACTTTGGGTTGACATCATCTCCACCTAGTAACAGTAAACAGTCACACTCATAAGCGTTGGTGGTATTTATATTAAAAATTGGTTTTGCATCACATTTTACTAGGGCGTTGTAGTAATTAATGTATTCATTTTTTTCTCCGAGACAAAAAACTGTTTTTTTCATAGCAGTTTCCTTTCTAAAATAAAATGGGAGAGAAACTATTGATAGAAAACACTTTGGTTCAAAACATAACTATAAATTAAAAATAGAGTATATTACCTAACTAATAGTATATTATCTTCCTTTAATGACTTGACGAAAACAAAATAATATCGTATTATGTAGATTATCGTCGGGTAAACATACCCATTAATTGAAAGGTATAATATGAGTGATAATAGATACACAAATAAAAACAGAAGAACTCGAAGAAGAAAAACTATTAAAAGAAAAAGTCCTTTATTGTTATTAATAGTAATATTATTAGTAGTAATATTAGCTCTTTTTATTGGGAACTCTATTTTTAATGAAGATAATACACAACCTGTGGGGGGAGACCCTCAAACTGAAATAACTCCGAAACCTACTGAGAGTTCTAAAGCAGAAGAAGATAGTGGTGAAGAAGATGAAAGTAGTGAAGAGGTTCAACCTACTTCAACTCCAACCCCTACTCCTATACCTACCCCAGAGCCAACTCCGTTCGTTCCTCCTTGGAACTTGCTTTTGGTAAATGTAGATAATTCATTGCCTGAGGGTTATAGCTTCACCCAAGCCTCATATGGGTCTGAAAGTGTAGATGAGCGCATATATGCTGAATTAGCAGCTATGATGAACGATGCCTCAAATGCTGGTATGAGCTTATGGATTGCTTCAGGGTATAGAAGTATTGAATTGCAAGAGCAGATATTGACTAATGCTACTAACAATAGAATGAGGGATTACGGAATGACACAAGACGAGGCTAGAGCAAATGCACTTCAAACAATTGCGTTACCCGGAAGCAGTGAACACCATACAGGAATGGCAGTAGACTTTAATTATGTAAACTATGAATTTGAAGGGACAAAAGAATTTACTTGGTTAAGTGAAAATGCAGAAAATTATGGGTTTATTTTAAGATACCCTAGTGATAAAGTAGATATAACTAAAATTAATTATGAACCATGGCATTATAGATATGTAGGAGTAGAACACGCAGTAGCGATGAATGACTTAGATATGTGTCTTGAAGAATATTTAGAGTACTTAAATTAGTATATGACAGAATTTGAATTAATATTATAACTTATAATTGAAAGGTTGAAAAGATAGATGAATAAAATTAGGACAAGATTTGCTCCAAGCCCAACAGGCATGATGCATGTAGGGAATTTAAGAACAGCTTTATATGAGTATTTAGTAGCTAAGTCAGAGTGTGGAGACTTTGTACTTAGAATTGAAGACACAGACAGGGAGCGTTTGGTTGAAGGAGCTACAGAGATAATATATGACACTTTAGCTCAAGTTGGTCTTAAATATGATGAAGGACCTGACATTGGTGGAGAGTTTGGACCTTATGTACAAAGCGAGAGAATGGAGATGTATAAACCATATGCTGTTGAGCTTGTAGAAAAAGGCGAGGCTTACTACTGTTTTTGTACAAAAGACAGGCTAGATAGCTTGCACAGTGACGGAAGTTTTGGTGGATACGATAGACATTGTAGAGATTTAAGTAGAGAAGTTATTAAGGCAGAACTTGATAAAGGAACTCCTTATGTTATTAGGCAAAAAATACCTACTGATGGTTCGACAAGTTTTTCAGACTGTGTTTATGGTGAAATAACTATAGAGAATAAAGAGATAGAAGATCAAGTTCTATTAAAATCAGACGGTTACCCGACATATAATTTTGCTAATGTTGTTGACGATCATTTAATGAAAATTACGCATGTTGTAAGGGGGTCGGAATATTTAACCTCTACCCCTAAGTATACATTGCTTTATAAAGCTTTTGATTGGGAAGAGCCTACTTATGTTCATTTACCTTTGATTATGGGTAAAAATGAAGATGGCAGTACATCTAAATTATCTAAGCGCCATGGCTCAACAGGATTTAATAATTTAATTGAAGAAGGTTATTTGACTGAAGTTATTACTAATTATATAGCATTGCTTGGGTGGGCTCCAAAAGATAATACTGAAAAATTTAGTTTAGAAGAGCTTATAAAGGCGTTTGATGTAAGAGGAATAAGTAAATCACCTGCTGTATTTGATTATGATAAATTACTATGGTTAAACGGAGAATATATTAAGGCAATGGATGCTTTTGAGTTTAAAAAGTATGCATTACCATACTATGAAGAGATTTTTGGTGAAAAAGAGATAAACTTTGAAGTATTAGATATGATACTAAAGCCTAGAATAACAAAATTTAAGGATATACCTAATTTAATCCACTTCTTTAAAGATTTACCGAAGTATGAAAAAGATTTATTTATTAACAAAAAAAGTAAAGCAAACTTAGATAATGCACCTCTAATGTTAAGTTCAGCTATTAAAGCTTTAGAAGAGTTAAATGTGTGGACTATAGAAGTAATACACGAGAGATTAATAGCCTTAGCTACAGAACTTGAGGTTAAAAATGGTACACTATTATGGCCGGTTAGAATTGCAGCGGCAGGTGTAACTGTTACTCCGGGCGGTGCAATGGAAATTTTAACAATATTAGGCAAAGAAGAAACTTTGAGACGACTTAATTTTGGTTTGCAAAAATTATAACAGTCATGAACATACCTTTCTATTTTACAATTTATATATTAGCTTTGTGAGAAGTGTTAAAATAGATATAATAATATTCAATAATTTAATATATTTATACAGATTGACAAAATTGATTTAAAAAGCTATAATTAAGTAAGATTAATTCATAATAAAATTATTATAGTAAAGTAATAAGTATATTGTTTATGTGAAAGGGTGACTATCATGACAAAAAACCAAAAATTTTTTATTTGTGAACATTGCAAAAATCTTATCGGTATGATTGATGATAAACTAGTACCAGTAGTGTGTTGTGGTGAGCAAATGAAAGAGCTTACACCTAATACCGTTGATGCAGCTCAAGAGAAGCATTTGCCAGATGTAAAATGCGAAGATGGCATTATTGAGATATGTGTAGGAAGTGTGTTGCATCCAATGGAAGAGGCTCATTACATTTCATTCATTTATCTGCAAACAGAAAAAGGCGGACAACGAAAAGCGTTAAAAATTGGCGAAACTCCATGTGCTAAGTTTAGCATTATAGATGATAAAGCAATAGCAGTATATGCATATTGTAATTTGCATGGTCTTTGGATGGTTGAATTATAAAATATATTCATTTTATGGGTTGTGAGTTTTCTTTCTCACAACCCAATCTTATTATTGAGAGGGATAGAGTATGAAAGTATTTGATTTGAAAGTTAATTATCAAAACAACCCTATAGCTGTAGATACTCCGGCTCCACGTTTTTCGTGGAAAATTAGCTCAGATAAAAAAGAAGTAATGCAAACTGCTTACCAAATTATAGTTAAGTACAAAAACGATATTGTATGGGATAGTGGTAAAGTATTATCAGAGCAAAGCTTATACATTGAATATAAGGGCGACGAACTACATTCTTTTAATAGATATGATGTAGAAGTATCTGTATGGGACAATAAAAATGAAAATGACACAGTGGAGTGCTATTTTGAGACAGCCGTTTATAATAAAAGTGACTGGCAAGGAATGTTTATTACACATGAATTTGACCAAGAAGAGACTACTTGTCCTCTTTTTATAAAAGATTTCAATATAATTAAAAAAATAAAAAAAGCAAAACTTTATGCTACTGCTTGTGGTGTTTATGAAATAATGCTTAACAATAAAGAAGTAACTGAAAACATAATGCCACCTGGATATACTTCTTATAATAAAAGACTAATGTACCAAACTTATGATGTTACACAGTTGGTAAGCTCTGAAAATAACTTAGAAATAACGCTAGGCAATGGTTGGTATAAAGGTGTGTTTGGTCTAAATTCAACATATAATTTATAT
This sequence comes from uncultured Eubacteriales bacterium, assembly GCA_964369215.1. Lineage (GTDB taxonomy): Bacteria > Bacillota > Clostridia > Oscillospirales > Acutalibacteraceae > SIG603. The sequence continues at coordinate 26,777 of CAYJEZ010000010.1, forward strand.
GGGGACAGAGTAGCTGTTTTAGCAATGCTAAGGCTTGAATATGAAGATGGAGAAGTAGAAGTAATTAGCACAGATGAGAGTTTTAAGGTGTATAAAAGTCAAATTAAATACAGTGAGATTTACCATGGTGAGACAACTGACTTCACGAGTGAAATAGAATTTATTTCAAACGCTGTAGAGTTTACTCCTTCAACTACAATAGGAAAATTAGTATCTCAAGAGTGTGGCTTTGTAAAGGTAATAGAAGAGATTAAAGCAAAAGAATTGATAATTACCCCAAAAGGAGAACAAGTAATTGACTTTGGACAAAATTTAACAGGTCTTCCAAAAATTAAGCTACCTATTTCTACATCGGGTAAGCTAGAAATTTACCACTCAGAGACGCTTGATAAAGATGGAAATTTTTATACAGAAAATCTGCGTAGTGCAAAGTGTACAGATACATACATATATAATGAAAACAAAGTAGGCTTAACAGTTATGCCTCTGTTTACGTTTCATGGTTTTAGATATATTAAAATTGTAGGTGCCAACAATATTAATATTGATGACTACACTGCTTGTGTAATGCATACTGATATGGAGCAAACAGGTTACTTTACAAGCGACAATAAATTAGTTAACCAATTACAAAGCAATATTAGATGGGGGCAAAAGGGTAACTTTTTGGATATTCCTACCGATTGCCCACAAAGGGATGAGAGACTAGGTTGGACAGGAGATGCACAAGTTTTTGCTTCAACTGCAATGTATAACTACGATACTGCTTTATTTTTTAAAAAGTGGCTAAGAGATTTATATGCAGACCAAAACATGAAAATTGGAGTGCCACATGTTATACCAAATGCATTGGGTAAGCAAGGTGCGTCGTGTGCATGGGCAGATGCAGCCACTATTATTCCGATGACCCTTTATAACGTTTATGGAGATAAAGAGGTTCTTTATGAGCAGTACAATAGCATGAAAGATTGGGTTGAGTATATTATAAGTAAAACAGAAGAAAACGGATTGTGGCAATCAGGTTTTCATTTTGGAGATTGGCTTGCTCTTGACGGGCAAAGCATACACGGCGCAACAGACATATATTTTATTGCTAATGCTTATTATATAAAATCAATAGAGAATTTGTACAAAGCTTCTGAGATTTTGGGCTATGATGAAGAAGCAAATAAGTACAAAAAACTTTATAACTCGGTAAAAGAAAAATTTAATGATGAATACGTAACTAAAAATGGTAGGCTAGTTAGTGAAACTCAAACATCTTGCGTTTTAGCGCTACACTTTAATTTAGTTAAAGATTGTTATAAAGAGAAGATTGTTGAAACACTTGAAAAAAAACTTAGCGAGAAGAACGACCATCTTTGTACAGGATTTGTAGGCACCCCTTATTTGTGCCACTGTCTAAGTGAAAATGGTGAACATGGATTAGCTACAAAAATATTTTTGCAAGAAGATTATCCATCTTGGTTTTACTCTGTTAAAATGGGTGCTACTACTATTTGGGAGCGTTGGAACTCGATTTTACCAGATGGTAGTTTTGAAACAGCTGGTATGAATTCACTTAATCATTATGCATATGGCTCGATTGGTAGTTGGCTATATGAAAAAGTAGCTGGTATTAGTATATTAGAAGCAGGTTATAAAAAGTTTGAAATTAAACCTATTTTAACTAAAGGATTTAGTGAAGTTAGTGCAAAATTTAACAGTGTGTATGGAGAAATATCAAGCGAGTGGAAAATAGGAGAAAACGGTTTTGAGCTTAAAGTTGTAATTCCTGCAAATACGAAAGCTATTATAAATTTGCCTTATTCTATAGAAAAAATCGAGTTAGGTTCAGGTAATTATCTATTTTCACAAAGTAGTTAAATATAAACATTTTGTTATGTAAATATTACAATAAAGTTTACAAATTTGTTTTTTTTATAAAAAGTATTGCATTTTTTATAATACTATGCTAATATATTGTGCATACAGCTTAAGTTAAACGATTACAGAATGATGGAAAGTGAATAGATATTTTTATATAGTATCCTGTTCAACTAATTTTATCATAAAGCTGTAATAATAATATTTATTTATTTTAGGAGGCACAATAATGAAAAGAGCATTAGCATTAATTCTAGCAGCTATGCTAGCAGCATCTGCAGTTGCTTGTACATCAGAGCCAGCTGACGACACATCATCTACACCTGATGCAGGTACAGAGAGTTCTGCTGCAACAGATGACGAGGGCGGAGACGATGAGACAGAAGATATGTCTAGTGGCGCACCTGTATACCCACTAGAGGGCAACCCAACAATTAGCGTTTGGGACAGCTTACCTACAGAGATCACCTCTTTTGGTGTTGAGACATTTAATGATACTCCACTTTACCAACACGTACAAGAGTTAACAGGTGTTACAATTGAGTGGGAGCATCCACCAGCAGGACAAGGTAACGAGCCTTTTAACCTAATGATAGCAAGTGGAGACCACCCTGACGTTATTAACTCAAGTTGGCTAAACTATCCAGGCGGACCTGCAGCTGCATTCCAAAATCAAATTCTTATGCCTGTAAACGATTACATGGATACATACCTAGCAGACTGGAACGCATACTTAGAGACATATCCAGAAATTGACAAAGCAGTTAAAACTGACGACGGCGACTACTTTGGTGTTGCATTTACAAGAGCACCTCAAGATCAAGATTTAACAATTTTCTACGGACCTATGGTAAGAGGAGATTGGTTAGAGCAAGTAGGCCTTGATATGCCTGAGACTATTGCAGATTGGGAAGAAATGTTAATCGCTTTCAGAGATGAAATCGGTGCAGAAATTCCTTTAATGGTTGACCAAAGTGCTTTAGCTTTCTTTAGCCAAGGTTTCTTAGTAGGCGCATGGGAGACAGACGACGATTATTATGTAAATGATGACGGCGTTATCGAGTTTGGTCCTGCAACACCTCAATTTAAAGAATTCTTATTAAAAATGAACGAGTGGTATGAAGAAGGTCTGATTGACCCTAACTTTGTTACTACAACAGCTACAGAGTTTGACGCTGCTTTCTTAGGTGGCGAGGTTGGTGCAACTTGTGACTACACAGGTTCTGGTATTGGTAAATGGCTTGCAGCTATTGACGAATCAGGTCTTGATATTGAAATTCTTCCTGTTACATATCCTGTAATGGAAGAGGGCGAGACACCATTCTTAGCTCAACAAGCACTTCCGATGGAGCTTGGCTATTCTATTTTTGGTATTAGCGCAAGAAGTGAGAACCAAGATGTTGCAATGATGTGGACTAACTGGGGTTACACAGAGCAAGGTGAACTGGTTTACAACTTCGGTGTAGAGGGTGAGTCTTATGAGATGATAGATGGTTACCCAACATATACAGATGCTGTTATGAACAACCCAGATTGGACTATTGCAGAGGCTTTAAGAATGTATGCAAGATCAGCTTATTCAGGACCTATGAGACAAAGACAAGAGTATTTTGATCAATATATCCAATTAGATACACAAAAACTTGCAGTTGAGACATGGGGCGGAACAAATGCTGTTGACCATATTGTACCACCTATCACTCCAACAATTGATGAAGCTTCAGAGTACGCAGCAATTAAACAAACTATGGATACTATTAGAGATGAGTTTGTAACTGGTGCAATAATGGGAACAATAGATATAGAAGCTGAGTTCGATGGTTTTGTAGCAAATTTAGAGAGTGTTGGTTTAACTAGAGCAACTCAAATTAGAAATGATGCTTTAACAAGATACAATGCTAGATAATTTTTGAAAACATATTTTTAAGATATAGGCATTTCCTCTAATATATAGAGGAAATGCCATATATCAAAGTTAAAAACAAGTATGTTTTCAAATTGCTTATTTAATTTTATCGCTATAAATTATATTATATATTCCATGTATTTTATATAACATATGGCGATTATTTTTGATTAAGAGTATGGCAAATTAAACTTAAAATTTGTTTTTTTTACACTTGTTTTATTTATAACTAACAATTTGAAAACATACTCGTTTTACTAAGCGAATCTATATTTAGAAAGGTGAATGACTTTAATGGCAAAAACAAATATCCCTTCAGGAACAAAAGCTATAAGAACACCTTATGCGCAGTTGTCGTTTATTAAAAAAGTAGGATTTGATATAAGACGTAATCCAGTTTTGTATCTAATGTTTCTTCCAGTTCTAGCATACTACGTTCTTTTCCATTATAAACCTATGTATGGAATTATAATAGCTTTTATGAATTATATACCCGGCCTTCCAATTATGGAGTCTCCTTGGGTTGGTTTTGACAATTTTACTAGGTTTTTTAATGACCCTAGCTTTGAAAGAGTTGTATTTAATACAATAAACATCAGTTTAACATCTATTTTATTTGCGTTTCCTGCGCCAATTATTTTAGCTATTTTATTAAACGAGCTAAAAAGTAGAATTTTTTCAAGAACTGTTCAAACAATAAGCTATATGCCACACTTTGTTTCTTTGGTTGTTATTTGTGGTATGGTACATACTTTTACACGAGATAATGGCTTTATTACACAATTTTTGGTAGCCATAGGTGTAATGGATGAGCCTGTTACGATGCTTTTATATTCTGAATATTTTGTTCCGACTTATATTATTTCAGGAATTTGGCAAGAGGTTGGTTATGGTTCTATTATTTATCTAGCCGCACTAACTGGTGTTAGCCAAGATTTATATGAAGCCGCAAGAATTGACGGTGCTAATAAATGGCAACAAACTTGGAATGTTACTTTACCTGGAATTATACCTACTATAATGACAATGCTTGTTATACGTTTAGGTAATGTTATGAATGTTGGATTTGAAAAAATAATGTTGTTGTATAATCCACAAACATATGATGTAGCTGACGTTATTTCTACATTTGCATATAGAGTAGGACTTATACAAGCTCAATTTAGCTTTTCAACAGCAATTACGCTTTTTAACTCAGTAATTAACTTAATTATATTAGGGCTAGCTAATACTTTAAGTAGAAAATTAACTGAGACAGCTTTATGGTAAGGAGGGATAAAGAGTATGGCAAAAGCAAGTACAAAAATTAAAGACTCAGTTGGTGAAAGAATTTTTAATATAGTGAATGTACTTTTCATGGTATTTTTAATGGTTATTACAATTTATCCTTTAATATATGTTGTTTCAGCTTCTTTGAGTAATGCGTCACTTTTTATGGCACATACTGGACTGCTTTTATGGCCTGCAGGTTTTAGTACAGCAGCATATGAGGCAGTTGTAGAAAATCCTTCGATTTTGTCAGGCTATGGCAATACATTATTTGTTACAATTGTAGGAGTTGTTATTAATATTACACTAACTGCATTAGGAGCTTATTTTGTATCAAGAAGAGATCAAGCTATAACAAAATATGCAATGATTATGATAATAATAACTATGTTCTTTGGTGGTGGACTTATTCCAGGTTACTTGAATGTTCAAGACTTTGGAATGTTAAATACATTATGGGCGTTAATTATTCCAGGTGCTATAAGCACATTTAACTTGATTATTTTACGTACATCATTTATGTCTATTCCACAAGACCTTGAGGAGTGCGCTCACCTTGATGGAGCAAGCCATTTTACAATTTTATTTAAAATATTTTTACCTTTGTCACAAGCAACAATTGCTGTATTAATATTATATTATGGTGTTGGACATTGGAACTCATGGTTTGGTGCATTTATTTACTTAAGAGAAAGAAGTTTATTCCCATTATCGCTAATATTAAGAGAAATTCTTATTGCTAACGATACAAATAGCATGCTAGAGGGTGCATCAGCACAAGACGTTGAGCAAATTTCAGAGACTATTAAGTATTCTACAATAGTCGTAGCTACTGCACCTATATTATGCTTATATCCATTTTTACAAAAATACTTTGTAAAAGGCGTTATGGTTGGAGCAGTAAAAGGATAATATTATATAAAAAATGTAATTATTACATTTACAAATTTAATAAAATCAATTATAATACTACTATGTTGTGTTTTTACGACATAGTAGTATTAAAGTAAAGAAAAATATTAAAGGAGTTGTATTAAAATGAAAATCGGTGCACAGCTTTACACTTTAAGAGATTTTTTGCAAACTGAAAAAGACATGGAGTATACTTTAGAAAAAGTATCACAAATGGGTTATGAGGTAGTTCAAGTATCAGGTGTAGGACCTATCGACCCTAAGATTATTAGAAGTATTTGTGATAAAAACAACCTCAAAATTGTTTTAACTCACTCAAACCCAGACAGAGTACTTAACGATACTGATAAACTTATTGAAGAGCATAACATTTTAGGTGCTGATTATGTTGGTATTGGCGGAATTCCTGGAAAATATAGAGATGAAAAATTTATTCAAAGATTTGCAGAGGATTACTTACCAGCAGCTGAGAAAATTAAAGCAGCGGGCAAATTATTTATGTATCATAACCATGATTTTGAGTTTGCTAAATTAAGCAATGGCAAATATATGTTAGATGTAATTTTAGATGAAATAAGCTCAGATTTAATGGGTCTTACTTTAGATACTTTCTGGGTTCAAAAAGCAGGTTGTGACGTTATTGAGTGGCTAGAGCGCTTACAAGATAGAATACCTTGCGTGCATTTAAAAGATATGGCAACTACATATGGAGCTAGAGAGCAAATTATGGCTCCAGTTTTTGAGGGTAACATGAACTTTGATGGTATTCTTAAAAAATTAGTTGAGTTAGGTAAAACTAAATATGCCTTAGTAGAGCAAGATAGATGCGTAGGCAGTGCGTTTGATGCAATTGAAACAAGTTATAAAAATCTGGTAGCAAGAGGTTATAAATAATAAAATGCAAATTTGAAAGGAAGATTAATTATGAGCAAAGTAAAACTCGGAATTATCGGAATGGGTAACATGGGTACAGGCCATGCTGGGTACATGTTAAAAGGTGCTTCTCCTGAGATTGAAATTACAGCAGTAGCAGACAGAAACGAAACTAGAAGAACCTGGTGTAAAGAAAATTTAGCTGAAGGCGTGCAAATTTTTGAAGAGGGTAACGACCTTATTGATAACGGTGACATAGACGCTGTTATTATTGCTACACCACACTATCAGCATCCTACATTAGCTATAAAAGCTCTTGAAAAAGGAATACATGTAATGTGTGAAAAACCTGCTGGAGTTTATACAAAAGCAGTTAAAGAGATGAATGCAGTTGCTGAAAAAGCAGGCAAAACTTTTGCTATGATGTTCAACCAAAGGACAAACTGTGTTTACAGAAAAATGAAAGAGATAATAGCATCAGGCGAGCTTGGTGAGATAAGAAGAGTTAACTGGATTATTACAGACTGGTACAGAACTCAAATTTATTATGATTCAGGTGCATGGCGTGCAACTTGGGCTGGAGAAGGCGGAGGCGTTCTTTTAAATCAATGCCCACACAACCTTGATTTGTTACAATGGATTTGCGGAATGCCTTCAAAAGTTACTGCTTTTGTTCACGAGGGCAAATGGCATGATATAGAAGTTGAAGATGATGTTACTGCATACTTAGAGTATCCTAACGGAGCTACAGGTGTATTCATCACTACTACAGGTGATTATCCTGGAACAAATAGATTTGAAGTAACTCTTGATAAAGGTAAGCTAGTTTGTGATAAAACAGAGCTAAAACTTTACAAATTAGAGCAAGAATTAACAGAGTATACAAAAATAGCTACTGAAGGCTTTAAAGGGCCACAAATGGAAGTTATTACTGTTGAGACAGATGGTGAGAACCCACAACATAAAGGCGTTGTAAATGCTTTTGCTGCTAATATTTTAAGAGGCGAGCCTCTAGTAGCAGACGGAAAAGAAGGTATTAACGGCTTAACACTTTCAAATGCTATGCATTTATCTTCTTGGACAAACACTTCTGTTGAACTTCCATTAGATGAAGATCTTTACTTAGAGCTATTAAACAAAAAAGTTGCAACTTCTAAGCATAAAGAAGAGTCAGGAATTATTTTTGACACTTCAGGTACATATTGATATAAAAAGTGAAATGTT
>CAYJEZ010000011.1:0-34750 GCA_964369215.1 uncultured Eubacteriales bacterium
TATTAGCGAGTTTTTTAGCAGAGATTTGTTTTGATTTTGTAGTGGCTTGACCATAAAATTAGAAATGAATGGTGTAGTATGAAAAAAAATAATAACCCATTGTTAAATATTAGCAGTAAAACTTTTGCATTTACAGGACTTATTGTTATTTTGGCAATCTTGCTTTTTCAATCTGCTTTTTCACTTTTTGTCGAGACCACAAACGAAGGTCTTACCCAAATTGACATCGTATTTAGAACAGCTTTAAGTTCAATTTTTGGCTATTTAATGAGTATGGTATCTGCATCAGATTTTAAGCTAAAAAAAAGAAATCTTATTGTAAAACCTAATAAAAATACAATTGGATTTAGCGCTCAAAAAGATGAAATTATCACATCAAAACTCAGTGATAATAAACCCGAGGTTAACGAAGTAATTGACGTGCAAGCGTATAAAGCAGATGAAAAATCAGGTGAAAACATTATAACTACTAATGTGCAAATCATTACACTTATAGTAGTATGTGTTTTTTGTTTGATAACCATGTTAGTTGTGAGAAATTTTAGTGAATTAATTGTAGCAAGCTCTTCAAACTCTGTTACAATATCAATGTATAGAGATATAATTTCAGGAAGTGTAGGTGCATTAATAGGTCTCTCTCGAAGTAACAGTTAAGCATTTGAGAAACATACATTAAAGGCAAACTACTTCAAAAATCATCAAAGCAATGCTTGCTAAAACTATTAGCCAAACCAATGTTTGAGTATAATTGCAACAAAAAAGGGACACAATCCAAACGATGTGTCTCTTTCTTTTTTTACTTATCAATTAAGCCTATATCTCATTAGCAACAATTTGCTCTAAAGATTGTCTTTTTCTAATAACAACTTGCTCTTTATTTTCTTTAACCATAATCTCTGCAATTTGTTGGTGAGAGTTGTAGTTAAAAGGAGTCATTGAAGAGCAGTACGCTCCTGTACCGCCTATTACCATCAAATCATCTATTTCAGGCTCAATCATAGCGCATTCAATTGGGGTATCGTTCTCGTCTAAGCATTGCGAGTCTCCACTTTCACAGCATCTTCCTACTACTACTGCTTTATAAGAGGACTTCTTATCTTCCTCATTAAACTCAGAAGATTTCAAACCGTGCTCTTTACTTACTACATAGAAAGGATGTTTAGAGGCGTACATCAAAGGCCTTGCATTAATTTCCATTCCCCCGTTTAAAAGCACAAAGTTAAGGCCGTCTGTTCCTGTATCTTTTTTGTCAATTACAGTTGTCACACAGTAGCCAGAATTTGCTACTATAAATGTTCCTGGCTCTATTTCAGCTTTTAATTTAATTCCCGTCTTTTCATAAAACTCAGTTATTTTTGCTTTTGCATATTCACCTAAATCATTTATATCTGCCATAATTTCATTCGGCATTCTCGCCTCTTTAATTCCACCGCCAAAACTTACTGTTTTAACTGAACTATCAAAGTACTTCTCTATTATTGAAAGTTCTAAATCTATATTCTCACGCCATTTAACTGGATCTGCCCCTGAGCCTATATGAACATGAACTTGGTTAAAAACTATACCATTATCTTTAGCGTCTGCTAAAAGCTGAGGTAAATTTGATAAATGAACGCCAAAACAAGAATAATTGTCACCTGTATTTCTTGTTGCTGACTCTCCAGAGCCAACACCAGGGTGTATTCTTACAGACAACTGAACATTATTTTTTATAGCAAAATCTTTAATGCAATTATACTGATTAAGTGAGCAAACATTATATTTCATTCCTTTTAAAATAAACGTCTCAAGCTCTTTTCTTTCAAAACCAAAAGGAACCTCTTGAGTGGTAAGCATAATTCTATCAAGCGAAACCCCTGCCATATGAGCCCTTTTAGCCTCGTTTAGACTACTGGCGTCTATATTAATACCTTGCCCTGTAATAGTTTTTAAAATAGCCTTTGTAGAATTTGCCTTCATAGCATATCTTACACCTAAACCGTAAGCATTAGGCATAGACAAAGCGGTATCACATTTTTTTATTATTTGAGCTTCATCATAAAGATAAAACGGTGTTTGATTATTTTTAGCAGCAGCTATAATGTCTTCATCAATTATTTGCGAAAAATTATTAAGCTTCATATTATTAACAGCCCTTTCTATTATGTAATAGCTAGTTGTACTAAAACAATAAATGAAATTAAAACCAGAAAAAGATTTTATCTAATCACCATATTATTATTAAACAATTAGTATACAGTAAAATATTTTTAAACTATAGCATAAAACTTGTAAAAAAACAAGTATTTATGTCATTTTTAATAATAAAGTTAGCAAAAGCATTCACACAACTATATCTTCTCCATTTTCTGGAATAACCGCCTCTAGCGCCGCTACCGCAGTTAATATCATATTATCGTCAGGCTCTTTTGTTGTAATTCTTTGAACCCACATGCCCGGTGCTGAAACAATACGTGTAATTACATTGTCAAATTTTCCACAAAGCTTTATTAGCTCGTACCCTACAGATACAACTAACGGAAGAGTTAAAAGCTTAGCCATTGTTCTTAAAATTGGGTTTGTAAATGGTATGAATAATCCTACAATAATCCCTAACAAAATTAGTATAACTAAAAAGCTTGTACCACACCTAGGGTGAAACCTCGATTGTTTTTTTATATTTTCTACAGTTAAGTCAAGCTGCGCCTCATAGCAAAAAATAGTCTTATGCTCTGCTCCGTGGTACATATATACCCTTTTTATATCTGGTATCAGCGAGATTAACAACACATAAGCTACAAAAATAATACCTCTTAATAAACCTTCAACAATAGCCCTTAAATACTCTATGTCTGTGTCAAAAAGGTAACTAATTCCATTAAACGCTTGAACAGGTAAGTACATAAAAAGCACTACAGAAAGCACTAAACCTAAAACTGTGCCTATGCCCATAATAACTGCGCTAGCTTTTTCTCCTAGCTTGTCCTCTATCCATTTATCAAAACCACCACTAGCCTCTTCTTGCCCTTGTGTCATTTTATCAGTGCTTGCTTCCATAGACTTCATAGCAAGCCTCATAGTGTCTATAAAATTAAAAATACCTCTTAAAAAAGGCTTACCTAGCAAGGGGTATTTGTCTCTCATAAAATTAATTTTAACTTCTTCCGTGCTTATGTTTCCATCTGTGTCGCAAAAAGCACAAACAGATTTTTTAGGGCCTAGCATCATTACTCCCTCTAAAAGAGCTTGCCCGCCTATTGTTGTTTTTCTAGCCATATTTTTCCTTTCAAATAAAAATCAACCAACGTCTATATTCCTGATATTAAATGAGAAATTAATATTCTCAAACCTATTCCTATTAAAACTAAGCCACCTACAAGCTCTGCTTTAGTTTTATATTTAGAGCCAAACTTATTGCCTATATATACCCCAACAAATGCAATAACAAATGTTACAGAGCCTATTATAGCACAAGATAGAAAAATGTTCACTTTTGGCAATACTGCAAAGCTTACGCCTACAGCAAGTGCATCTATGCTTGTAGCTAGCCCCATTAAAACAAGTGCTTTACACCCTTGAGGGGTCTGACATTCCTCGTCGTTTTTTCTCGACTCAACTATCATATTTACACCTATAATAAGCAATAAGCCAAAGGCTATCCAGTGGTCAAGCCCTGTTATATAAGATGTAAACTGTATGCCCATTGCCCAACCTAAAAACGGCATTAAAGCCTGAAAAAAACCGAAACATAGTGCTGTTTGGACACTGTAGCTCACTTTTAACTTACGAACACTTACTCCTCGACATAGCGATGCTGCGAATGCGTCCATAGCAAGACTTACTGCTATTAAAATAATTTCTATAATTGACATATTAAACCTTTGTACTTACTAATATAATACAATATTATATTAGTAAACACTGCCTTTCTTGTAATTACCAATTTTGTTGTGGTTATATCATTTATATGTAAGTAAACCTACTAAAAATGAAATTATGTGAACTCTTTTGAGTATACTACCTCATTATTTAGCTTGGTATCGTTACCTAAAAAGTTAATTGCCATAAAGTTCTCATCAGGCACATCAAACGGAGCTGTAATTCCAAATGTACTTGCTTTTATATAACCTAGTCTTGGGTAATATTTATTGCTACCTAGAACAATGCTAAATTCATAACCTAGCTCGGTAGCTATTTTGTGTCCCTCTTTCATTAAGGCAGTGCCAACTCCTTTTTTTTGGTGGTCAGGGTGTACCGACAAAGGTGCAAGTGCTATTTCTGTGCGCTCGCCTATTTTTATTTTTGTAAAAAGTATATGCCCTATAATAACATCGCTCTCAACTGCTACTAAAGATAGTTCAGGAATAAACTCTTCGCTATTTCTTAGCCTTACAACTAAATCTTGCTCATCTCCGCCTGAATGTTCAGCCGTTTTAAACGCAGCCTTAATAAGCTCATAAACTTCATCATAGTCAGCCTTAATTTCTTTTCTTATAATCATATTTTTCTCTCCTGTATTAAATATTCATCAATCCAATGCGCTACTCCGTCCTCGTCGTTACTATCACATATATGGTTTGCTTTTTCTTTTACATTAGGTATTGCATTTTTTACTGCAACACCTACCCCACAGCCTTTTAACATTTCTACATCATTAAAGTCGTCGCCAAAACTCACCACTTGAGACAACGAAAAACCTAGGCTATTTGCAATAAAAGCAACTGCATTAAGCTTTGAAGTGGTTCGATTGGTTATTTGTTGCCAAGTGTCTGTGCTGTTTGCATATAAATGTAGCTCTGGGTATTTACTTATAATTGTATTAAGTAATTCTATATTTGAGGTTTGTGTTGAAATTTTAGTGTATTCATCGGTGGGTAAAACGTCAAATTCATGGAAAACTCCGCCCCACTCCTCGCCCCAAATCATATAATCAGGGTCGTTAGTGTACTGAATTGTAGGGGTTTGCATTGATACCGCCTTAATATCTTTCTCACTAATTAATTCTATTAAAACCTTTTCTACTGTGTTTCTATCAATAATAGAGTTAAAAATAACTTCTCCTTGTTTATTTACTGTAGCACCATTGTTAGAGATTATAAAATCAGGGAAATTCTCAGTCATGTACTTTGTAATAGCAAGTATAGGTCTTGCAGACGCAAACACCACATAAATACCCTTATCAGCACATTTTTGTAAAACAAATTTAGTATAATCTGAAATCTTTTTATCACTGTTCAGTAGCGTGTTGTCCAAATCTGTTATTATCATTTTAATTTGCTCCATTTTGTCTCTCTAACCCCCTTAAAACATAACTGCAAAACTAGGAAGAATATAAAAATTAAACTAATATTATTTTTTTAAACACTAAAATAATATTCTTATAATACTATCATTTTATGCATTAACTGTCAAGCCTTAAGCCATTTAAAAACAGCACAATTTGTAGTAAAATAGCAGAAAAACAAGTAAAAAGGCACAGCTTTTATTGTAAATGCTATAACAAATTTAGTTAAAATAAGTTAATAATAAAAAAAACAAGAAATTTAATATTTAATGCTTGATTAATAGTGCAATAGTGTCGTATAATAGAAGAAGATATTGGTAGCTAATATTATTAGGAGGATTTTTATGGGAATGAAAAAAATAGCCGTGCTTACTAGCGGAGGAGATGCACCAGGAATGAACGCAGCTGTGCGCGGTGTAGTACGTTCTGCAATAGCATACGGAATAGAAGTATACGGAGTAAAAAGAGGATACAATGGTCTTTTGAATAAAGACTTATTTCACATGGATATCAGAAGCGTTTCTGACACTATTCAACTTGGAGGAACTCACCTTTTCACAGCGAGAAGCCCTGAGTTTAACTCAGTAGAAGGTGTAAAAAAAGCAGCGGATAATTGCCGCGAGTTAGGAATAGAAGGTCTTGTTGTTATTGGCGGTGATGGCTCGTTTAGAGGAGCACGTGACTTAACAGATGCAGGAATTCCTTGTATTGGTGTTCCTGGAACAATCGACAACGACATAGCTTCGTCTGAATACACTATAGGCTTTGATACAGCTATGAATACAGCTATGGAGATGATTGACAAATTAAGAGACACAACAGAGTCTCACGACCGTTGCAGCGTTGTTGAGGTTATGGGAAGACACTGTGGAGACATTGCTTTAAACACCGGTATTGCTACAGGTGCTATTGCTACTTTGGTACCTGAAGTTCAATATGACATAAAAACAGATGTTGTTGACAGAATAATAAACTCTAAAAAAACAGGCAAAAGACACTTTATTGTGGTTGTTGCTGAAGGCGTTGGTGGTTCTCAAGAAATAGCAAAAGAAATTGAAAAACAAACAGGTGTTGAAACACGTGCAACTATTTTAGGCCATGTTCAAAGAGGTGGTTCTCCTACTTTAAGAGATAGGTTAGTTGGCAGTGTTATGGGGCACCATGCGGTTGATTTGTTGAAAAACGGTGAAAGTAACAGGGTAGTTATACTAAAAAGAGGTAAGGTAGAAGATAGAGATATAACCGAAGCTTTGGAACAAAAAAGAGTTTTTGATGCCAATTTATATGAGGTTTCTAAAATTTTATCAAATTAATATATTGTAATAAAAGAATAAGTTATGTTTTTTTAATTGCTTTTAAAATCTTCTTGACATATTCATTTATACAAGGTATAATATTACTTGTTATAAATTAACAAGTACCTCTGCCTTAAGGCGGATGGGAGGGATATAGATGGCTGAAATTAGAATTAAAGATAACGAGACTTTAGACAGTGCTTTAAGACGTTTTAAAAAGCAATGTGCAAGAGCAGGTGTTATTGCGGAAGTTCGCAAAAGAGAAGCTTATGAAAAACCTTCAGTGAAGCGCAAGAAAAAATCAGAAGCTGCTCGTAAGCGTAAATTCAAATAATTGATTTTTGTTTGATAATGATTTTGCTTACTTAATCAAAAAATCGTAGGGGAGGATTAGTCCTCCCCTATAATTTAGTTTATTTTTATTAATTATGAAATGAGGAAATTTGTTTGGCACTGCTTGAACCTACAATCCACTGTGATAAAATTACAGACATAAGCTTAAAGCTTTTAAAAACTTTTGAAGTTAAAGTAATTTTACTAGACGTAGATAACACTATAGCTTCTTATAGGTCAAAGTCGCCCGTAGACGGAAGTTTAGAGTGGCTTAATACTGTAAAGAATGCAGGATATATGGTTTATATAGTATCGAACAATTTCGAAAAAAGAGTTTCTGCCATAGCAAAAAAATTCGACTTACCCTACATAAGCTTCGCCTTAAAACCTTTGACTTTAGGCTTCTTAAGAATTAAAAACAAATTAAAACTAAAAAGCAATCAATGCCTTGTAGTCGGCGACCAAATTTTTACAGATATTTTAGGTGCTAACTTAGCAGGAATGAAATCTGTGCTTTTAACTCCTATTGAACTTGAAAAAGGCTTTTCAATTGAAGCAAGGCGACACTTAGAGAAAAAAATTAGAAAAAATGCTAAATTATATAAAGACTGAGGAGACTTAGATAATGAATAGTATTGAAAGATTAATAGAGCAACTGAACCTAGCCTCAAACGAGGCGCTTCTTGTTACTTCTGATATTAACAGAAGATATTTAAGCAGTTTTAAATCAAGTGCTGGCGTAATAGTTGTAACTAATAAAGGTGCATATATGCTTATGGACTTTAGATACGCTGAGGCTGCTAGTTATAAGGCGAAAAATGTAAAAGTTATTCAAGTTAAAACATTTCAAACTAGTATAAACGAGATACTAAAAGATGAAAAAATTAAAACAATTCACCTTGAGGGTGAGAGCCTAACTTACTCTGCTGTTAGTAAATATAAAGAAGAGTTTGAGAAAGTTGATGTAGAGATTATTGCAGATACAAAACTTGATAAGGCTTTAAAAGACCTTAGAATGGTGAAGACTGAAGATGAAATTAAGAAAATTCAAGCTGCACAAGACATTACAGACGCCGCTTTTAAACATGCCTTAACCGTTATTAAAGAAGGCATTACAGAGCGTGAAGTAGCACTAGAAATAGAGTTTTTTATGCTAAGACAAGGTGCAGACTGCACAGCTTTTGACTCAATTGTAGTAGCAGGCCCTAATACATCACAATGCCACGGAGTACCTTCGTCATATAAAATGCAAAAAGGTGACCTAATTACTATGGACACAGGCGCAAGGCTTGACGGTTATAACTCTGATATGACAAGAACAATTGGCCTAGGGTATTTAAATGAAGACCAAAAAGACATTTATAACTGTGTACTAAAGGCTCATTTAGCAGTGTTAGACGCAACAAAACCAGGTGTTGCTTGTAGCGACTTAGACAAAATAGCCCGAGATATTATCGAGCCTATTTACCCTGGAGCATTTGGTCACGGTTTAGGCCATGGGGTTGGTTTAGAAATACATGAGGCACCATCTGTCAGCCATTTAGGTACTACAGTACTTGAGAGTGGAATGGTTATTACCGACGAGCCTGGCATTTACGTAGCGGGTAAAGGCGGAGTAAGAATTGAGGACACAATTGTTATAACAAACAATGGATACTCAAGCTTTGCTAATAGCCCTAAAGAGTTAATTATTCTGTAGAATATTTATAAAAATTAGTTATTAGTAAACTGTTTATTGTCAAAATACTAATAATTGAGTTTAAGTGCATCTTATTTGCTTTTAGCACTTGCAAAAACAGTTTTTTTGATATAAAATATGTATATAAATATACTAATTTTATGATAATAGATATTACATCAACATAGGCTTTTAAGCAAGCCTTGATTTGAAAGGAAGTAAAATAATATGATATCAGCTGGTGATTTTAGAAACGGTTCCACTTTTGAGATGGACGGAAACGTAGTTACAATAATAGAGTTCCAACACGTAAAACCTGGAAAAGGCGCTGCTTTTGTTAGAACAAAAATTAGAAATGTTATTTCAGGCTCAGTAGTAGAGAGAACATTCAACCCAAATGATAAGTACCCAACTGCATTTATTGAGAGAAAAGATATGCAATACTTATATAGTGATGCAGACCTATACTACTTTATGGACTTAGAGAGTTATGATAATATTCCAATCAATGCATCTGTTTTAGGTGACAACTTTAAATTTGTAAAAGAGAATATGGAGTGTAAAGTTCTTTCTTACAAAGGTAGTGTTTTCGGTGTTGAGCCTCCAAACTTTGTTGATTTATTAATAACTCATACAGAGCCTGGGGTAAAGGGCGACACAGCTACAAACGTTACAAAGCCTGCTACTGTTGAAACCGGTGCAGAGGTTAGAGTTCCATTATTTATCAATGAGGGCGAATTAATTCAAATAGATACAAGAACTGGCGAATACATGGGTAGAGCTTAAGTTTAAATTGTATCTCAATAAACAAAAAGAGAGGGTGTAATACATGAACATTTCAGAAAAATCTGCATATATTAAAGGGCTGATTGAGGGTTTAGACCTCGACAACGAGAGCAAAGAAGCAAAAGTTATCAAGGCCATGGCAGAGCTTTTAGAGGCTTTGTGCCTAAATGTCGAGGAACTTGAGGACTCATATGACGAACTATGTGGTCAAGTTGACGAGATTGATGAAGACCTTGGTTTGCTTGAAGAAGACTTTTATGATTTAGGCGAGGGTTGTGGCTGTGGCGACGACTGTCATTGCCATGGCGATGATGACGACTTAGATGATTTTGACGGCGACTTTGATGATGACTCTTGTTATTTTGAAGTTACTTGCCCAACTTGTGGCGACACTGTTGAATTAAACGAGGCAATGATTGACGAAGGGTTTATTAATTGCCCTGGCTGTGGAGAATTTCTTGAGTTTGACTTCAGTGAGATAGATGAAGACGAAGAAGTGGATACACAATAATATTTTTTATTCGATAACGCGCTAATATAAGCATTGTTTTACTAAGCAAGACAAAAATTTGTTTTTTGTCTTGCTTTTTACCGCTGTAGTGTGTTAATATAGTAAAAATGTTATTTTCCATTTACTAGAGAGAACAAGGTCTTATTACAGGCATTTTCATCTTTTGTATCAAATATTAACATTTATAGTAGATATATTTAATGAAAGCGGTGTTTTAAAATGAGTATAAAAATTGAGAAAACTACATCACCAAAACAAAATCCACAAAGTAAAGAGGAACTAGGTTTTGGTAAAATATTTACAGACCATATGTTTATTATGGAGTATACAGAGGGTAAAGGTTGGCACGACCCAGCAGTTGTTCCTTATAGCAATTTAAGCTTAGACCCTGCATCTATGGTGTTTCATTATGGTCAAGAGATGTTTGAGGGCTTAAAGGCATATAAAACAAAAGAGGGTAAGGTTTTATTGTTTAGACCAGACAAAAACATTGAAAGAGCTAACCGCTCTAACGAGAGACTTTGCATTCCAGAAATTCCAGCAGACATATTCTTAGAAGCTATTAAAACTGTTGTTGATGTTGACAGCGACTGGATACCTGAGTGGGAGGGCACTTCACTTTACATTAGACCATTCGTTATTGCTACTGACCCATTCTTAGGGGTTAGACCTTCTCTAACTTACAAGTTTATGATAATTCTATCTCCTGTTGGCGCTTATTATGCAAGCGGCTTAGCACCGGTTAAAATTTGGATAGAAGACGATTATGTAAGAGCGGTTAGAGGCGGAATAGGTGAGGCTAAAACCGGTGGAAACTATGTAGCTAGTATGAAAGCTCAAATAAAAGCACACGACGAAGGGTATTCTCAAGTATTATGGCTTGACGGAATTGAGCGAAAATATGTTGAAGAAGTTGGAGCTATGAACATCTTCTTTAAAATTGGAGACACCGTTGTAACACCAGCGCTTAGTGGTAGTATTTTGTCAGGGGTTACTAGGGCTAGTTGCTTAGAGCTTATCAAAAGCTGGGGTATAAAAATAGAAGAGAGAAAAATCTCTGTAGACGAGCTTGTAGCTGCAGCAAAAAGTGGTGAATTAAAAGAGTGTTGGGGTAGTGGCACAGCAGCTGTTATATCTCCTGTTGGAGCACTTCGCTATGGTGACGATGTTATGACCATTGGCACAGGAGAAACAGGTGAGCTAAGCCTTAAACTTTATAACACTGTTACGGGCATTCAAACAGGTGAGCTTAAAGACGAGTTCTCTTGGATAGTTGAAGTTAAATAATTTTTTATAAATAAAGTGAAGTGGTCTGTGACGAAAATGTCACAGGCCACTTTTATTTCTAATACTAATCTAATATAATTATTAAACTTAAAAACATTACTTAAATAAGAAAAAACTAAAGTAGTTGAATGACTATATTACACTACCCAACAAACTGGCTCTCATAAAGTTCTTTATAAAATCCGTTTTTGCCTAAAAGCTCACTATGCTTACCATGCTCAATAATTTTGCCGTCTTTCATTACCAAAATAGTGTCTGCCTTTTCTATTGTAGACAGCCTATGTGCTACAATAAAAGTTGTTCTACCTTTCATCATTACATCAAAAGCCTTTTGTATTTTTTGTTCGGTTCTTGTGTCTATAGAGCTTGTTGCCTCATCTAAAATTAACATAGGCGGTAACGATAGCATAAGCCTTGCTATACACAATAGCTGTTTTTGTCCAGCAGACAACAACTCGCCTGTTTCATCAATCATAGTGTTGTAACCATGTGGTAGCCTTTTAATAAAGCTATGTGCATTTGCAGATTTAGCTGCAGATATTATCTCATCTTTAGTAGCATTTGGTTTTGATAGGGAGATATTGTCTTTAATAGTTCCACTTTTCAGCCAAGTGTCTTGCAGAACAATACCAAAGTATGAGCGCAGTTCTTGCCTCGACATTTTTTGTGTGTCAATATTGTCCACCAAAATTTGACCTTTGTCTGCATTATAAAAACGCATTAATAAGTTAATTAAAGTAGTTTTTCCACAACCTGTAGGGCCTACAATGGCTACTTTTTCTCCGCTTTTTACACTTAAGTTAAAGTTCTTAATAAGCTCTTTTTCTTTTGAGTAAGAGAATGCTACATCACTTATTTCAATATTGCCTTTAACCTCAGACTTAAGCAATTTTTCATTTGTATTTTCAATTATTGGTTCTTCTTCTAAAAGCTCAAAAACTCGTGCCGCACAAGCTAAAGCGTTTTGTAGTTCAGTAACAACGCCAGATATTTCATTAAACGGCTTTGTGTATTGGTTGGCATAGCTTAAAAATATTGTTAACGAGCCAACAGATAAGCTACCAGAAATTGCAGCTATTGCGCCTGACACTCCTACGCCAGCGTAAACAATACTATTTACAAATCTTGTTGCAGGGTTTGTTATTGATGAGTAAAAAATAGCTTTTACAGAGCATCTTTTTAGCCTGTCGTTAACCTCGCTATATGCATCTAAAATTTCGTCCTCTTGATTAAACACCTTAACTGTTTTTAGCTCTCCTATGCTCTCTTCAATTACAGAGGTTTGCTCTGCTCTGATTTGAGATTGCATTGTAAATAAGTAATGTGTTTTTTTTGCAATAAACGAGGCTACTACAAACGATAACGGAGTGATAAGAACCACGACTAATGCTATTATCCAATTTATATAAAGCATAAACGCAAGAGTTCCTATTATTGTCATAGCCCCTGTTAACAGTTGGGTAAAACCTAAAATAAGTCCGTCAGAGAACTTGTCTATGTCTGTAATTATTCTGCTAATAATAGAGCCTGTGGTGTTTGAGTCTATATACTTAACAGGCAGTTTTTGAATATGCTTAAATACATCGTCTCTTAAACTTTTAACTACCGAAAATGTGATTTTGTTGTTAATTATGTGCATGCACCATTGGCTTATACCAACAATCAGTGTACATATTGCGGTAATAATAAGCAAGCTGTACAAATTGTCAAAATCTACATTGTCTTTACCTATTATAAAATCTATTGCTTGCCCAATTAAAATGTTGATGTAAAGCGTGAATCCTACTGTTAATACCGCTAAAATAATCGACAATAAAATTAAAGGCTTAAACTTTCCAATACGCTTAAGTATTTTTTTAATTGTTAATTTTTTATCTGAATTAAACATGGTTCTCACCTCGCTTAAACTGTGAGTAGTAAATATCTTGGTATACATCGCAATTTGAGAGCAGTTCTTCATGTCTGCCCTGTCCTACTATTTGTGCGTCGTCAAGCACCAGTATCAAATCTGCATGCAGTACCGAAGTAGCCCTTTGAGAAACTATAAATGTAATAGGAGGATTTTTGGTATCATTCATGGCTTTTCTAAGTTTTGCATCGGTAGCATAATCAAGTGCAGAGGAGCTGTCGTCTAAAATAAGCACATCAGATTTTTTAACCAATGCCCTAGCAATTGATAATCTTTGCCTTTGACCACCACTAAAGTTTTTACCACCTTGGCTTACCTGTGTGGCTAGTCCGTCTTTCTCTTTCACAAAATCGGTAGCTTGTGCCTTATCAAGTGCTTGGTACATTTCGCTCTCGCTTGCGTTATTGCTACCCCAAAACAGATTAGTTAAGATAGACCCTTTAAATAAAACAGACTTTTGAGGCACAACAGCAATTTTCTCTCTCAAAATTTGTGCGTCTAAACTTTTGATATCTTTGTCGTTAACCAATATAGTTCCCTCTGTATTGTCATATAGTTTTGTCACCATATTAATTAATGTTGTTTTTCCTGACCCGGTTCCACCTATTATGCCTATGGTTTCTCCTTTACTTGCTTTAAAAGATACTCCACTTAAAGCATTGTCGCTATCTTCATAATATTTAATTCCAACATTTTTAAATTCAATGCTACTTATAGACGTTACAGCTAAATCTCCATTTTTTTGCGACGGAACAATGTCTAATATATTCGCAACTCTGTCTGCACAAGCAGCTGCCTTTGTAAGAGATACTATCAAGTCTGCTGTTTTTATAAGTTCTACTAAAATTTGGCTCATGTAATTATATAGTGCTAAAACTTGGCCTTGAGTTAAATCTCCAATGTTTACACTAACAGCACTAGTAGATATTAATGCAATAATACCTGCATTTACAACAATAAAGGTGATAGGGTTAAGCAGTGCCGAAATTCTACTTGCAAGTTTTTGTGAGTTCGCTAGTAGTTCTGTTTTATTTTTAAAATCACTAATTTGAGAGTTCTCTTTACAAAAAGCTCGTATTACCCTAATGCCGTTTAAGTTCTCTCTTGATATTTTTGTCACACCGTCTAAATTTTGTTGTATTCTCTTAAATTTAGGCATTGTAATAAGCATTATTCCAAACACTACAAGACATAGTATAGGTATGACAACAACAAATATAATCGCAGATTTTGCATCTACAGTAAACGCCATTACAGCGGCACCAATTACAACAAAAGGAGAGCGCAGTAGTAGCCTTAATGCTAAGTTAACGCCACTTTGTACTTGCTCAATATCAGAGCTCATTCTTGTTATAAGAGTAGAAACACCTAAATTATCTATGTCTTTATAACTTAAAGATTTTACGTGTTTTAAAAAGTCATACCTTAGTTTTGCAGAAAAACCTGTAGCCGCTTTAGCAGCAAACCACTGTGCAGTTAAAGAGCAGGTAAGCCCTACTATTGCCAAAACCAATAAAAAAACGCACATTCTAATTACATAAGGTATGTCAGAATTTTTTATTCCAATATCTACTATAGATGCTACTATCAATGGAACCAACAATTCAAAAGACGCCTCTAACAGTTTAAACAGCGGACCCAAAATGCATTCTTTTTTATATCCTTTCAAATAAATCAACAATCTTTTCATAATACCGTCCCCTTTCTATAACATAGTATAAAATTATATAAGCTTAATATAGTCATTCTACTTAAAAAATTAACAACACCATATATTAAAATCTTTTCATTTTATTTCTGTAGTGTTTTCTAAGTATAGTAGCCATAACTTATATTGTTATGTATTATCTACTATAATGCAATAAGTAATAGATAATATATAACAAATTAAAATCTACAAAAAACTTAATATGTACATTAATATTAACTATTACTTATATTATCAGTGCTTATATTGTTTATGGCCCTTTACTTACTATAACAGTAACCGTAGAGCCATACTCCATTTGAGAGGTAGAAGTCAATTCGTTTGCATATCCAATAACGCTGCCATTAGTAACATCGGCATTGTTTACCTCTTCTTTAACTACAATAAAACCCTCAGCCTCTAACGCTTGTAATGCTTGTGCAAATTCTATTCCTACAATCTCAGGTAAAACTCGAATACTCGACCCACGGCTTACCACAAGTTGAACTACTCCGTCTATCTCTATCGGGCTTCCTGCCTCAGGAGTTTGCTCTAAAATAACACCGTCAGGATATTCGTCGCTAAACTCTTGCGACACTACCGCAATAGTGAATTGGTACTCAGTACTCTCAAGCCTTTTAGACCAGTCTGAATAGTAGTCTGTAACCATGTCGGGCACATCTACAGTGTCTTCAGTTAAATTTAAGGTTTGGCCAAAAAAAGCAAGCACACTTTCAGACGAAAATGCATTTTGATCTATTAAATATGTAGCGACTAAATACAATATCCCCGCTGTAAAAACAAAAGATGTTATAAGCCAAAGTGCAGGAGACATAATTCGCTTTGGCTTATTTGTTCTTGTATATTTCTGAGGAATTGTTCTAATAACCTCTGGCTCTCTTGACTGAATACTAACGTTGCTATCAGAGCTTAATTCAACCCTTAAATTATCAAAGCTAGCTATTCTTTCTTCAGGCCTTACTTGCAGTGCGCCAGCCAAAGCTGTTGTAATATAAGGAGGTATGCTTTTTAAAACGTCTCTTGATATTAACAACCTAGAATTATTAACTCTTTTATCTGCACCAGAAGGTAAATGCCCTGAAAAAGCATACAGCATAGTTGCGGAAAAAGCATATACATCTGCTGCCTCTGAGCATTGCATTATCTTTGTGTATTGCTCATATGCTGCGCAACCAGTTACAAGGTCTACCTCTAAATCGGTTCCGACACGCCTAACAGCTTCAATCGAAAACTCAAACAGCCTCATTTTGCCATC
The DNA here is from genome assembly GCA_964369215.1 of uncultured Eubacteriales bacterium. Classification (GTDB taxonomy): domain Bacteria; phylum Bacillota; class Clostridia; order Oscillospirales; family Acutalibacteraceae; genus SIG603. The sequence goes on from CAYJEZ010000011.1 coordinate 16,026, forward strand.
TTTACAAACTCTAAGAGTTTGTGGCGAAATTCCAAGGTGATTAATACCTAAAGAATGCATTCTACTAAGCGAGTTAATTAGTGGAATAAACAAATCGTAAGTAGTGTTAAAGTCTAGTTTTCCTCCATTATCGTCAACAAAGGCTTTAAGTGTAATGCTCTCTATATATTCATAAACAATATAGCAAGTGTTATTCTCCCAAAGTGTATCAACAACAGGTGCAAAGCCTGGTAAGCCGTTAAGCTTTGGCAAATCTCCTGCTAAAGTTAAAAACTCTTCATAATGGCGCTTAAACGATAAAATATCTTCATCACTTGGAAAAACATGTGTTCCGTCTCTGTAACAAATGGTGGCAGGGTAAAACTCTCTAACTCTTACCCTTTTATGAGAATGTTGGTCGAAAGCCGAATAAGTAAGCCCCTCGCTGTTAGCACTAATTACTTTTCCAATCAAATATTTATGTGCTATAACAGTATAGTGGTCTAGTGCAAAATTAAGTTTTTCATTATTATTTAGCGAGCCGCAATGCGGACAAATTTCTCCTCCACCTATCGTGGTATCTATATCTTTAAAGCAGTTAATGCATAGCTTGGTTTTTGGCATTTGTTTTGCTTTCCTTTCTATAATAACATAATTTATATTGGCAATTTTTACGTTTCAAGTTCTTTTTATTAAAACTCTTAATTTCAAGTTTTATTACTAAGTGTTGTTCTGTAATATTTATACCTATCAATATCTTGTAATAAAAGAAAATTTATTACAAAGTCAATTACTGACTAATTGTAACATAAATCCTCATTTAAAACAAGAATTTTTTTATTAAAAATTATGTAAAATAAGAAAAATTTTTCCTATTTTCTTATTATTGTAAACCCTTTTCGAAAATTATCAAAAAAGCACCTTCAAAAATTTCAATCAAACCAATGTCTACCTATATATATGTATCGATATAAAACATCTTCTATATATTTTTAACACTTTTTTGCTTTTTACATATAATGTATTATTAATGAGTGTGGAGGTGAAATAATGTGGAGTAAATATTGCACAAAACCCAGGTGCAACGCTTGTGGGCACTATATTATTGCATTCGGACTAGGAATGACTGCTGCTTGCTGTTTTCCATTTGGGTTGATAATGTTCATTTCTGCCTTAATAATCACTGCGCTCGGTATTATTGTAATTAAAAGCTAGAAAGGCAAGGTAAGTATTATGAAAGTTGTTATTTATGATGCGAAAGGTTTATTGGCTTATTTTTTAAGAAAAGCGTTTAAAATAAATAGGCAAGCAAAAATTACATAAAGTTAAAAAAGTGTTGTGAACGAAGCTTCACAACACTTGCTTTTTTTTTTATGTTATTGTATAGTTATAAAAAAACAATTCAAAAGGAAAGCATATTATGAAAGAAAATAATTTAGGGCTTGTACATTTATACCACGGAGACGGAAAAGGTAAAACTACCGCTTGCATGGGGCTAGCCGTAAGGGCTGTAGGCAGTGGTTACAACGTTCTTGTTTCACAATTTTTAAAAAGCGGAAGCAGCAGCGAGATAAAAACTCTTACCGCTATAAGTGGAATAGAATTTATATATGGTAAACCAACGGACAAGTTTACCTTTCAAATGAGTGAAGAAGAGCTTAAAGAATGCAGAAACCAAAACAGCATATACTTAAAGAAAATAATTAACAAAACTCAAGAACAAAAAATAAATATTCTAATAATGGACGAGGTCATTAACGCTGTATCTACAAACACTTTAAACGAAAGCGAATTAATAGATTTACTTAAAAACAAACCTACTAATCTTGAAATTATTATGAGTGGAAGAAACCCTAGCGACAGCATAAAAGAGCTTTGCGATTATATCTCTGAAATAAAAAAAGAGAAGCACCCATTTGATAACGGTATAACCGCTAGAAAGGGCATCGAAATGTAAAAAAAAATTTTCTAACAAAAGTGTTGCATTTATGCATCTTTTAATGTATAATTATAAAATTATAGAAATGAAAGGAATGATAGTTGAAATGAGAAAAATATCCGTTTCAGACATAACTTTAAAGTATTCAGCCTCTGCTAAGCAAGCATTAAGCTTTAAAGAAAAACTCGAAATAGCCAAACTTTTAGACGGAGCACATGTGAATGTAATAGAGACCGCGCCTATAGTTTTAGACAAGGCAGACTCTCTTTGTATTAAAGCAATTGCAGGCAGTGCTAAAAATGCATGCGTTTGTGTGCCAGTAACACTCTCAGTTGATGGAGTTAAAGCCGCTTGGGAAGCGCTAAAAGCTGCCGACAAACCAAGGCTACAACTAAGTGTTCCTGTGTCTCCTGTAGGCATGGAATACACAAGCAAGAAAAAACCTAACGATGTAAAGGAAATGGTTAAAGAACTCATTAGCGAGTGTAAGGCTCTTTGCCCTCAAGTAGAGTTTGTAGCTGAAGACGCCTCACGTGCAGTTTCTGACTTTTTATATGATATAGTAAATACTGCTATTGACTCAGGTGCAGATATTATTACAGTAAATGATGACGCAGGTATTTTTCTGCCTGATGAATTATCTGCTTTTATAGATAAACTTTATGAGAATGTTCCAAACTTAAAAGACAAAACACTTGGTGTAAGCTGTAAAAATAATATGGATATGGCTACTGCTTGTGCAGGTACTGCTGTAAAAGCAGGAGTTAGCGAAGTAAAAACTTGTGCTATTAATAACGATGTAGTGTCTTTAAAAGCCTTTGCAGACGTTATGACAAACAGGGCAGACAGCTTTGGTGTGTCTACTGATGTGAGTGTTACAAAATTAGGTCGCTCTATTGAGCAAATTAAATGGGTGGCTTCATCTAAAAAAGCTAAAGAAGCACTATATGAGGCAAATGTGCAAGAAGAGGCAAAAGAGCTATTTTTAAGCACATATGACAACATAGATGCTGTTGAAAATGCTGTTCTTACCTTGGGCTATGATTTATCTGATGAAGATATACAAAAAGTATATGACGAGTTTAAAAGGCTTGCTAAAAATAAAAATGTTACTGCTGTTGAGCTTGACGCTATTGTTGCAAGCACAGCCATGCAAGTTCCGTCTTCATACAAGTTAATAAGCTATGTTATTAACTGCGGAGACATTATTGCAGCAACTGCAAATATACAAATGGAAAAAGACGGCAAAACTATAAGCGGTTTATCTACAGGCGACGGTCCTATTGACGCGGCTTTCTTAGCTATTGAGCAAATCGTAGGCACAAAATATGAGCTTGACGATTTCCAAATCCAATCGATTACTAGGGGCAGAGGAGCTATGGGAAATGCTGTTGTTAAGCTTCGCTCAAATGGTAAACTATACTCAGGTAAAGGAATTTCTACCGATATAGTAGGTGCCTCTGTTAAAGCATATGTAAGCGCACTAAATAAAATTGTTTACGAGGAGGAGAATTAATGCAAAAACTTTGTTTTTCTACCAGAGCATGGGAAGGCTATACATTTGATGAGCTTTGCAGTGCTGCTGTCGATATGAACTTAAAAGGAATAGAAATACACAACCCAAACGGGCAAGCGGTTAATGACAAAACTAGCCCGTTTCACAAATACCAAATTTCTGCAACAGGAAGAAAGCTATATGAGCTAAAACTGAAAACACCTTGTATAGATGCAGTGTGCGATATATCTGATGAGAGCTGTGCAGAACAATCTATTAATGAGATAATCAGCACATTAGAAATAGCCGAGAATTTGCGTATTCCTTACCTTAGAATACACGCTTTAGAGGGTACAAAAGAGAATAGCATAGCTTTAATTGAGAAAGTACTTGATAAAGCACACGAGAAAAATGTTGTATTATTAATAGAGACTGTAGGCATTTTTGCAGATACAAAACTATTAAGAGAAGTGCTTAACCACTTTGCTAGCGACAGCCTAGCCGCTTTGTGGGACTTCCACCACCCTTGGAGAGACTTCGGTGAAGATGCTCAAACAACTATTACTAACCTTGGTGCATATGTAAGGCATGTTCATATTAAAGACTCTGAGTTAGTTGACGAGAAAGTAGCTTACTGCCTAACAGGAGAGGGAGAGCTTCCTATCTCTGACATGATGAAAGCGCTTGCCTCTGTTAACTATGACGGCTATATAAGCCTTGAGTGGGACCCAAAATGGATGCCTGAGGTGAACGATATTGAGATTATTTTATCTTTCTTCGAGAGTTATATGCACAGATTTACCGCGCCTTCAAGGGCTGAGAGCCACTTATACTCAAACAATACCCACACAGGTAAGTTTATATGGAAAAAAGAAACCTTAATAGAGCACACTTTCTCTGAGGTTCTTGATAAAATGGTTGAGGAGTTTCCTGACCAACAAGCCTTTAAATTTACAACACTTGACTACACAAGAACCTACTCAGAGTTTAGAGACGACGTAGACACATTTGCAAGGGCCTTGATTGACTTGGGTGTAAAACCAGGTGATAAAGTATCTGTATGGGCTACAAATATTCCACAATGGTTTGTTACATTTTGGGCTACAGTTAAAATAGGTGCAGTTTTAGTTACTGTTAACACAGCTTATAAAATTCACGAGGCAGAATATCTATTCTCTCAATCAGATACTCATACACTTGTTATGATAGATGGCTATAGAGACTCTAACTACGCAGGAATTGTTCAAGAGATTTGTCCTGAACTACAAACTACAAAGTCAGGTAGCCCTTTACATGCAAAGCGTCTTCCATTCTTAAGAAATGTTATTACTGTAGGCTTTTCAATGCCTGGCTGTATGACTTGGGAAGAGGCGCTTGACAGAAGCGAGAATGTAAGTATTGATGTTGTAAACAAAAGAGCAGCTGCTGTTAACCCTCATGACGTTGCAAACATGCAGTACACATCAGGTACTACAGGCTTTCCAAAAGGTGTAATGCTTACACACTACAATATTGTTAACAACGGCAAAACTATCGGAGACAGAATGGACTTATCTACTGCAGATAGAATGATGATACAAGTACCTATGTTCCACTGCTTTGGTATGGTGCTTGCTATGACAGCTTGTATGTCCCATGGCTGTTCAATGCTACCACTTCCGTACTTCTCACCAAGGCCAGCACTAGCTTGCATAAATTCTGAGAGAATTACTGCATTCCATGGTGTACCTACAATGTTTATTGCACTTCTTGAGCACGAGGACTTCCCTAAAACTGACTTTAGTTATATGAGAACAGGAATTATGGCAGGCTCTCCTTGCCCTATTTCGGTTATGCAAGACGTTTTAAATAAAATGAACATGAACGAGATAACTATAGTTTATGGTCAAACAGAGGCTTCTCCGGGTTGTACAATGAGCTTTGCGCACGACTCTATGGAAGTTCGAGTAGGAACTGTAGGCTCTGCCCTACCTGAGATTGAATGCAAAATCGTTGACCCTGAAACAGGCGAAGACATGCCAGTAGGAGAAACAGGCGAGTTTGTTGCTAGAGGTTATAACATTATGAAAGGTTACTATAAAATGCCTATGGCTACTGCTTCTGCTATTGATAAAGATGGTTGGTTACACACTGGCGACCTAGCTTGTATGACAGAAGAAGGTAACTTTAAAATAACAGGTAGACTTAAAGATATGATTATCAGGGGCGGAGAGAACATTTACCCTAAAGAGATTGAGGAGTTTATCTATACTCATGATAAAGTAAAAGATGTTCAAGTTATTGGTGTTCCTGATGAGCAATATGGCGAAGAGATTATGGCTTGCATTATATTAAAAGAGGGCGAAGAAATAAGCGAAAAAGAGATGAAAGACTTTATTTTGGCTAGTATGGCTAGACATAAAGTTCCTAAATATATCGACTTTGTTGATAGCTTCCCTATGAATGCGGCAGGAAAAATTCAAAAATATGTAATGAGAGACAACGCTGTTAAAAAGCTTAACTTGCAAAAAGCAGCAAACATTGTTACTGCATAGTTTCTTTACAAATCATATAAACCATTATTCTCCATACAGTCTATGCTGGCTGTATGGAGAATTTTTTGTTACTTATACTCTTTTATCTTTACTTTTTTTTGAAAAAAGAGTATGCTGTATATATTGCTACTTTTAGTCAAACCACTTTAAAAATCATCAAAGAAAGGCTTGATAACATCGTGAGAAAACCAAATATTTTATTTTTACTGTCTGAGGATATCTGTCCTCATCTAGGGTGCTATAACGACCCTGATGCAATTACACCTAATTTAGATATACTTGCAGGAGAAGGCATGATTTTTGAGAACGCCAACAGTGTTGCTCCTGTTTGCTCTGCTGCTCGCACTACCTTGGCTTTGGGTGTTTACCCTTGCTCTGCAGGTGTTGGTAACCACCGTAGTAGTGTTACTTTGCCTGAGCATATTAATGTTATATCTAAATATATGGGCGAGCTTGGGTATCACTCTGCAATTAACAAAACTGACTACAATTTTGCACATGAGAGCAGCAATTCATATGTTGAGGGTTGGGATACCTTTCTTGATGCTCCTTTTTTTATTGATGATATTTGCATACCAAATTGTATGAGAGACACTTGGAGAAAAACCGACGGCAAGCCATTCTTTTTTATGAATACTTTTGCAGTTACCCATCAGTCTAAATACGGATTTCCAAATAAAGCACCTGAGCATCGTAAAAAGTATATTCCAAGAACTCGTGAAGAAGATTACCGTGATAGAGCACAGCTCAACATACCGTCTTACCACCCTGATAACAACGACACAAGAGAAATATGGGGTCAGTACCACGAGACTATTACAGCAATGGATAGAATGGTTGGCGAGACCATAGCCTATTTAAAAGAAGATGGAATTTATGACGATACAATAATTATTTTTGTAGGCGACAACGGCATGGGAATACCTGGTGGCAAGGCAAATATGTGGAATGAAGGCGTGCATGTTCCTATGATTGTTCGCATTCCAGACAAATACAAATATCTTGCGCCAAATTACATTCAAGGTGGCACACACAAAGCAGAGACAAGTTTTATCGACATACCTCGCACAATTCTACGCTTAGCAGGTGGAGTTGCTCCAGAACATATGCATGGAAGAGACTTTTTAACCGATAGTGACGTAAAATACAGCTATTCTTACCGCAACCGCATTGACACCATACCTGAGTTTGTAAGAATTGTTAGAAGCAACGACTTTATTTATATAAGAAATTTCTACCCGCACCGTGGTTGGAGATTTTCTCCTTATATGGTAAAAATGGCACCTCACTTTGTAAGCTCTTGGCAAGAAGATGTAGCAAAGCAACAAAGCAAAGATGACTACACTAGAAAAACTGCATTCTTCTTAAATTCCAAACCGGCAGAAGAACTTTATGATTTGAGAAATGACAAGGCTCAAATGCATAACCTAGCAACAAACCCTATACACAGAGATACTTTAAACGAAATGCGCAGTGTGTGCATAAACTTTATGTTGTCTATTAACGATATGGGCTTTATTCCTGAACAACTTTTAAACGAGACCGCCGAAAAAGAGGGTGTAACCCATTTTGAAATGGCTCAAAATAAAGACTTTTACCCCCTTGATGAAATTATAGCTTTAACAAATTTAGTATTTGAGGATACTGCACCTGTAGAGCAGATTAAAACCTACTTAAACCACAGCAATAAAACACTTCAATTTTGGGCAATTCAATTAGTAAAATACTTTGAACTCAATACTTTACTTCAAGAAGTTGAAGCTTTGCTTGACGACCCAAGTGTTACTATTAAGGTAGCTAGTGCCGAGACAATTATTAGCATGTCTGATTGTGAAACACAAATTGCTAAAGCAAAAAAAGAAATGGCACTTGTATTGGCTATAGAGGACGACGCATTAGCAGTACTTGACGCTGGCCGTTCATTATACCGCTTATCAGAAAAAGCAGTCGACTTAATTCCACTTACGCAAAGGCTCTGCGACTCAAAAAAAGTAACAACACAAAAAGGCCAAGAGCGTGTTGTACAAGCTGTTTTAGATGTAGCTACTTATACTGCAGAAGTTGCAGGCATTCCTTTTGATTACGGTACAAACGATAATATTAACCAAAGGTTGGTTGTTCTTCGTGATATTCAAAATGGAAAGTGGAAAGTTTAACCGAAAAATATTATACTTAAACGGAGCTTGCTATGAGTGATTTATACAAAAGAATATATGAAATTGTCAAAAGTATTCCTTACGGTAAAGTGTCTAGCTACGGGCAAATTGCTCAAAGAGTTGGAAACCCAAAAATTAGCAGAGTAGTAGGCTATGCAATGGCAGGCAATAAGGATAAAAGTGTTCCTTGCCATAGGGTTATTTATTCTAACGGAAAGCTTTCAAAGTCTTTTGGTTTAGGTGGAGCAGATTTGCAAAAGTCACTTCTACAGAGCGAGGGTGTAGAGGTATCTGACGAAAATACAGTTGATTTAAAAGTTTATTTGTGGAGAGACTGAACAGTATTAGATGCTATAAATTAAGAGCTTTAAGTTTATATAGTCATATAATATTAGTTTTATGTCGATGAAGGGAAAAGTGTAAATGAAAAAAGTGCTAATGATTTGCCACGGTAATATATGTCGCAGTACTATGGCAGAGTTTGTTTTGAAAGACTTACTAAAAAAATATGGTAGAGAAAGTGAGTTTGAAGTTTATTCTGCCGGAACAAGCCGAGACGCAATAGGGTTTGATACTCACAGAGGGACGAAGAAAAAGCTAAGCGAAAAAGGAATAAGCTTTACAAAAAGAGAAGCAAGGCAAGTAGTAAAACATGACTATGATAGTTTTGATTTTTTAATTTGTATGGATAAGGCAAATATAAGAAATTTGGCTCATATTATCGGAAAAGATATTGATAGCAAGGTTTGTTTATTACTCGATTTTACAGGAGAGCACACAGACATTGCCGACCCTTGGTACACAGGCAATTTTGATATTACATATGATGAAGTTTTACGTGGCTGTGAGGCTTTTTTAAGTAATAACTAATACTTTAACACACTGACTTTACTGAAAGGATTGTAGATTTAATTGATTAAAAAAATAAATGATTTTGAAAAAAAACATGATTTTATTGTATGTATTGACTCTGACGGCTCTGCTATTGACAGCATGAACGTGAAGCACTACGAGTGCTTTGCGCCATGCTTAATAAAAGAATTCTCACTTGAAGAACAGTCTGATTTGATTATAAAAAAATGGGCTGAAATAAATTTATTCTCTTTAACTAGAGGAGTTAACCGCTTTAAAACTCTTTTTATTCTACTTGACTATGTCGATAAAAATATAAATAAAGTTGATGATATTAGCGCCCTTGAAAGTTGGGTTTTAAACACTACTGAGTTAAGCAATTCATCACTAAAAAAAGAAATAGACCTCACTACTGATAGCTCAATACTGAAAAAAAGCCTAACGTGGTCTTTAACTGTTAATGAAAGTATTGAGAAACTGCCAAAAGAAAAGAAAAAAGCTTACTCAGGTGTTTATGACTTTTTAGTTTTTGCTAAAAGTTTTTGTGACATCGCTATAGTGTCATCTGCAAATTACGAGGCACTGTTAACCGAATGGAAAGACGAGAAATTAATTGACTTTGTTGATGTGATTATGAGCCAAAATGATGGTAGCAAAAAACACTGCATCAAAGAGCTGTTAATGAAAGGTTATAGTGAAAAAAATGTGTTAATGATAGGAGATGCACCTACAGACTTAACATCAGCCCTTGACAACCAAGTTTATTTTTACCCTATATTGGTAAATAATGAAGTAGACAGTTGGAAGAATCTAACAGAAAATGCATTAAGTTTATTCTTGTCTAGCAATTATGATAGTTATGCTGTTGAGTCTCAAAATGAATTTTATCAAAACTTAATTAAAGATTAATTCTATCTAAAGTAATAACCATATAATTCAAAACTTTTTATTTTATCAAAAACAGCATAAAAAACTATTCAATTAATTTCTGCTATGTTTTTTGATTAAGCTTACATCATATAGTCAAACTCCTACAAAATCACAACTATTCTCTGCTCACAAAATTCAATATATATAATCAAGCAACGGTTTGACTAACAGCTTTTGCAAGCATTTATTTGATGATTTTTGAATTGGTTTTACTATAAAAAGTCATCAATTAGCATAGAACAAAAAAACACAGTACGAGAAAATCTCGTACTGTGCTTTTTTTATATAGCTTCTAGTCCTGCATTAAGGATAATGCTCTCACCCTCAACACCTTTAACTTTAATATTTTCACTGCCGTAAACTACTGTGCATGAACCAGTTTTTAAGAAATTAATCACAATTTTTACAGCTTTGCCATTCTCCCACTCGCAATCAACGCTTACTGCGCCTCTTGCTCTTAAGCCTTTAAAATATCCTTTGCCCCATTTCTTAGGTAACGCCGGTAAAATATCCACTACTTTATCATGAGACTGTAAAAGCATCTCACAAATACCTGCTGTGTAACCAAAATTGCCATCTATTTGGAATGGTGGATGTGCATCAAACAAGTTAGCGTATAGCCCACCACCACTGTGGTAACTGTAGTCTGTGTTATTGTCTACGTAGCGAAGTAGTTGGTTAACAAAATCTAACGCTTTCTCGCCATTTCTTAGCCTTGCCCAAGCATTAATTCTCCAAGCTAAGCCCCAACCAGTAGAGCTCTCACCTCTTGAATTAAGTGTTGCCTCACACGCTTTTCTTAAATTAGTATAAGTATACTTAATGCCATTTGAAGGATATAAGTCGAATAATAAAGAAATATGCCTATGTAATTTATCAGACTCTTCATACTCATTGTCCCACTCAAGCATTCTTCCGTCTTCACCCATTTTGTACTTAGGCATTCTCTCAATAATTTCTTTTAAAAACTCTCTGTCTTCATCTATTCCAAGCACTTTTTGAGCTTTTACACAAACATATAGCGAGGTCCTTACAATGCCTATATCCATTGCGCTATTTTTAGCTACAGTAACTTCTTTACCATTAATAACAAAAGCATTCTCTGGTGAAGTAGATGGATAAATCGTAAGGTTTCCATACTCGTCAGAGTCTATCCAGTCTGCAAAGAATAAAGCAGCATCTCTAATTACAGGATAATATTCTTTTAAGAAGTTTTCATCTTGAGTAAATAGGTAGTGCTCCCAAATATGAAGTGCATACCAACCAGCAGCCATAGGCCAAAACGCATACCTTACACTGCCACTATTTTTAGCTAATGCCCCAACAGGAGTACAGTGCGCCCATATATCTGAATTATGATGAACGCAAAAACCGCGACAATCATAATGTTCATACGCAGTTTTTGCACCTTTTTCGGCAAGGTCTTTTGTAAACTCCATAAGTGGCATATGACATTCAGGTAGTCCAATAAGCTCAACTGGCCAATAATTCATTTGTGCATTAATATTTGTTGTGTAATTAGAGCTCCAAGGAGGAGTTAAAGACTCATTCCAAATGCCTTGTAGGTTAGTAGGTTTCGAGCCCACTCTTGAGCTAGCTATCATCAAATATCTGCCATAATCAAAAACAAGAACTGCCAAAGCGTTATCATCATGAGAGAAAGTTTGTCTTTTTAATCTATCATCAGTAGGTAAGGTCTCAAAAGCAGAGTCTCCTAAATTTACTTCACATCTACCAAATAAACTTTGATAATCTTTTACATGTGCTTCTTTAATTTTGTCGTAATCTAGTTGGTCAGAAATAAACAAGTCATGCTCTCTAATTTTATCTATTGATTTATAAGGTAAGGTTCTGTAATCCTCAAAGTTTGTAACTATTTTTATGTATATTTTAATATCTTCAGCATTGCTTACTTTAAGCGACCTTCCGACAACTTCTACTCGTGCGTCTGTTACTATTTTTAAAACTATTCCGTAAGATATTGCCCTATTATTCCCGCCAATATCATACACTAATGGGTTTTCACCTTGTGCATAGTTTGGGTCGCAATGTGAAGGCATTTGAGCTTTTAGAAAAATCTCTGAACTATCTTCATACGACATCACTGAGCAAGGGTGTGGTGTGTCTAGGCTGAAAGTACAACTTACCCCCATGCCTGAACTTATTTTACCTGCAAGAATTTTATCTGGAAAAGAACAAAAATACTCTGCCTCTATCTCGTTTCCGTCAATATTATAATAGGTTTGTGCTATTGCAGTAGATAAATCTAAACTTCTTGAATAGTCGCTTGCAAATCTTTCACCATTCTCAAACTCAATATTTAAGTTTCCTGCCGGCATGTAAGCATCTGACCATGTAGAAAGTGCATTTTCAAAAAGCTCTTCTTGAGCCGCAAAATACTCACCTTTATCAAGTAAAGTTCTTGCTTTTTTTACGCTCTCTCTAGCATTTGGATTATTTTTGTCTTTTGGATATCCAGACCAAAGACAGTCGTGGTTTAAAGAAATCTTCTCGCTTTTGGTTTTTCCATAGATCATAGCCCCTATACTGCCATTACCTACGGGTAAAGCTTCTTCAAAACAATTTGCGGGTTTTGTGTACCATAGTTTGTTTGCCATAATTATGTCCTACCTTTCTAATTTGTACGAAAACTCTTCATACTTATTTCCCCTTTAATAGTTGATAAAGTTTTTTACCTTTCACCTCAAAACCTTATGTATAAAAATTATCTTTATACATATCAACCATAAATTGCTCAAAATATATTTTCAATATTTTGGTATACTTTAATGTATACTAATAACTAAACTACTTAAAACCGCTTTTAATTAAATAAATTAGTACCAGTATTACATTCTAGTACAAGACTTCCTTTATTTATATAAACCTATCAAAATACTTCTACTTACAATGTGTAGAATTACATATATCTTCAAAAGTGTATGATTCTAGCTTATCTCTAACATCTTTTGTTATTTTAGCATAAATATCATGTAACTTACAATCCACTTTTTTGCATCCGTATTCATTATTTTGACAACGGCTTATCATAAATTGCCCCTCTACAGATTCTATTACAGCCCTAAGTGTAATATCTTTAGGATCTTTGCTTAGCTTATATCCTCCTTTTGCTCCTTTAAAAGAGCATACAATATCATCGGCTACCAACTTACTAAGTATTTTAAGTGCAAACCTTAATGGAACCTCACTATTAAGTGCAATTGTTTTAGCGTCTAGCTTAGAGTTTTCTCTAGCCAATAACTCTATTATTCTAACCGCATAGTTTGCCTCTAATGTCATATACATATGAAATCACTCTTTCTGTATGAGTACTAGCTACCAATTCTACTTTTGACTTCAGAATATTATAACAAATTTTCATTGCTAAAACCTTGACTATAACACTCCATTATTAGCTTTTACTGAATTATTCTTTTACCTATAATTAATCAAGAAAATCTTTAAGCTTTTTACTGCGGCTAGGGTGACGCAGTTTTCTTAATGCCTTAGCCTCAATCTGCCTAATTCTCTCTCTTGTAACATTGAACTCTTTTCCCACCTCTTCTAGTGTTCTAGAGCGTCCGTCCTCTAAACCAAACCTTAGTTTTAAAACTTTTCCTTCTCTCTCTGTTAAAGAATTAAGAACAGAACCTAAGGTTTCTCTTAATAAAGTATGTGAAGCAACATCGGCAGGAGCAGGTGCGTCATCATCAGGAATAAAGTCACCTAAGTGGCTATCCTCTTCTTCTCCTATTGGTGTTTCAAGAGAAATTGGCTCTTGAGCTACACGCATTATCTCACGAACTTTATCAGTAGGCATATCAATAATATCTGCTATATCTTCTGCCGACGGTTCTTGTCCATTCAAATGTAGTAATTGGCTTGATATTTTTTTTATTTTGTTGATTGTTTCTACCATATGCACAGGAATTCTTATTGTTCTGGCTTGATCTGCTATTGCCCTTGTAATAGCTTGCCTAATCCACCATGTTGCATAGGTTGAAAATTTAAAACCTTTTGTATAGTCAAATTTTTCAACAGCTTTTATAAGCCCTAAATTCCCTTCTTGAATTAAGTCTAAAAACTGCATTCCTCTACCTAGGTATCTTTTTGCAATACTTACAACCAACCTCAGGTTCGCCTCAGACAACCTTTTCTTAGCGTAGCTTTTTCCATCAGTAATAGCAATTGCAAGCTCAATTTCTTCTTCAGGAGAAAGCAGTGGCACACGCCCTATTTCCTTTAAATAAACCTTAACTGGGTCGTCAATTGCCATGCCGTCGGCACCTATTCCTGCGTCTAGCTCTTCGGTCTCCCCTACAACTTTCGAAATTTCTACATCGCTAATAATGATATCGCTAAAGTCCTCAATAATCTCTATGCCTTGAGTCTCTAAAGTATCATAAAATCTTTCAAGATGCTCAGGGTCAAAGTCTAGTTCTCCTAAGGCGTCTAGTATCTCTTTTGTTGTAAGTTGATTTTTGGTTTTACCAAGCTCAATTAATTCTCTAATAACCGTCTTCTTATCTTGTGCAGGTCCTATCTTTGTCATCGTGCATACTCCTGTCTTTGTCTACTTTTTAAGTTTCTTATTTTTTAGAATTTCAAAATAATCTAAAAGTTCTTCTGTGTTTTTGTTTTTTATGTTGTCAGCTCCTGAAAATGCGCCGTCTTGTAATATAATATCTACATATCTGTCGGCATCTGCTTGTGTATTTACCAGTGATGAATACTTAACCAAAATTCGTGTTAATGCAGATATTTCGTCATTGCTAAATTCCCCTGAAACATCGCTTATAGTAATATTGTTACTGCCTATATCTTTACCCAAAACTGCTTGGTATACTCTACGAGTAAACGATACTGTGAAATTTTCAGGTAAAATTCTATTTTTACAGTAACTTATGCCATTCGGCTCTGAAAACATGTAAGCAATTAGCGCCTCTTCAGCATTTGCTATTCTTAAATTTCTTGCTTTCTCGGGGCTTACCTTATCTCCTGCGCCTGATAACTCTTTTATTTCTTTTCTTCTATTCTCTGAAAAAGTTTTTTTGTTATCTTCAGTATATTTTTTCTTCGCCTGATTAAGTATAGCATTTTTGTCTACTTTAAGCTCTTCTGATAGCCTACCAGCGTATACATCTCTCTCTATGTAATTGTCAAGGCTTGCTAGAATATCTCCAGTAGCTACCAAGTACTCTACCTTTCCCTCAGGGGTATTAACATCTATATTTTCTTTTAGTTTTTGTAGTCTATATTCAATGTCATTAGGGCAACTCTCAAGCACAGCCTTAAATTTTATATTTGCATCTTTGCCTGCACTTCTAATAAATTCATCTGGGTCTTTTCCACCCGGAACTTTTAGTACTCTAACATTAAGCCCAGCTTGCCTCAGTATTGGTATTGCCCTCATAGTAGCCTTTTGCCCAGCAGAGTCGACATCGTAACATATTACAACCTCTTTTGCATACTTTGCAATTATTTTACTCTGTTCAATAGTAAGTGCTGTTCCTAAAGAGGCAACCGCTCCGCAAAAGCCTATACTATGAAGAGCTATTACGTCCATATATCCCTCAGCCAAAATTAATTTATCTGCATGTTTTTTTGCAAAATTCATGGCAAAAAGACCTGAACTTTTATGATAAACAGGGGTCTCAGAAGTGTTAATATATTTTGGCATTGCATCTCCTAAAGCTCTGCCGCCAAAAGCTATTACATTCCCTCTTAAGTCAATAATAGGAAACATCACCCTGCCATAAAATCTATCTGATGCATTATTGCTATCTTTATACATATTAGCAACATTTGCACTGTGCATGTCTTTGTAGTCAAAGCCCTTGTTTTTTAAATGGTTTACTAGGTCGTATTTGCCAAAAGGAGCAAATCCTAAGCCAAATGTTTTTATAGTTTTATGGCTAAGGCCTCTTTTTTGCAAGTACTCAAGTCCCTCTTTTCCTTTATCAGACATCAGCACAGTATGGTAAAACCTCGCTGTTTCACGGTTTATCTCTAAAATTGTACGCCTAAGTTTTATCATCGAGTCATCAACGCCGTCTGTAGGCATTTCAAGTCCTACTCTCTCTGCTAAAAACTTAAGAGCCTCTACATAATCTAGGTTCTCTATTCTTCTTATAAAAGTAATTGCGTCTCCGCCTGCCGAGCAACCAAAGCAATGAAAGTACCCATTCTCCGCTGATACGCTAAACGACGGTGTTTTTTCATTGTGAAATGGGCACAATCCCACCAGATTTTTTCCACTTCTTTTTAAATTAACGTAAGATGATATCACATCTTGTATATCTATTCTAGATTTTAATTCTTGTATAAAATAATCAGGAATTGCTATTTTTAACACCATCCTTATAGCGAAGTAAATTCGCCTTTAAAGTTTAATATTTTTAGGTTAAGAACCTAAATTTGCTTACGCAAAGCATATTAAACTTCTTCACTGTACCTATGCGAAATAAATTCGCCACTACTACATACCTATATGCCAAGATTTAGGTATAAAAAGCTTTTCATAACAATATATAGCTTGTCTATCTGTCATACATGCTACAAGGTCGGCTGCAGTTGCATTAGGTCCATACATCTCAGCAGAAACTTTTAGCTCTTCAGGTAATTTATCGGGGTTTTTATAATAATTGTATAAGCTCTCAATAACTTGAGGAACTTTTTTCTCTTCGCTTTTTGCAAGTGGATTTAAATATACATTCTCAAACATAAAAGAGTGCAGTTTGTTAAAGTTTTCTTCTACTTCTTCGTCCATTTTCAGTTGCCCTTTCTCACTATTTTTTATAAGTGAAAAAACACAAGTCGTAATTCTTTGTGTTTTGCTTTCTCCCAAAACTTGTCTAATTTTAGTTGGAATATCTTTTTCTTTAATAATATGTGCAACAACTGCGTCATCAATATCGTGGTTTATATAGGCTATTCTGTCGGCATATTTAACTACCCTACCCTCAGGCGTAAATGCCTCTTGTCCGGTTGTGTGGTTTAATATTCCGTCAAGTACTTCATAAGTTAAATTAAGACCTTTTCCATTTTTCTCTAATACTTGGGCAACCCTAACACTCTGTACATAATGTTTAAAACCACCCTCTACAATATTGTTTAAAGCCCTTTCACCTGCATGCCCAAAAGGAGTGTGACCGAGGTCATGGCCTAATGCTATTGCCTCAGTAAGGTCTTCGTTAAGTCTCATACCGTTAGCTATGGTACGCGCTATTTGTGATACCTCTAAGGTGTGTGTCAGTCTGGTTCTGTAGTGGTCTCCCTCAGGTGATAAAAAAACCTGAGTTTTGTGCATTAAGCGTCTAAAAGACTTACAATGAAAAATTCTATCTCTGTCTCTTTGGTAGTCTGTTCTTAAAGAGCAAGGTTCTTCTGTCCTTTGCCTTCCTTTGCTCTTTTCAGATAAACTTGCATATTCTGCCAAGGTTTCTCTCTCTTTATGTAACATAAATTGTTTAATACTTAAAAATTCTTTGTCTTGCATAAAACTCTCCCTCCCCTCACTTGTTTAGTTCAAGTAAATCAAAACTAACAATATATAAGTAACTTTCGAACAAATACTCCTTAATTAATATATACACATAAAACGTCAAAAACTCTTTTATTTTTTTTCAAAACCTAAAAATTTTTTTCCTAATTCAACAAAAACACCTTTTCCATTTGTTAAATCGGCAAAATCCGCTGTCAAATCTTCTTTATATTCAGGTAGAAGATAAAACTCAACAGTTACACTGTCTTCAAAAATAGTATCAATTAATACAACATTATACTTGTAAAAATAATCGGATAATTTGTTGTAATAATTGTAGTCACACTTAAAGCTTGCCATAATGCAGTTTTTCATAACAACAGGTACTGCTGCTTTTAATGCTATTGATGCACCGTGCGAATACGCCCTAATCAATCCACCCGCACCTAGCATTATTCCACCGTAATACCTTGTAACCACCATTACCGCATCTATAGTTTCGCTTTTCTTTAAAACTTCAAGCACAGGTATGCCTGCAGTTCCTTGTGGCTCACCGTCGTCGTTATATCTCATAATGTTTCCTTCTCTTAACGAGTAAGCCCAAACATTATGCGAGGCGTCTTTGTTTTTTACTTTAATCTCATTTATAAATAATTTCGCCTCTTCTTCTGTTTTAACAGGTTTACAGTACCCAATAAACTCAGATTTTTTCTCTATAAAGCTATCTGTTCCAAAATCTTTTACAGTAATATATTCCATTTTTACCTGCCTTTCAGCTTAGCTTTGATTTATTTCGAGTGCTTTCTTTCGTTTTATACTTTAAAAAGCTTTGTTCCATTCCTTAGTTTTATGTGTTGTGAATAAACAAATTTCAATCTTTAAAATGATAAACTTATAACTATATAATAAAAATAACAAAACAGGCGGTACAAAACGCACCGCCTATAATTGTTTATTATATAACATGTAATTAATTATTTGCCAATACCATAGCGTTTTTTGAACATATCAACACGTCCGCTAGTATCAATCAGTTTTTGTTTACCTGTAAAGAAAGGATGGCATTTAGAGCAAATCTCTACGTGTATATCTTTTTTTGTCGATGCAGTCTCTATAACGTTACCACAAGCACATTTAACTGTTGTTGCATTATAATCAGGATGTATATTCTCTTTCATTTCTATGTCACCTCTTTCGGTTATATCAACTTATTATACTAATAACCACTAACTCTGTTAATTGTAAATTAGTTTTAGTTTAGCAAAAAAAATTGTACCACACAATCTACACAAAGTCAAGTATAATTTTATTATTATTTACATGCCAATATAATCAATATATTGTTCTAAGCACATGC
>CAYJEZ010000012.1:0-3671 GCA_964369215.1 uncultured Eubacteriales bacterium
TTTATGTTTGCGTCATAGTAAGATTCATTTATTTTTGGGTTAAGTTAATGTCCATACTTCCGCTCCTAAAACCTTCGAGGTCAAGCGTAATATAGGTAAAACCTAGCTTTTTAAGTTCAGCGGTAATAAGCTCTGATTTCTCTATAAATAAAGAAAACTGCATCTTTTCTATCTCAATCCTTGCAATATCTTTATGAACTCTAATTCTATTAACTAAAAATCCTAATGATTTCAAATAGTCTTCGCCTTTATCTATATTTTCTAGCAGTGCAAAATCAATTTCTGTATTGTAAGGCAACCTTGTTGCAAGACATGGTGCAGACGGTCTGTTTGATACCGTTAAGCCTAACTCACTTGCAATTTTTCTCACTTCAGCTTTGCTTATTTTAAGCTCTGCTAAAGGGCTAATTATTCCTAGCTCTGCAAGTGCCTTAATTCCTGGCCTGTATTGGCTCAAATCATCAAAGTTTGTTCCGTCTATAATATTTTTAAGTTCAAGCTTTTTAGCAAATTCAATCAGAGATGAAAAGAGGTAATGCTTACATTTATAACACCTATCAACAGGGTTAAATTTTATGTCAATATTATCGAGCTCATTCACTCTAATTATATGGTGAACAGCACCCACCTCTGTTGCTATTTTTTCTGCATTTTCAAGGTCACAGGACGGATGAAGTTTTGTCTCAAATGTAATTGCATGCACTTTTTTGTGCATAGCTTTAGCCTCGTCACAAGCAATTTTAAGGAGAATACTACTGTCTACTCCTCCTGAAAAAGCTATGGCTAAGCCTTCATCTATTAATTCTCTAATTCTTTGTTTTAATTTAATCACTTATTGCCTCCTAAAAAATTTGTAGTGACACACCACACATGTGTCACTACCTTTATTCTATTTTACATAAAAAGCAAAAGCTCTGACTAATGTGGTTTTTGCTTTAGATTGTAAGTAGTTTCAAGTTTATTTTAAATAATTTATCTCTACAGGCATTCTGGTTTTTGCCGACTCCATAATGCCCAAAATTGCAAGAGAAGTATTTGCCGCATCTTTAATGCTAACAGGAAAATCCTCTCCTGAAATAATACAGTCTACGAATGCTCGAATGCTCTCAAAAGCAAAGCCTTTAGGCGCACCAAAAACTGAGTTTTGCACCAAAACATCGGGTACTCTTGCTTTATCTTCAGTAAATTTCTGAATCATAGTGTGGTGGCTTGTGTCGATGGAAATCATGCCTTTTGTGCCTAAAATATTGCACTTCATATCATTTACACCCATGTTTGCATTTGGCGTAATCCAGCCGTTCTCCATTTGTGCAATTCCACCGCGAGAGAACTCTATGGTTGTTAGGTACTCGTCCACTGTGTCAATACCCAACTCTTTTAGAACTCCACTTCGGCTAACAGAGTACACTCTTTTTACCTCGTCATCAAAAAGCCAACGCAAAGTATCAAGGCTATGTGTTCCTAAAAACCATAAAATAGAGGACTGCGCCGCCCAAGGTAGTAAATCTGTTGCTACCCACTTAATATCATTTAATCTAAAATATCCGCTGTAAACCTCGCCGAGCTCTCCGCTTTTTATAGATTGATACGCTGTGTTAAATGGCGGGTTCCACCTGTTGTGAAGGTCTACCATTGCCCTTGTTCCGTTTTTCTCAAATGCCTCAAGCATTTCAAAAACATCTTCTTTTTTTGTAGCTAAAGGCTTTTCACAAAGAATATGCTTGCCAGCATTAGCAGCGAAAACTGCAATATCTTTGTGGGCAAAGTCTGGGGTAACTATAGCCACTGCATCGCAGTCTACCTCGTTTAGCATAAGTTTATAGTCTTTATAAACTTGAGGTATTCCCTGTCTGCTAGCCACTGCTTTTGCCTTGTCTTCATTTTGGTCACATACTGCAACCACTTGAGCAAAGGGATGAGAGTTATAGATTTTTGCGTGGTTTTCACCCCAAGTTCCTGCGCCTACAATCGCCATTTTTAATTTTGTGTTCATTTAGTCACCTCATTATTAATGAATATATATTCAAGTGCAAAATTTAAAAAGAAAATACGCAAAAAACTTTATCTCGAAAAGAGAATTGAGATAATGCACTTGTTTATTAAGTGTATGAGTAGAAAATATTGTCCCATTAATTTCCAAAAGTAATAATAATACAAATTATAAGCAAACTATAAAAAGAAAGGTGTGGTATTATTGAAAACTTACAATAAAGAAGAATATAAAAATATAGTTAAAAAGGCGTCACCTAATTCGCCTTTGCTTAAAAATTGTTTTTTTGCTTTTATATTTG
Organism: uncultured Eubacteriales bacterium; assembly: GCA_964369215.1. Taxonomy (GTDB): domain Bacteria; phylum Bacillota; class Clostridia; order Oscillospirales; family Acutalibacteraceae; genus SIG603. The sequence continues at coordinate 2,292 of CAYJEZ010000012.1, forward strand.
GCGGAGCAATCTGTACTTTGGGACAACTATTTCTCGAACTGTTTTTGATACTAAACATAACCGAAGATTTATCAAAAACACTAGTTTCGGTTAGCTTAATTTTTTGTTCTGCAGTTATAACCTCCTTGGGTTATTACGATAATATAGCAAAAGTAGCAGGTGCAGGCACACTTGTACCAATAACCGGGTTTGCAAATTCTATGGTTGCACCTGCTATGGAGTTTAAAAGTGAAGGAATGATAACAGGGCTTGGCGTAAAGCTTTTTGTTATTGCAGGGCCAGTGCTGATTTTTTCAGTGTCTGCGTCTGTTTTATATGGAGTGATATATTTCTTTGTCAATTTATTTATTGGCTAACTATAAGAAAGGGCAGTAAACTACATGAAAAGAATAGGAAAATACACGATAGCTACCGAAAATTCTCCTTCAATCGTCTCGTATGCGTCAATTGCAGGGCAAAAAGAGGCAAACGGCCCTTTAGGCCACGAGTTCGACCAAACAATAAGTGACTCTCATTTAGGTAAAGATAGTTGGGAGAAGGCTGAGTCTGAACTGCAAGTGCAAGCTATAAACATTGCTTTATCAAAAAAAGAGTTAGTTGCAGATGATATTGACATGATTTTTGCAGGAGATTTACTTAACCAGTGCATTTCATCAACCTTTGGTATACGCTCACTAGCAACTCCTTTTTTAGGGCAGTACGGTGCATGCTCGACAATGGCTCAGACATTAATCATGGCAAGCATAATGGTAGATTGTGGAGCGGCTAACAAAGCAGTGGCAGTTACCTCTTCTCATTTTTGTACAGCAGAGAGGCAATTTAGGTTGCCATTAGAATATGGTGGGCAGCGCACCCCAACCGCACAATGGACTGCAACTGCTGCAGGTTGTGCAGTGGTAGGCTTTGGAGGAAAGGTGAAAATTACCCGTGTATGCCCAGGCAAAATAGTAGATTTAGGCGTAAGTGACACCTCTAATATGGGTGCAGCAATGGCACCCTCAGCAGCAGACACTATATACTGTTTTTTAAAAGACACAGGAATGAGGCCGCATGATTATGACTGTATATATACAGGAGATTTAGGGAATGTGGGCACAGATATATTAATAGATTTAATGCTAAAAAATGGAATTAATTTAAAGCCATATCATCAAGATTGTGGAGTTATGCTGTTTGATATAGACAGACAAGACGCTCATTCAGGTGCTTCAGGCTGTGGTTGTAGTGCAGGAGTACTGTGCTCTCATATACTCAAAAAACTTGAGAGAAAAGAGTATAAAAAAATATTATTTTGCGCTACTGGTGCACTAATGTCTCCGACCTCTTCTCAGCAAGGGGAGTCTATACCAGGAATTTGCCATTTAGTAGAATTAGAGTGTA
>CAYJEZ010000012.1:3771-7673 GCA_964369215.1 uncultured Eubacteriales bacterium
TATAATATAAATTAATATAGACTTATTATAGCAAAAGAATATTATAGTTTCAATATAAATTAGTTAAATTTTAAAGTTATTGTGAAATTGCTTGATTTTTGTTAGTTTTTCAAGTTGAATGACTATATAATAAAAAAGTGTACTGTACCAATTATAGTTGAAATCGACAAGTGGACAAAATAATGTAGGGCGACCTAAATGCGAGTTTTAATTGCAATATGGTCACCCTATAGTTTTATAAAATATGTAAATTCCGCTGTACTGTCTTTTTGTTTAAAATAGAGGTAGATAGTTAATTATTTGTAAATTGCATACGTATTTTCGCCTTTTTCAGTAGCAATATCAAGAGCCTTACAAGCCTTTTGATATACGCTTTCAAAGTCATTGCCATGTTCAGGGTAAAGCGAAATACCTAGGTTGGTTGAAATTTTTATAAATTGCTCTTCTTTTTCATAGTTATTGCTTAATGCTTCGCACAACTCGTTAGCTCGTTTTTCTACAAACTCAATAGCTTTATAATTGTTAATAAATACAAAGAATTTGTTAGAATCTGATCTACCAATTATGTCAGAATTTCTGAAAGTGTTTCTTAAAATGCTACCAACATCTTTCAAACATAAATCTGCATAGTCCGAGCCAAAAGTATTGCTAATATGTTGAATATTATTTATACGTATTACATAAAAAGCTCCTGTATCATTGCAAGACGTAGCAAGCCTTAGGTAATTTCTAATATATCTTTCAGTGGCTTGTTGATTATAAACGCTTGTCATTGTGTTAGTTTCTGACTTTACCTTTAATATATCGAGCTCAAGTTTATGTCCTAATGCTTCAGACATTTTTCCTACTACTCTACATTTACCATCTTTTTCGTCGCAAATAAACTTATAGCTGTAAATATACCAAACTGGGTCTCCGTTAGGAGATACAATACAGAACTCTCCGTCAGACTTTGGAAGAGAAGAAGGTGCATCTAATAGCTCTTTATAATTTGGAAACATTTCTCTTCTGATGTCAGACTGCAAGAAGTTCTCTATTATTTCTGGAATATTAAATCTATCAGCAAAGTTCTTAGAGAAACGAATAGTTCCGCTGTCTTTATGGTAATCAAAAAATACATTATTTGTAAGAGAAGAAATGCGAGACACAAAATCTTTTTCTTGTTGCAATTCATCATTTACTTGTGCGTACGAAGAAATATCAGAAATAGAGATATAAAGACGGTGTTCACCATGTTCATTTAACGAGTATTTTCCACTCATTTGAATTGTTATATAGCCTTGTTTTTTCGTTAAGGTTCTTGCCACAAAACTTAGATGATCGTTAGGTGAGGTCTTAAGCATATTTGTTAAATATTCGTTAAGTTCCTCTAAATCGTCTGGGTGAAGAAGATTGCATCCTCTATTATTGTATATATCACGAAGTTCTTCTCTGGTGTATCCTATTATATCAAAGTATCCTTTGTTTGCCTCAAGTAATGTAAGATGCTCGTCTATATCGATTATTAATATACCACAAGGAACAAACGAGTATGCATATCTTGCATCATTAATACTTTTTATGAGAGGAGTATAAGAACTATTATCAGACGAATAATCGACAAATAAATCATGGTACTTTTCCTCAAATTCAGATACAGGCATAGGCTTTGCATACACATACCCTTGAATAGCGTCACAGTTCATGCTTTTTAACATTTCTACTTGTTCATGTGTTTCTATTCCTTCTGCTACAACAAACATTCCTAAGTTATGTGACATTTTAATAATACTGTTAATTAGTATGTCGTCTCTGCGTGCGTTTTTGCCACCAATAAAAAAGGTTCTATCCATTTTAAGAGTATCTACATGTAAGTTGTTTAAAATACCAAGTGAAGAGTAGCCTGCGCCAAAATCATCTATAGATATTTTAAAGCCATGTTTATGTAAGTCGATAAAAAGTTTCTCAATTGTTGCCTCACTTTCTATCATAATAGATTCTGTAAGCTCAATTTCTATACAACGATGAGGAATATCGTATTTGTCTACAATTTCGACTATATTGCTTACAAAAAATGGATTATCTAAATTCAGTCTTGAGCAGTTGACAGAAATAGCTAGCGGTCCTAGCCCTATATCCATCCAATGCTTTATAGTTTTACAAACGCTTTCAAGCATATATTGATCTAGTTCTACTATAAATCCATTTTTTTCGAACAGAGGTATAAAATCGTTCGGAAATATCACTTTGCCATCGTCTTCTACCCATCGAACCAGTGCCTCTGCTCCTACAAGAATTCCGTCACTAGCACTGAATTTTGGTTGCAGATAAACTTTAAATTCTTCATTTTCAATTGCAGCTTTGCGCTTGTTATTAATATTAGTATTTCTAATAAGTTCTTGTTTGTATTCGTCGTTATAATCCCAAGCTTTTTGATGAATATTAAGTTTTGCAATATTATGAGCAATGGTAGTTTTACTTATCATGTCCATAATATCTGTTTCGCCTTGCTCAATAAAATAACGTCCATATCTAAAATTTAAATCATATCCATCAAGTTCAGGCATAAGAGTTTTTAGCTTAATTTCATCATTGTCCCTTGCGGTATCGTCTTGGTCTAAATACCCGTTGGCACTAATCATAATAAATTCATCTATACCAACTTTGGCACAAGCAAAGGTAGGTTCTATATTTTTTGAAATATCGCTCATAATGTCTGAAATTTTTAATAAAAGTTTATCGCCTATATCCATTCCGTATATTTCGTTTATTACACTAAATTTAACTATGTCCATTTTTTGCATAGTAAACTTAGCATTAGGGTATTTTTTTATCTTATCTTTAACTATTGACTTGAATTTTTCAATATTAGGAAGTCCGGTCAAGGTGTCGTAATACGCTACTTGCTCAAGTGTATTGTTAGAGCGATACTGAGATACAGCAAGGTAAATAACAAGTGCAATAACAGTCCAGTAAACTATGCTTCCTATTAAAATGAATGAATTTACAGATTTTGTTAGATCGTTGCTAAACGACTCTACAGCAACGTTCATAGCTAAGGCCCAGTCGGTCATTTCAATAGGATGATAAACCATAACCTTAGCAACGTCAAAGTAATTATAGTGAAAACCTCCACTCGTTCCTTCAGTTAAATCACTGTAAGCTTTATTTAGGTTTTCTTCACCCATTTGGTTTCTATCGCTTTCAGGAAAAATAGTAGAAGTAGCATAGCTTTCATTTGTTGAGAAAATAAGATTAAAATCGCTATCAATAAAATACATATCTCCTGAGCCAGTTGTGCTTATATTCAATATATCAAAAAAATTGTTTAACGAAGCCTCGTTGAATAAAACAGCTATAACTTCGCCATTTTTTAAAACAGGAACAGATACATTAAAAGTAATCTGTTCATCACTAAGTGAAACTTGAGGCTCGGTAATATAAAAATCTCTCTCAAGAGCGTATAAAAAAGCAGTATGAGTTGAAAAATCACGAAATTCATGTGTTAAAGACATACCTTTTCCATCAAGGTCGATATAGAATAATTTATCACAAGACTGAACTTGAGCCTGCGAATTTAAATAATCAATAACGTCTTCAGGGTTATCCACATTCTCTTCTATGCCTTTTGAAAAAATAAGTAAGTCAGATACCGACTCTTCTAAAGTGTCTTCTATTAATAGTTCCAATTGCATGGCAATTTGATTAATTTCATTAAGAGTAGAGTCACTAATTGAATTTTTTGTTGTAGAGCTACCCCAATTAATAAGCGCACCAATGAAAACAATTGCCAATATAACAATTGTCGAAACAAAAATTTTAGAATTGAGAAAGTGAAGTTTCATGGATTAATATCATACCTTTCGTCAAGGTTAAAAGACTTGTAACGGTTGCTTTTGGGTTCACGAGCTTTTCAGCTAAAA
>CAYJEZ010000012.1:7773-33044 GCA_964369215.1 uncultured Eubacteriales bacterium
AAGGTTAAAAGACTTGTAACGGTTGCTTTTGGGTTCACGAGCTTTTCAGCTAAAAGCTTTTAGCTTATAACGCTTCAATTATACCTTTTTTATTATTAATGTGTCAATGATTTTGTGAAAAAAATAAGGCAATATATTACAATTTTCCAGTTTTTTCGACAATTTAGTTTAACTGTTAACTTTAACTTATTTGTTAGTAAAATAAAGGACTTAATGCTAAATGACATTATTGACATTTGGCATTAAGTCTTAACCATATAGTTAAATTTAATTGTTAGTTCCTTTTGCTAATTTTCTTCCCATAATAACTCCCATTACAGAGGCCATCATAAGTCCTCTGGTCCAACCGCTTGAGTCACCTAAACAGTAAAAATTTTTTATATTAGTAGTTAAATCGGTGCTCATTTTAACTTTATTACTGTAGAATTTTAACTCAGGTGAATACAGAAGTGTTTCTATTGAAGAGAAACCCGGAACAACATGGTCTACAGCATTTATAAAGTTAATAATATTTGTCATAGCTCTATAAGGCATAGCCGCAGTAATGTCTCCGCCTATTGCGTCATACAATGTAGGTTTAAGGTTAGAGCGCATCAGCTCGTCTTGCCAAGTACGCTTACCGTCTAAAATATCTCCAAATCTTTGTACTAATATCTGACCCGAACCCAGCATGTTTGTAAGTTCACCAACTTTTTTTGCATATTCAATCGGTTGATTAAATGGCTCGGTAAAATTGTGTGAACATAGTATAGCTAGGTTAGTGTTGTCTGATTTTAAGTCTTTGTACGAATGGCCATTAACAACCGCTAGGTCATTGTCGTAGTTCTCTTGGCTTACAAAACCGCCTGGGTTTTGACAAAATGTTCTAACTTTATCTTTAAATGGTTTTGGGTAACCAATTAATTTTGACTCATATAAAACGTTGTTTACGCTTTCCATTACTTCGTTTCTAACCTCAACCCTAACGCCTATATCTACAGTGCCGGGCGCATGGGCTACACCGTGCTCTTCACATAGTTTTTCTAACCATTCTGCCCCTCTTCTTCCAGTAGCTACAACAATGTTATCGGCAAAAACTTCTAAATTCGACGAGCCGTTTGTCAAATACACGCCCTTACATACATTGTCTTCAAGCATTATATTTTCGCAAGAGTAACCAAAGAGTATTTCAACAGAATTTTCTTGCAAATACTTCTCAATAGCATAGTATATTTCTTGAGCTTTTTCAGTACCTAAATGTCTTATTGGGCAGTCTACCAATTTTAAGCCTGCTTGAATAGACCTTTTTCTAATAGCCTTAACTTCGTCGGTTGCACTAACACCTTCAATTTTTGTGTCTGCTCCAAATTCAAGATAAATTTTGTCGGCATAATTTATTAATTCTTGAGCTATGTCAGAGCCTATTAAGTCAGGCAAGTCTCCGCCTACTTCATAACTTAAAGATAATTTGCCATCTGAAAAAGCACCTGCGCCTGAAAAACCTGTAGTGATATGGCAATACGGTTTGCAGTTTACACATTTTTTTGTTATGTGTTTTGGGCAAGTTCTATCTTTAATTGACCTTCCCTTTTCAACTATTAAAATATCTTCTTTACAGTTGTTTCTAATTAACTCTAATGCAGTAAAAATACCTGCAGGCCCTGCACCGATAATAACAGTTTTCTTTTTCATAAGGTTCCTCTCTTTAATAACAAGATTTACGTTCTAATTAAATAATATTATAACAATAAATCAATACTAAAACTCAACTTTGCTTGCAACATAATCACATAAGCTGTCAATAGGAATTCTAACTTGCTCCATAGTGTCACGGTCTCTAACAGTTACACAGTTGTCAGCCTCTGTTTTGTCGTCTCCAACAGTTTGAAAGTCAACGGTTACACAAAGTGGTGTTCCTATTTCGTCTTGACGGCGGTAACGTTTACCTATTGAGCCTGTGTCGTCAAAATCGACCATAAACTTTTTGCTAAGCTCAGCGTAAATCTCCTCTGCTTTGCCAGAAAGTTTTTTAGAAAGAGGCAATATAGCTACTTTAAAAGGAGCTAAAAATGGGTGTAGGTGTAAAACAGTTCTAACGTCGTTGTCCCCTACTGTCTCCTCATCATAAGCGTCGCATAAAAACGCAAGAGCAGCACGATCTGCACCGAGAGACGGCTCGACAACATAAGGGATATAGCGTTTGTTCTCCTCTTGGTCGAAATATGTTAAGTCTTTTCCAGAATGCTCGCTGTGTTGTTTTAAGTCGTAATCTGTTCTATCAGCAATGCCCCAAAGCTCGCCCCAACCAAATGGGAACAAGTACTCAAAGTCTGTTGTAGCTTTTGAGTAAAAGCTTAATTCTTCGGCAGAATGGTCACGAAGTCTTAAGTTCTCTTCGGTCATATTAAGGCTAAGTAGCCAATTTTTGCAGAAGTCTTTCCAATAATAAAACCACTCTAAGTCTGTATCAGGTTTACAGAAAAATTCAAGCTCCATTTGCTCGAACTCACGTGTTCTAAAAACAAAGTTACCTGGGGTAATTTCATTTCTAAAAGCTTTACCTACTTGTGCTACACCAAATGGTAGTTTTTTTCTTGTAGTTCTTTGAATATTTGGAAAGTTAACAAATATACCTTGAGCTGTCTCTGGTCTTAAATAAAGCTGATTTTTAGCGTCTTCTGTTACACCTTGAAATGTTTTAAACATAAGGTTAAACTGTCTAATATCTGTAAAGTTTTGTTTGCCACAATTAGGGCAACAAATATTGTGCTCGTCAATATAAGCTTTCATGTCGTCATTAGACATGCCGTCGCCACTTTCGCCACTGTGGTCTTCAATAAGTTTGTCTGCTCTGTGTCTTGTTTTACACTCTTTGCAGTCCATTAAAGGGTCAGAGAAACTGCCCACATGGCCTGTTGCAACCCAAACTTGAGGGTTCATTAATATAGCAGAGTCAAGGCCTACATTGTAAGGACACTCTTGTACAAATTTTTTAAGCCAAGCTTTTTTAACATTGTTTTTAAACTCCGCTCCTAAAGGTCCGTAGTCCCAAGAGTTTGACAGGCCACCGTAAATCTCAGAGCCAGAATATATAAAACCCCTGTTTTTACAAAGGGCTACTATTTTGTCCATTGTTTTATCTTGTGCTTTCATAAATACTACCTCTTTTCAATCAAATTATATCAAAATTACTTATATATAATACCACAACATATTTATTTTTGCAAATAAAACACATAAATATTTTGTAGAGTTTCTTATCTTACAGTAAGTTTTGCGGCAGTGCTGTTACGATTTGGTAAGAGCTGTGTTTGCCAAAATGAGTAAATAAAAAATACACACAAGAAAAAGTATTATTAAATTCTTGCAACACCTGTGTCTATAGCCGCTTTTGCAACAGCTTTGCCTACAGCGGTAGATACACTTTTATCGAGTACCGACGGAATAATATTCTCCTCGTTTAAGTCTTTTTCATCAATATAGTCTGCAATAGCTATAGCTGCGGCTATTTTCATCTCTTCATTAATAACTTTAGACCTCACATCGAGCGTTCCTCTAAAAAGCCCAGGGAAAACGAGAACATTATTGATTTGATTAGCATAGTCTGAGCGGCCTGTGCCTACTATTCTAGCTCCTGCCTCTTTTGCCTCTTCAGGAAAAATCTCAGGGGTTGGGTTTGCACAAGCAAAAATAATAGCATCGCTATTCATGGTTTTTACCATTTCTTTTTTTAGGCAACCAGGTGCAGATACACCTATAAACACATCTGCTCCGACTATAGCTTCTGATAATCCTCCTTTAATTTTGTCTAAATTTGTAAGCTTAGACATGTCTTTTTGGGCGAAGGTTAAGCCCTCGTCACCCTCGCAAATCGCACCGCATCTATCTACTAAAGTAAGGTTTTTTACACCGTATTTAAGCAAAAGTTTAGAAGTAGCAATGCCAGCGGCTCCTGCTCCGTTAAGTACTATTTTAATTTCACCAATATCTTTTTTTACTATTTTAAGAGCATTTATAAGTGCCGCTAAAACTACAACTGCTGTTCCGTGTTGGTCATCGTGAAAAACAGGTATGTCAAGTTTCTCTTTTAGCTTTGCTTCTATTTCAAAACATCTCGGGGCGGCTATATCCTCAAGGTTAACACCGCCGAATGAACCTTGTAAAAGTTCAATTGTTCTTACAATTTCATCAATGTCTTTGCTCGCAATACATAAAGGAAAAGCGTCAACGTCTGCAAATGCTTTAAAAAGAACACATTTGCCCTCCATAACAGGCATGCTTGCCTCAGGGCCTATGTCTCCTAAGCCTAATACCGCAGTTCCGTCTGTAATAACCGCTACTAGGTTTCCTCTGCTTGTAAAATCATAGCTTTTATTTACATCGTCTTTAATCTCTAAACAAGGTGCGGCAACACCGGGTGTGTAAGCAATTGACAAATCTTCTCTTGTATTAACAGGGCATTTTGCCTCAACACTTATTTTGCCTTTCCACTCTTTATGATATTTTATTGCTAATTCATTATAATTCATTTTAATACCTCACTTAATAATTATTCCAACAGGGCAATGGTCACTGCCTGTAACCTCTGGCAATATAAAGCTGTCTTCTAATTTATCAGTAAAATCGTCAGACACCACAAAGTAGTCAATACGCCAGCCAGTGTTGTTAGCCCTAGCTTGTCCACGGTAGCTCCACCAAGAGTAAGCAAACTCTTTATCAGGGTAAAAATGCCTAAAGCTGTCTACAAAGCCACTCTCTAAAAGCTCTGTCATTTTTCCACGCTCTTCATATGAGTAACCAGGGTTGCCTACATTGCTTTTAGGGTTTTTAAGGTCAATTGGCTTATGTGCAACATTTAAGTCTCCGCAAATTATTACAGACTTTTTCTCTTTTAATGCGTTAAGGTAAGCCCTAAGGTCGTCTTCAAAACTCATTCTGTAATCAATTCTTTTAAGCTCTGCCTGTGCATTTGGGGTGTAGACGCACACCAAATAAAAATCATCATACTCGGCAGTAATTACTCTGCCCTCAGTACCGTGCTCTTCAATTCCAATTCCATTTGTTACAGCTATAGGCTTGTTTTTTGAAAAAATAGCAGTACCTGAATAACCTTTTTTTACTGCGCTATACCAAAACTCGTGGTAACCCTCTACTTTAAAATCGGCTTGTTCTTGCTGCATTTTTGTCTCTTGCAAACAAATAATATCAGGGTTTTCGTCTTTCAAAAAGTCGAAAAAGCCTTTTGTAATACAAGCCCTTAATCCATTTACGTTCCAAGAAATTATTTTCACTATAAAACCACCTTTTATATAAAAATTTTATCTTTTTTAACATATTAACATATTTTTATGATAGAATAGTTAAGACAATATTAATATTAAGTTTGAAATTATATTTTAAACTTCGAAAGGAATTATTTATGGCTAATCCAATTGTAACATTTGAAACCACTATGGGAACTATTAAAGCAGAGCTTTACCCTGAGATTGCACCAAATACAGTTAATAACTATGTTTCTTTAATCCAAAAAGGCTCATATGACGGAACTATTTTTCACAGAGTTATTCCGGGATTTATGATTCAAGGCGGAGACCCAACCGGTACAGGCATGGGGGGGCCGGGCTACTCGATTAAAGGAGAATTTTCTGGTAATGGATTTAAAAACGATTTAGTTCACACAGAGGGTGTTTTATCTATGGCTAGGTCACAGTCTCCTAACAGTGCTGGTTGCCAATTCTTTATTATGGTAAACGACGCACCACACCTTGACGGTCAATACGCAGCTTTCGGTAAAGTAATAGAGGGTATGGACGTTGCACATAAAATAGTAAATGTTGATACAAACTATGCTGATAAACCTGACGAAGATATGGTTATGATAAAAGTAACTGTTGATACACAAGGTGTAGATTACGCAGAGCCTGAGACTTTAAAGAGATAATTATTAATATAGGTTTGTTTATTAATAAAACACCATTTGCACAACAATTAACTTGTCGGTAAATGGTGTTTTTATGTATTTAGTATAACTTTGCTCTGTAAAATTAAACAAAATTATTAATTTTTTTAAAAATCATTTGATTTTTTTTTCAATTAATGTTAAAATGAAAACATAATAAAACACTTAATTATTATTAGATGATGATTAATTTTAAGTATATTGAAAGGAAGGGTATTTTTATGAAATTAGTTTTAGCGATTGTAAGTAATGACGACAGCAATGCGGTATCGTCTTCATTAGCAAAGGGAGGATTTCAAGTTACAAAACTTGCAACTACAGGTGGATTTTTAATGGCTGGTAATACAACATTTATTTCAGGTGTTGATGATGAGAAAGTTGACGAAGTAATCTCGTTAATCTCTAAACATTCAAGCCGTAGAACACAAATTGTTCCGTCTTCTTCTACTATGGATATAGGAATGTATTCTTCTTTCCCTGTAGAGGTTATGGTTGGTGGCTCAACTATATTCGTACTTAATGTTGACCGCTTTGAAAAAGTATAATGAATTTTAATGGTTTTATAGGAAACGACGAGGTAAAAGCTGCTTTACAAGTGGCTTTTACCTCTGCTAGGTTTTCACAAACTATAATAATTGAGGGCGATAAAGGCTTGGGTAAAAAAACTATTGCAAAGCATATTGCAAAAGCCTTTGTTTGCACGTCAGACGATAAACCTTGTGGAGTATGCAAGGGCTGCATTAAGGCTGTTGCAGGCTCGCACCCTGATATTAGACTTATTGAGGGTAGTGGTGTTAGCGGAAACATTGCTGTAGACGCAGTTAGGGCAATGGTTGAAGACGCGTACAGAAAACCCGAAGAGGCGGATACTAATATATATTTGCTTTTTATCAAAAATTTAATTTCAGAGTCTTCACAAAATAAGCTTTTAAAAGTTATAGAAGAGCCACCGGGAAATGCTCTTTTTATTATTGTGGTAAACTCTGAGAAATCTCTGCTTAGCACTATTAGGTCAAGGGCTGTTACTTATAGTTTGTCTTCAGTTAATGAAGAGCTTGCGGCACAGTATGTTAGTGAGCAAAAAAACATAAGTTATAACGATGCATTAAGCCTAGCTAAGCTATGTGGCTCTAATATAGGCAATATGCTAACAGGAGAAACAGAAGCTGTGACAATAGCCACAGAAATTGCAGAGAATTTTGACTCGAGTGACGAAGATAAACTTCTTGCAATTACTTTTGTGCTGATAAAAAATAGAGATTTATTTTATGAAGTGTTAGAGAAGCTTATGTATATTTTTAGAGATGCCTATAATATTTATTTAGGCGATGGAAATTGCATTGGCGTTTGCCCTGAGCAGTCTAAAAAAATTGCAGGAGCTTATAGAAAGAAAAATTTGCTGGAATTCCCTAGTGTTTGTGCGCAGTATATGCCGCTTGTAAGAAAAAATATTAATATGAATTTGCTTGTTACAGACTTTTGTGTTAGAATAAGAGAGGCGGCGCAAAAGTTTTAATTATGCACGCTTAGTTTAAGTATTTGACTAATGCGGATTATGTTTTTGAGCTGTTGGCGGTTTAGGGTTTATTGACCAGGCTTATGTAAGAAAAAAGGAGTAATATTATATGCAAAAAAGACCTAATATTGTTTTTGTAATAGCAGATGAGTTTAGAAGGCGAGCTTTAACAGAAGACCCTGTAATAAGACCTAATTTTGATAAATTTATCTCTGAGAGCTTATGGATGGAAAACGCTGTAAGCAATTATCCTGTGTGTAGCCCATATAGAGCTATGCTGTTAAGCGGACTTTACCCTTATGCAAAAAATAACGGGGTAACAACAAACTGCAATACCGACACTTCTGCATTTGGTGTTTACCTTAAAGGTAAGACTAATTGTTGGTCTGATATATTAAGCGATAATGGTTATGATTTAGGTTATATTGGAAAATGGCACTTAGACCCACCAGACCCAGAGCACGCTGTTTTTACAGAGGGTAAAAGAGGCAACGGCGTTATTTGGGACTCGTTTACACCTAAGAGCAGAAGACATAAATTTAATTTTTGGCATTCATATGGTTGTTGTGATAACCACAACAATCCGCATTATTATGCTACAAACACTCCTGTTGAAGAGCCTATAAGACCAAATAAATGGTCTGCAGAGCACGAGACAGATATAGCTGTAGGTTATATAAAAAACGAAGACAATGTAAGAGACGACTCAAAACCTTTTGTTTTAGTAGTTTCTTACAATCCTCCGCACATGCCTTTTGATATGGTTCCAGACAAATACAAAGAGTTATACAAAGATAAAACTCCTGACGAGCTTTTAAATTCTCCGGCATATGCAAAAGAGCCTTTAGATGGTTTTTATGTAAATGTAGGAAACGCTTGTGTAGATAGAGCAAGAGAAAATGTAAATAACTACTTTGCTGCTGTAACAGGTATAGACGAGCAGTTTGGAAGAGTGCTAAAAGCTATTGAAGAAAGCGGACTTGATGAAGACACTATAGTTGTGTTTACGTCTGACCATGGAGAGATGATGGGAAGCCATAGCCTAATGTACAAAAACACTTGGTATTCAGACAGCTTTATTATTCCAACAGTTATAAGATATAAGGGTAAAATTAAGCCTGCGGTAAACAATAGTGTAATCAATGTAGTAGACTGGTACCCAACAATTTTAAGCTTAACAGGCTTAAAAGATAAAACTCCTGAAGACATTCACGGAGACGATATGTCTGAGGTTATTTTAAACGGAAAAGAATTGGACGGCGAAGGATTGTTTATTCAACCGTTTTTAGGCGCAAGAGGACTTAAAACACAAAGATATACATTTATTGTTGTAAAACATTATGGCGGTAAAGAAGATTGGGCGCTTTTTGATGATATTGAAGACCCTAATCAGTTAAAAGATATTGCTAAAGAAAACAACGATGTATGTAAAGACTTAAGGGCGAAATTACAAAAACATTTAGAAAGAGCTGAAGATGTTTGGGCACAAGATTAATTGTTTTTTATATTTATTGTTAACTTATTTAAAAAATAAGTATTCTTTTATTTCAAATATTATATTAATGTATAATTGAAAAGAATAACGATTTTTAATAACAGTGACTGATTTTAGAAATGGAGTACTATATGATAGAAGTAGTAGGTGTAAAATTTGAGAGTACGGGCAAAGTATATTATTTTGCACCAAATGGCATGAAAATAAATAAAGGCACACAAGTTATAGTAGAGACCTCAAGAGGGCTTGAGTGCGGAGTAGTTGCAAACGAGAACACAAAAATTAATAAACAAGAGGTTACTCAACCTCTTAAAAAAGTTCTTAGAATAGCAACTAAAGAAGATATTTTGAAAGTTGAGGAAAATATAGAAAAAGAGAAGAAGGCTTTCGCGGTTTGCGAGGAGAAAATTCTTACTCACAAACTAGACATGAAGCTTGTAGATGTTGAATATACTTTTGACGGAACTAAAATTTTATTTTATTTTACCTCAGACGGAAGAGTAGACTTTAGAGAACTAGTAAAAGACTTAGCTGCCCAGTTTAAAACAAGAATAGAGTTAAGACAAATAGGAGTAAGAGACGAAGCAAAGCTTTTAGGCGGACTTGGAACTTGTGGTAGGCCGTTTTGTTGTAAAACTTTTTTAAATGGTTTTCAACCAGTATCAATAAAAATGGCGAAAGAGCAAGGTTTATCGCTTAATCCTGTGAAAATATCAGGAACTTGTGGTAGGCTTATGTGTTGTTTAAAATATGAGCAAGAGGCATATACACAGCTCTTAAAAACCACACCAAAAATAGGTGCTTTAGTTATGACAAACGAGGGTAAAGGCGTAGTTGTAGACCAAAACTTGCTAACAGGTAAGTTGACTGTAAGGCTTGATAAAGCACAAGACGCTGTGCCTATTGTAGTTCACACAAAAGACGTAAAAGTGCTAAAAGACGGACAAATTAAAATAAACAAAAAAGAAATTGAAGAATTAAAAGACTTAGAAAAAGGTTAATCGTTTGTGTTTAATCAGCAGAATACTGATATGTGAAAAGTTGTGAATATATAGTTATTCAGCCCCAAAAATTAACACAAATTAAGTGAGAAAACCGCATATATATAGTGAAATTAATATTTGTCTTTTAGTTATTCACTTGTTACAAATATACCTAAAAAACGACACCGCTTATAAAAAGTAGTGTCGTTTTTGTTTGTTTTATTTAACTTTATAAATCTTTAAGAGCGTCTTCAAAAAACTTACACGCAGTAAGAATATAGTCAAAACTGATGTCAGGGCTCTCTTTAAGACCTTTATTGTAAAGGTCTCTTATATATTCTACCTCGTATCTAAACCCTTTGTAAACACCTCGCCCATCATTGTCGTATCCACTATCAAAGGTTTCTACTAAATTACCGGACAAATCATATCTGTATGCTTTGCTTGCACCCCAAAATTTTGGAATAACAATTTTACCATTTGTACCACAAATTTCAGCCTCATCACTCATTGCCGCCCTTACGCTAGTGCTAATTTGTGCCAAGGCGTTATTCTCAAATTTAATAATTGCTAAAACACTTTCATCAACTCCTGTAAATGCAGGGGTTGTTATTGTTTTGTACTCAGAAATTTTAGAGTCTGCCAAGAATAATGCAAGAGAAAATGGGTAAATTCCTATGTCGTATAGAGCGCCACCACCTAGGCTCTTTTTAAAAGTTCTACTTTCAGGGTTCTCGTTGCTAACACCGCCAAAGGATGCTCTAATAAATTTGAGGTCGCCAATTTTTCCGTCTTTTATCCACTCTTTTACTTTAATGTTAGGCGGTAAAACTCTAGTCCACATAGCCTCCATTAAAAGCAAATTCTTCTCTTTGGCTAAAGTAATTAGTTCTTCTGCATCTTTAACATTTAATACAAAAGGTTTCTCACAAACTACAGATTTTCCGCTGTTTAATGCACATCTTGTTTGCTCAGCATGAAAAGCGTGAGGAGTTGCGATGTAAATTAAATCTATATCGTCGTCATTGTAAAGTTCGTCGTAAGAGCCATAAGCTTTGTCTATATTAAATTTTTCTGCAAAAGCTTGTGATTTTTCAAGGTCTCTTGAAGCAACAGCGGCTATTTTAACTCCATCTACATCCTTAGCATTTTCTGAAAAAACTCCTGCAATGTTGCCCGGTCCTAAAACTCCAATATTGATTTGCATTTAAATCTCCTCTTTCTTTAGCAATTAAAATATTTAACGATTTTTTTCTATTATACTAACCAAGGTGTATACTATCCAAGGTGAAAAATTATCTATCTTCTATTTTTACGTACTCTTTGTCGTCAGTAACACTCATATAAGCAGGCCTAATAATTTTACCTACATTTATTAGCTCTTCAAGTCTGTGAGCGCTCCAACCTGCTATTCTTGCCATTGCAAAAATAGGTGTGTATAGCTCTGTTGGTAAGTCTAGCATATGGTAAACAAAACCGCTGTAAAAGTCTATGTTAGCGCTTACGCCTTTATATATTTTTCTCTCTTGTGTTATAACTTTGGGGGCTAACCTCTCTACTAATGAGTAAAGAGCAAACTCGTCGTGCAAGCCTTTTTCAGTAGATAAAGACTCTACATATTGTCTAAAAATGTTTGCCCTAGGGTCTGACAATGAATAAACTGCGTGACCCATACCATATATAAGCCCTGATTTATCAAAGCCTTGTTTATTTAGTAGGCCTCTTAAATAAGTTGAAAGCTCTTCTTCGTCGGTCCAGTCTTTTACAGACTTTTTAATATCTTCAAACATAGCCATAACTTTAATATTTGCGCCACCATGTTTAGGGCCTTTTAAAGAGCCTAAAGAAGCCGCTATTGCTGAGTAGGTGTCTGTACCTGAAGATGAAACTACATGTGTGGTGAAAGATGAATTGTTACCACCACCGTGCTCGGCATGAAGTACAAGTGCTAAGTCTAATATTTTAGCCTCTAGTGCGGTGTACTTGCTGTCATCTCTTAAAAGGTGTAAAATATTCTCAGCGGTTGACAAATTAGGCTGTGGATTGTGAATAATTAAGCTTTGGTTATCATGGTAATGCCTGTAGGCTTGATAGCCATAAACAGATAAAACAGGGAATAATGCAATTAAAGACAAGCTTTGACTAAGCACATTTTCTATGCTTGTGTCGTCTGCTTTATCATCGTACGAGTAAAGGGTTAAAACAGACCTTGCCAAGGTGTTCATCATATCTGTACTAGGTGATTTTAAGATTATATCTCTAACAAAAGAGGTTGGAAGAACTCTGTAAGCAGCTAAAATATCTTCAAAGCTTTTTAATTCATCTTTATTAGGTAGATTTCCGAAAAGAAGCAGATAAACTGTTTCTTCAAAACCGAATCTGTCATCACTTAAAAATCCGTCTACAATTTCTTCTATTTTTAGCCCACGATAATATAGTTCGCCTTCACAAGAGATTTTTTCGCCATTTACTTTTTTAGCAGAAATAATTTTAGAAATTTCAGTAAGGCCTGTAAGAACTCCGTTGCCTTCTAAGTCTCTTAAGCCACGGTATACATTGTGCTTTTTAAAAAGCTCAGCAGGTATAGAACTTGCATCTATGCACTTTTCAGAAAGCCTGTTTATTTCATCTTCAATAAGCTTAAGTTTTATTGTGTTACTCATAACTCAACCATCCTTTCATATATAGGTATAATAGCCAACAAATACTAATACAGATACACAAAATGAATAATATTGTTTTTGTATTGCGTATTAATATCAAAAATAATCAAATATAAACATGTAGATTTCTCTTTTTATTACACAAAAGTACTATAATTTAAGAAAATTTTTAAGCAATATTATCATATTAAGTTCAGTATAACATAAAAATTTTAACTATGCAAGAGTATTGAACTAAACTTTCATTAACAAAATAATAAAAGAAAAGAAAATATATGTATAAATATTAAAAATTAATAAATTTTAATATATATTTTGGTATACACTTTACATTATATACCAAATATGTTAGTATAACTTATAGATGTGTTTTTTGAAAATACTACTATAATATATTTATTTTAGTTATATATAAAGATGAAAGGTTAAATGATTATGAAGGGTATTATTTTAGCTGGAGGAAGTGGAACAAGACTTTATCCTCTAACAAAAGTTACTAGCAAACAGCTGCTACCGGTTTATGATAAACCGATGATTTACTATCCGTTAAGTGTACTAATGAATGCTGGAATTAGAGATATTTTAATAATTTCAACCCCTGATGATACGCCAAGGTTTAGAGAGCTATTAGGTGACGGAACTCAATTTGGACTAAGGCTAGAGTACAAAGTTCAGCCTACACCAGACGGTTTAGCACAAGCTTTTATT
Organism: uncultured Eubacteriales bacterium; assembly: GCA_964369215.1. Taxonomy (GTDB): domain Bacteria; phylum Bacillota; class Clostridia; order Oscillospirales; family Acutalibacteraceae; genus SIG603. Next base: position 21,077 of record CAYJEZ010000012.1, read on the forward strand.
ATAGGCGAGGAGTTTATTGGTGACGACAATGTCGCCATGGTTCTTGGCGACAATATTTTCCATGGACATGGTCTTACAAAAAGGTTAAGAGCAGCGGCTTCAAAAACTGAGGGTGCAACAATTTTTGGCTACTATGTTGAAGACCCAGAGAGATTTGGAGTTGCCGGTTTTGACGAGAATGGCAAAGTAACTTCTTTAGAAGAGAAACCCGAAAATCCTAAATCTAACTATGCCGTTACAGGCCTTTATTTCTATGACAATAAAGTAGTTGAGTACGCAAAAAACTTAGCTCCTAGCAAAAGGGGAGAGCTTGAGATAACAGACCTTAACAAAATTTACCTTGAGAATGACGAGCTTAGAATGATTTTATTAGGTGACGGTTTTACTTGGCTTGATACAGGAACACATGAGGCTTTAGTAGATGCATCTAATTTTGTTTATACTATTGAGACGCATCAAAATAGAAAAATTGCGTGTTTAGAAGAAATAGCTTTTGATAATAGTTGGATTTCAGTTGATAAATTGGAAGAGATATATGAGACTCACAAGAAAAACCAATATGGAGCTTATCTAAAAAAGGTTATGGATAGAGAGTACGTTGATAAAAGCGATATCTTCAATCTATAATCACAGGAAAGGACTTGATTAATATGAAAATGCTAGTAACGGGTGGAGCTGGTTTTATCGGTGGAAACTTTGTAAATTACATTGTTGACAAATACCCAAACTATGAAATAGTAAATTTAGATTTATTAACCTATGCAGGCAATTTAGAGACTTGCGCATATGCACAGAGCAAGCAAAATTACAAGTTTGTTAAAGGTGATATTGCTGATAGAGATTTTATTTTTGATTTGTTTAGAAATGAGAAATTTGACATAGTGGTAAACTTTGCCGCTGAGTCTCATGTTGATAGAAGCATTGAAGACCCAGGTGTGTTTGTTAGAACAAATGTTATGGGCACAACCACTCTTTTAGATGCTTGCCGTGAGTTCGGAATAAAACGCTATCATCAAGTGTCTACAGACGAGGTTTACGGAGATTTACCTCTTGACAGACCTGACCTGTTTTTTACAGAAGAGACACCGCTTCATACGTCAAGCCCTTATAGCTCTAGCAAGGCAAGTGCAGACCTTTTTGTTTTAGCCTACAACAGAACTTTTGGTTTACCGGTTACTGTATCTAGGTGTTCAAATAACTACGGTCCTTACCATTTTCCTGAGAAACTTATTCCTTTAATGATTTCTCGTGCTATGAAAAACGAAAGCCTACCAGTTTATGGAAAAGGCGAGAATGTGCGTGATTGGCTACATGTTTACGACCACTGCACAGCTATTGATTTAATTGTTCATAGTGGCAAGGTTGGCGAGGTTTACAATGTAGGAGGACACAACGAGAGAACAAACCTAGAGGTTGTTAAAACTGTTCTTCGTGAGCTAGACAAACCAGAGAGTTTAATTAGCTATGTTACAGACAGAAAAGGTCACGACCTAAGATATGCTATTGACCCTACAAAAATGGAGCAAGAGCTTGGATGGAAACCTGTTTATAATTTTGACACAGGTATAAAACAAACAATTCAGTGGTATATTGATAATAAGGCTTGGCTTGACAATATTTTAAGTGGAGACTACCAAAACTATTTTGAGAAGATGTACACAGATAAAGGCAGAGCTTAATTTGTGTTGAGGAGAACGAGTTGTGAAAATATTAGTAACAGGGTATAAAGGTCAGCTAGGGTATGATATAGTAAATGAATGTAGATCTAGAGGAATAGAGGCTGTTGGAGTAGACATTGACGAAATGGATATTACAAAAGCCGACGATGTAAAAAAAGTAATATATGAAGTAAACTGTGATGCAGTTGTTCATTGTGCCGCTTGGACAGCTGTCGACAGGGCAGAAGAAGATAGAGAACGCTGTAAGGCTGTAAATGTAGACGGAACCCGAAACATAGCTGAGGTGTGTAAAGAACTTAATATACCAATAATGTATTTTTCTACCGACTATGTTTTTAACGGTCAAGGTGCAACTGCATGGGATGAGAATACATCTGCAAAAGAGCCACTTAATTACTATGGACAAACAAAATATGAAGGTGAGCTTGAAGTTTTAAAAAATAATAAACATTTTATTGTTAGAATATCTTGGGTTTTTGGTTTAAATGGAAATAATTTTATAAAAACTATGCTTCGTTTAGGTAAAAAAATAGGAAAAGTAAGCGTTGTTAACGACCAAATTGGATCGCCTACTTACACTGTAGACCTTGCTGTGCTTGCAGTAGATATGATACAAAGCGAGAAATACGGAACATACCATGCGACAAACGAGGGTTTATGCTCTTGGTACAGTTTTGCTTGTAAAATTTTTGAGCTTGCAGAACTAGACGTGGTTGTAACTCCTGTTGACAGCAATGAGTTTCCTACAAAAGCGGCAAGACCTTCTAACTCAAGAATGAGTAAAAAACAACTAGATAGAAATGGATTTGACCGGTTGCCAACTTGGGAAGACGCTTTAAAAAGGTATTTGGCAGAAATATCGTTACAAGACCAATTAGCAGATTTAGAGTAAGATATAAAAAATAAGAGAGTTGTTTTTAAGTTTGCAATTAACTAAAACTAATAAGATATGGCTTTTATAACACCGTTATAGTTAAGATGAATTTATTTGTCTTTGCTATAACGGTGTTTTTACCTTGTTGGTTTTTCAGGTTAATTTACTATAAATACTTGCAAAAGATGTTAGAACAACTAATGTTTGATTATATTTACTGAGAATAAGCTTGTACATAAAAAGGTTAAAAAAGGGAAAGAATATATGCAAGTTAGTTTTTTGTACACCGTAAAAAAAATAATATATAAAAAATAGTAATGATGTTTATTAATAATTATTTGAAACGTGTATATCTATTTTTAAGCAAAAGGTGTACAATAATACTGAGGCTAAATAGATGCTATGATTAGAAAAAGCCAAGTGTTAGGCTTTTCCATTGAGCTGTTTTATCTTTACCTCTTTGAATATTGTTTTTAAAAAACTCTGTTTATTGTTATTTTCATAAGTGCACAATGAAAATAGAGGGTTATCAAAAGCTCAATGAACTTTTTCATTGGATTTTTATGCCTACTATTAGCTGTGTTGATTTATTATGAAAATAGCATTTTTTTATTTTAAATTAGCAGAGAGGACTATAGGTTATGTTAAGTTAATATGAAAAAGAAAAGGGAAAAATTGCTTTTTTCTAATAGAATTTTCATAATTATAACTTAATAGTGCCCGTACAATATAAAGGAGTATTTTTATGACGTTTAATTTTACTAATGCATGGAAAGGCTTTAAAACAGGCCGATGGTGTAATGTAGCAGTAGACACAGGTGATTTTATTAATCTAAACTACACTCCATATGATGGAGATGAAAGCTTTTTGTGCCCTGCAACCGATAAGACAAAAAAGTTATGGGATAAAGTAATTGAGTTAAATAAACTTGAAGACGAAAAAGGCGGCGTGCTAGACATGGACTGCGAGCTTGTTTCAACTGTAACTTCTCATGGTCCAGGTTATTTAGATAAAGATATGGAAACTATAGTTGGTTTTCAAACTGATAAGCCTTTTAAAAGAAGTTTTCAACCATTTGGAGGAATTAGAACAGCTGTAAATGCTTGCTCACAATACGGATATGAAGTGCCTCAAGAGACAAAAGATATTTTTACAAAGTACCGAAAAACTCATAATGATGGAGTTTTTGATGTATATACAGACGAGATTAGGCTTGCTAGAAAATCTGCAATTATTACAGGCTTGCCAGACGCTTACGGACGTGGAAGAATTATTGGTGACTACCGAAGAGTAGCGCTTTATGGAATAGATATGTTAAAAGAAGAGAAGAAAGAGCAATTAGATTCTTCTCCACTTAGAATGACAGAGCAAAATATAAGACTGCGTGAGGAGCTTTCTGAGCAGTACAGAGCACTTGAAGAGATTAAAGTTATGGCAGCTAGTTACGGCTATGACATATCAAAACCTGCCTCGAATGCAAAAGAGGCTATTCAGTGGCTGTATTTTGGCTACCTTGCCGCAATTAAAGAGCAAAACGGTGCAGCTATGAGTTTGGGTAGAGTGTCGACCTTTTTAGATATTTATATAGAGAGAGATTTAAAATTAGGCATAGTAACCGAAGAAGAAGTGCAAGAGTATATCGACCATTTTGTAATGAAATTACGTTTGGTTAAATTTGCAAGAACTGCAGATTACAATAATCTGTTCTCAGGCGACCCTACTTGGGTTACCGAGTCAATAGGTGGTATGTCTACTACAGGAGTTCACTTAGTAACAAAAAGCTCATACAGATTTTTGCACACGCTAGATAACCTTGGCCCAGCACCTGAGCCAAACTTGACAGTGCTTTGGTCTTGGAGACTACCTAGTAACTTTAAAAAATATTGTGCTATGATGAGTATAAAAACCTCATCAATTCAATATGAGAATGATGAGTTAATGCGAGAAATTCACGGACATGACTATGCAATTGCTTGCTGTGTGTCTTCAATGAAAATAGGAAAAGAAATGCAGTTTTTCGGGGCAAGGGCAAACCTTGCAAAATGCTTGCTTTATGCTATTAACGGCGGTGTTGATGAAAAACTTAAAATTCAAGTAGGACCGAAATATCGCGCAATTACTACAGAGTACCTTGATTATGAAGAAGTGGCGGAAAAATATGACGATATGCTTGAGTGGCTTGCAGGCTTATATGTAAACACTTTAAATATTATTCACTATATGCACGACAAATACTGCTATGAGCGTGTTCAAATGGCATTGCACGATAGAGAGGTAAAACGTTATTTTGCTACAGGAATTGCAGGGCTCTCTGTAATAGCAGACTCATTAAGTGCAATAAAATATGCAAAAGTTAGAACTATTAGAGATGAAAACGGTCTGGTTGTAGACTATGATGTAGAGGGCGATTACCCTAAATTTGGAAATAATGACGACAGAGTAGACAGTATTGCAACCGATATTATACACACTTTTATGGAGAAAATCCGCAAATTCCACACTTACAGAAACAGTGTGCCTACAATGTCTATATTAACCATTACTTCAAATGTTGTATACGGTAAAAAAACAGGTAATACGCCAGACGGAAGAAAAGCGGGTGTGCCTTTTGCACCTGGTGCTAACCCAATGCACGGTAGAGACACAAGCGGAGCATCAGCTTCACTTGCCTCTGTAGCTAAACTGCCTTTTGAAGATGCACTTGACGGAATTTCAGACACTTTCTCAATAGTTCCTGACGCATTAGGTAAAGATGACAGAGTGTTTTTTGGTGATTTTAATATTGACGACATAAATATAGAGATTAGTGAAATTACTGATTGTGCAGTAGGCAACAAGGCTTGTATGCAACCAAATGAAAGAATAGAAGATTAACACATTAATATGTTAAGTTGATGGAGATAATTAAGACATTAATAAAGTCAACTTAACTATGCCTTGATATAAATAGGAGGTTAACATGGCAAACAATCAACAAGTAGATAACTTAGTAGAGTTATTAGATAGCTATATGCAAAAAGGTGGTCACCACCTTAATGTAAATGTTTTTACAAAAGAGACTCTTTTAGACGCACAAAATCACCCTGAGAAATACCCACAACTTACAGTGCGTGTTTCTGGCTATGCTGTTAATTTTGTAAAGCTAAATAAAGAGCAACAAGACGACATTATTTCTCGTACTTTCCACTCTAAATTATAAGAATGAAAATAGGTTTTCATTTGGATAGTGGAAAAGTAAGTTGATAGTATGAAAACAAGTTTTCATTCCAAAGCAATGGTGATGATTAAGGATGTTTTAAAATGAAAGGATATATTCACTCGTTTGACACTTTTGGAACAGTAGATGGACCAGGAATTCGCTTTGTGGTGTTTTTACAAGGCTGTCCTTTGCGCTGTGCTTATTGCCACAACCCTGATACATGGAAATTTGGAGTAGGTTCGGTTATGACACCACTAGAGGTTATAGAAAAGTTTGAGCAAACAGATATCTTTACAAAAGGTGGCATTACTGTAACAGGTGGCGAGCCTTTAATGCAAATGGAGTTTGTAACCGAGTTGTTTGAGCTTGCTAAGGCAAAAGGTATAAACACAGCTATAGACACCTCTGGCGTAACTTTTAGCGAGGTTAAAAAATCGCAGTTTGATAAATTGATGTCTATTACCGACTTGGTTTTGTTAGACATAAAGCATATCGATAAAGAGGCGCATATCGCCCTAACTGCAGTGGATAATGAACCAATACTTCAGTTTGCTCGTTATCTTTCAGACATAAATAAAGATGTTTGGATAAGACATGTTGTTATTGAGGGTAAAACCTTAAATGATGACGCACTGTTCAGATTAGGTGAGTTTTTAGCTACACTAAAAAACATAAGAGCACTAGATTTTATACCATACCACCGAATGGGAGAAAACAAGTATAAAGAATTAGGCATAAAATATCCGTTAGAGGGCTTAGCGGCTACAACTGCAAAACAGGTACAGTATGCATTACAGCAAGTGCTAAAAGGTGTAAAAGCAGCAAAGCAAGCAAGGTGACAACGTAGTAGCTTGCTAATAAGCAGTTAAATTAACTTATTATAAGTGCTACAAAATCTATATAAAGTTATTATCTAATATTAATAAAATTATTTAGTATTGCTAAATAATGCCTTTTAAATAGTTGATAATACTGATATAAAGTGTTATAATAATGCCGTTGTTTCAGATGAAATTTTTCTGAAACAACGGCGTTTTTTATATATTGTAAGATTAATTTAGATAACACAGCAGAAAATATAGTAAATTTAATAGATTGGAAGAAATAAATAATGAAGGCACTGCTACTAAATGAAGCTTGGGATATCAAGCTTATAGATAAAGAAATTGAAACACCAAAAGAGGGCGAGGCAGTTATAAAAATAATGTCAGCAGGAATTTGTGGAAGTGATATTTCAGCGCTAAGAGGGCAAAATAACTTAGTTACATATCCGCGTATACCCGGGCATGAACTTGCTGGAGTTGTGCAAAGCATACCTGAAAATAATAAAAACAATATAAAAGTCGGCGACAAAGTTGTGGTTGACCCATATTTGTATTGTGGAAAATGCTACCCTTGTAGCATAGGACGAACAAACTGTTGTGAAAACTTGAAAGTGCTAGGCGTACATATAAATGGTGGCATAGCAGAGCAGTTTTGTCACCCTGCCGACATGCTTATTAAAATTCCTGATGATATGGAATACGCTCTAGCTGCTATGGCAGAGCCTTTGTCTATATCTCTTCATGGCATACATAGGCTAAAGCTAAAAAAGGGTGAGAATATAGCTATTATCGGAGCAGGCACTATAGGCTTGCTAGCCGCATTAATAGCTGAATATATAGGAGCTATACCTATTTTAATTGACCTTGTTGCCTCACGGCTTGACACAGCAAAAGCTTTGGGCATTAAACATGTTATTAACCCAATTAATGAAGACGCAGTAGAAATTGTTAAAGAAATAACAAACGGCACCATGGCTCAATGTGTTTTAGAGGCATCTGGTGCGAATTCGGCTGTGCTGTCTTCGCTCGATTTAGTGTCGTTTGCAGGCAGAATAGCTTTAACAGGTTGGACAAAAGTAGACACACCCTTGCCAACATATATGATTACAAAAAAAGAGATTGACATAAGAGGTGCGCGTACCAGTGCAAGAGAAATTGAAGAATGTATAGACCTTATTTACAATAATCAAATCGACGTTAAAAAACTGCTTACCAAAACGATAAATATAGATGAGGCTGTGCAAACTATAAAAGATATAGAGAAGTATCCTTCTGACTTTATAAAGGTTGTAATCAATTTTTAATATAGTAAATAAGCTTAGAAAACACTACAGAACTCAAGAGAAAAAGCTTTAACTTATGTGGTTTTTCGCTTGGGTTGTGTTAGTTATGGGAGCTTATTTACTATATTACTAGAGTTGCGGTTATTATGTTTTATAAATTTACTCTATGTTCGAGCTTTTCTACTAAATCTATTAGCTCTAAAGGGTTGTGAATTATGTAATCAGGCGTTTCTGCAGGGTTCTCAGGTTGCATATTATGCCTTGGAGAAATGTCGATAAGCACTGATATTAATCCTAGATTATTTGCACCTAAAATATCTCTTTTTAAGTTATTGCCTACCATTATTATTCTGTTTGAATCTTCTTCATAATTAAGTCCTAGTGCACACATTGCGGTGTCAAACATTTTTTTGTCTGGCTTACAGCAACCTACTGCCTCAGAAATGGCCTTTGCCTCAAAGCATTTGTCTAAGTCATAATGCTTTGTTATATTTGCAAAGGACTCGACTCTTCCGTCAGCTACCATAGCTATTCGGTAACCTCTATCATGTAGGGTGTGCATCATCTCTTTTGCACCTTCAAAAAGCTCTGCTTTTAAAAGAATGCCGTCTTCATCGCCATCTCTCCAAATTTGTGTAGATTCATCTACTAAGGTGTCTCCACAGTCTATAAAAATTACAGTTTTTTTCACTATTATCAACCTGCTTTCTGTTTATCTAATTTTACATCAAGTAGCTACGACAAAATAATGTAGGGGAGCTCAGTTACCGCTTGGGTTGAGGGAGGAATAAGCTTGTTTTTCTTAAAATATGTTGTATTATGATAATTACGTCACTTCCCCAAAATAAAGGTGTATAGAGTCAGACTTGCTAAAAGAAAAAGTTACTGTAAAGCTCCAACTCAAAACAAAACTGACTCCGCTCGAACAACGAAATCAGTTTATTGCCTAAATCTTTATTTTGCCATTTTATAGGCTTTTTTGTACTGTCCGTACAATTTGGGGTTGTTCAATTATTGTACCTTAGGCTTTTATATTTTTTAAAAAGTTCAATCTTAATAAAAAACTATGCTGTCTTTCCCATAGTCAGGCATGTCGCTCATATCGCCCTCATAGCCAAAGCCTCCACTTACTCCACAACTAATTGCCGCACACTCAGCTGCGTAGTCTAGGCTTTTTTCCATGCTCTCACCATCTACATAGGCTTTTAAAAAACCTGCAATAAAGCCGTCTCCTGCTCCCATTGTATCAACTACTTCAGCCTCTTTAATGCCTTGCTTATAAAGTTTATTGTCTTTGTAAAACTCCACGTCCTCTGCGCCATGTGTTATTCCTAAAACCTCTGTTTTATGCTCACTACACAGCTCAATTATATCATCTAAGTCAGCCCTTGTGCGCTCGTTTGATGAGAAAAAAGCAAAGTTTACATACTTTATAGTCTCTCTTACAAAGTCCATGTCAAAGTCGTCAGAGTAATCAAACGATATTTTACAAATTTTAGAAAGCTTCTTAAGCTCTGGCTCAATATTAGAGTATAGGCTAGTGTGACAAACATCAAACTGCTTTATATATTCTAAATCTTTCGGCATTAAATTAAGCCTAACTATGTGCTGTGCAGAGTCTTTTCTGTTTCCTATAAAAATTCTGTCTCCATCTGCAGTACTCTCCACCATTGGCATGCAGGTAGGCGCAATCATTTCTCTTGAGTATGAGAAGTCAACATGCTCTTTAACTAAAGCATTTTTAATATGCTTTGCAGCCTTGTCGTTTCCGAAAATCCCTAAATATGCACTTTTTTCTGCTCCGTATCTCAAGGCATTTACAGCCACATTAACAGCATTTCCGCCAGGGTAATATTTTCTTTTATCAATATAACAATCTACTACATTGTCTCCAACGCAAATAATTTTCAAACAATCTCCCCCATTTTTTAAGAGCAAGCTACATAAGCCTAACTTATGAGCTTTATTTTTAATTATAAATTAATAGTCCATTAGTCCCATATATCTTCTAACAGACATCAAATGTCCTCTTGCGTCTCCTAATTTTACTATATAACTTTTTATAACTTGCATAGCTATAGGTTGGGCAAAATACTCTTTTAAATCTTCGTCAATTCCGCTCATGTCAAAATTTTCTGCATCAATAACTGTTAGCTTATCTGTAATTTTTGTTAAAAAAGCCTCTGCTCTATCGTCCATAACTCTAGAGTCACCTAAGTTTTTAAACAATATATATGGCACATCATAATCAGCTACTTCAAATGGCCCATGAAATAGCTCGCCTGAGTGATAGCACGCAGCGTGAATCCACTGCATTTCAGTTAAAAAACAAGCCGCCAGTGAATACGCCTCTGGGTATAAAATGCCACTTGCTATAGCGTAAAATAACTCTTCTCTCTTACTATTTTTAGCAAACTCAAGTGCTTGCTCGCTGTGCTTAGCAATGCTAGACTTTACTGCATCATCTAACTTCTCTACTGCTTTTATGGCTCTCTCATATTTCTCACAAGGGCTAACTACATTTAAAATTCCAAAAACCACACGGAAAAGAATTCCTCCTAAGGTCTCAAAACAGCTCATGCCTTGTCCCCAGTCGTAATGAATATTATACTCTGCCTCTTGTGAAAGGGGAGATTCATCTACATTAGAAAAAGCTATTGTAAGTGCGCCTCTATCTCGTGCAAACTTAGCTGCCTGTGCAGTTTCTGGTGTTTTACCTGAATGAGAGCAAAGTATCACTACGCTGTCCTTATCAAAACACTTAGGGTTTCTTACAATAAATTCTTTAGAAGTATAAGTAAATGACGGCGCTGTAAGTTCTTTCTCAAAAATATACTGTGCCGCTTGAAGTGTAGACATAGAGCCCCCACAAGCTACAAAAAAATACTTCTGAGCATTTTTTTCTTTTACTGCTTTAATTGCATTCTCTATCTGGTTAGCATGTTGAATATTCATAATAAATCTCCCTTACTCTTTATTTGCACGTTATGCTATAAGATATTTATTTAATATATAGCAAGCTAACGTACTAAAGTCTTAAATCTTACGTTAGCTATTTTATCATAACATTTAGGAATAAACAAGTCCCATTTCCGCAATAACTACATATTTTTTATTGCTTATCACAAATAAATAGTGTTTCATCTTACTGTTTTCGCTGTAATGTCCATAATTTTATAATATATTTAAATACAGAGGAAACTCCGCAGAATGTCTTGACATTTACAAGTTTTAACAATATAATTAAATTAGGTGGCACTATTTAAAAGCGAACCTTTTGATAGCTAATAAAATATTGTCGATATGAAATTGATATATATATATTATAATAAAAGAGAGGAAAGTGCATTATGAAAGGGAAACAGGTAATGAGCAAAAAGTTTATGTCTTTACTTCTTGCAGTGTGTATGGTTATAAGTATGGTGCCAAGCGCTATATTTGCGACAGACACAGTTCCAGATTTTGAGATTATAAGCGAAGAGGGCACAGATGTGCCAAGCGAAGAAGAACTAGACGAGGGAGCTTTTGAGCCGAGTGAGGAAGAAATTTCTGTACCAAGCGAGGAAGAGGTTTCTGCCCCTAGTGAAGAGGTAAGTTCTGAGCCGAGCGAGGAAGAGGCTTCTGTACCAAGCGAAGAAGAAAATTCTACACCTAGTGAGGAAGTATCTTCCGAGCCTACACAGGAGGGTTCTGCCACTAATGCTACACAAGAGCCTATGCTTGCCGTAGCACCAGTACCTGTGCTTAGCGTAGAACAAGTGGAGGAGCAACCTGTTTCGTTTAATATTGGGGTGGGGCAAACATTTAATAACACCACTATTACAGGAAATGGTGCTACTTTAACATTCACAGTATTAACAGTTGATAATACTAATAATACTGGTACTGTAAGCCTTAGTGATAGCAGTGACACTATGCCTGCTACACTTAATATTCCATCGACTGTAGAACACGAGGATGTTACATACACCGTAACCTCAATAGGTAACTCTGCATTTAGAGAGACAAATTTAACCACAGTAAATATACCAAACAGCGTAACCTCAATAGGCTACTATGCTTTTGATAACTGTGCAAACTTGGCAACAGTTACATTTGCAGCGGAATC
>CAYJEZ010000013.1:0-8641 GCA_964369215.1 uncultured Eubacteriales bacterium
AATTTTATTATTATTTACATGCCAATATAATCAATATATTGTTCTAAGCACATGCCTAATTGTCGCATTGCCAGTGCATCTTCTGTACCTACATATCTTAACACTGTTGAATTTGCCTCATGCAATGTGTATTCTTCTTTTTCTTGTGTATATCTAAAAATAAAACCATATTCCGCAGAGTTTTTCACTAACCAAGAGTACAGTGGGTCTGTAACAAAGTCGTCTTTGTCTTCATCTAGCTTAATGCAAAGGCCTGTTTGCATTTCAGATTCATATGCTCGCGGAACAATAAACTTAGCTGCCTCACGCGCCATAACCTCAGTATAATTTTCATCACTTACCAATTCTACTACTTTTTCATCGTTCATAATTTCTTGGTCTTCAGGGCTAACATATCCGTATTCTATATTTAATTCAAATCCTACATTTTCTACTTGCGTTGCCAAAGCCCTTAAAGCTTGGGCTATTTTATAGTCTACGCTTATACCTAAAGTTTCTTCTAATTGGGGGACATAGTCTTGTGGCAATGGATTTTCCTCATTCACACAAAATAAAATATCTTCTCTATCGTATATTGGCAAACCCGTTTCTATGTCATAAACAACATCCATTTCGAGCTCTAAAATAGGTGTACCAACAATGTCAAACTCCCCTTCAAATATATCATCTTCGTTTGATTGTATTTCTGGCACCACAAAAACTGCAATAAGAAGATACGCTAAAATTATTAGAAAAACTATAAGAAACACTCCTAAAATCGTTCTAAATGCATTCAAACCTTTAAGTTTTGAGTCAATATTTACTTTCTCTTGCTTTCCCATTTTTCCATATTGCCCATAATGTGGTGTAAAAACTATCGTAGATTTATGTTCTTTTTTCACTGCTAAGCCTAACCGATTTTATGTGCATTGTAATGCTCTGTACTACGCAATACAATGTATACAATTAAATCTCTTCCTTTCCTATTCTTTATATGCAATAAAAGCCTTAAAAAATCTAAACACTATATGTTGTAATTCTACTCTTTAATTTCACTAAAAAAAACAAATATATAACTGCCAAACATTATACACCATTGTAGCCTTAAAATAAATACTATTGCATAAAATTTCATTTTTTGTTTAGATTTCATTTGTAAAATTGGCCTTATTTAAAAAAAATGTGTAAAATATTGCTAAATTCCTTGACAAGCATGGGTAAAAACACTTACAATAGTACATGTATCATTGTGCATTCATTGTATTTTGACACATTATTATTAACTTAAAATTTATAAAAAAAAGAAAAGGAGGTGCCAAATGGATCCGATTATTGTTATTATACTTATTATTGTTACTGCTATAATAATAGCCCCTATATCTTTTTTTGTAGGAATTAATTACAGAAAAAAAATAGCCGAGGCTGGTATTACTTCAGCAGAAGTAGAAGCAGAACGAATTAAGAATGAAGCGAAAACAATAGCAGATGCTAAAAAGAAAGAAGCCGTTCTTGAAGGAAAAGATGAAGTGCTAAAATTCCGCTCTGAAACTGAAAAGGATTTGGGTGACAGAAGAAAAGACATTCAAAGACAAGAAAGACGCGTTCAGCAAAAAGAGGAAAACCTTGATAAAAAGCTTGACCAACTTGAGAATAAGGAAAATCAAATTGAGAACAAAAACAAAAAAGCTGACGAAATTGTAAAAGAGGCTGAAAAACTTAAAAAATCTCAACTTGAGGTTTTAGAGAAAATCTCTTCGTTTACGCAAGAGCAAGCTAAAGCTTATTTACTTGACAGTTTAGAGGGCGAACTTAGCCACGAAAAAGCAGTTAAAATAATGGATTTCGAACAATCTATGAAAGATAACTGTGACAAAATGGCTAGAGAAATGATTTCTTTAGCAATTCAAAGATGTGCTGCAGACCATGTATCTGAAGCCGTAATAAGTGTTGTAAGTTTACCTAATGACGAAATGAAGGGTCGAATTATTGGTCGCGAAGGACGTAATATTCGTGCAATTGAGACACTTACAGGTGTTGATTTAATTATTGATGACACACCAGAGGCTATTACTATCTCAAGTTTTGAGCCAGTAAGACGTGAAGTGGCTAGACTAACATTAGAAAGACTTATTTCTGACGGCAGAATTCATCCAAGTAAAATTGAGGAATCAGTAGAGAGGGCAAGAAGAGATGTTGATGCCACAATTAAATCAGAGGGTGAAAGAGCAATTATTGCAGCAGGTGTTAACGGAATTAACCACGAATTAATTAAAATTTTAGGAAGACTTAAGTATCGTACAAGCTACGGACAAAATGTTTTATCTCACTCTCTTGAGGTTGCTCACTTATGTGGCATAATGGCTTCTGAATTAGGTCTTGACCCTACAATTGCCAGACGTGCAGGACTACTACATGATATTGGCAAGGCTTTAGACCACGAGATTGAGGGCTCACATGTTGAAATAGGTGTTGACCTTGCTAGAAAATACAAAGAGAGCGAGGCTGTTATACACGCTATTGCAGCACACCATGGCGACATTGAAGCAAAAACAGTAATAGCTTGTCTTGTTCAAGCGGCAGATGCCATTTCAGCAGCTAGACCTGGAGCAAGAAAAGAGAACCTTGAGAGTTACATTAAAAGACTCGAAAAACTTGAAGAAATTACCTCTTCATTTGACGGCGTTGACAGATGTTACGCTATACAAGCAGGGCGAGAGATTAGAGTTCTTGTAAAACCTGAGGTAATTAATGATGAAAAAATGGCTATTTTAGCTAGGGATATTTGTAAAAGGATAGAAGAAGACATGAGTTATCCTGGTCAAATTAAGGTTAATATGATCAGAGAAAGCCGTGCAGTTGATTTTGCTAAATAAATGCAATTAACATAGATTTTTATTTTGACAAATATTGGCAATAGATTAAACATTGTTTTAATCTTGTGGCATTTTAATACATCTATATATGCCTTGTGCTCTAAGCCAAGACGTTGAATACTATTCATCAAAAATAATGAGATAGTGTCCTGTGCATTCAGCATTCGGACACTGTCTTATTTTATTAAAATTAATATTTAAGAAAGGTTGCAAAGCTAATATAGTCAAACTACTACAAAATCACAACAAATCTCTGCTTACATAAACCCATAAATATTTTGATGATTTTTGAATTAGTTATGACTATACTTCAAATTGCTTTGCTTTTGGTCGTTAACATGAATATACTCGCTATAGGTGATGTAATTGGACTTACTGGTAGTGAATTTTTGCGCTCAAAACTAGCAAAAATCAAAAAAGAAAAACAAATCGACATGGTTATAGCCAACGGCGAAAACTCTTCTGACGGAAACGGAATAACTCCAAGTTCTGCAGACTATCTTCTTGACAGTGGCGTTGATGTGATAACTACAGGTAATCACACTTATAGAAGGTCAGAAGTTTATGACTACTTAGACAACTCTAACAACCCAGTAATAAGACCATATAATTTTCCAAATTCTGCTCCTGGTAAAGGGGTTTATATACACGATATGGGCAGAAGCCGTGTAGCGGTAATTAATATTATTGGAACTGCTTATATGGAGAGTTTAGCTTGCCCTTTTGAGGCATTAGATAATATTTTAAATAGTTATGATTTGCCTAAAATAGTAATAGTAGACTTTCACGCTGAAGCTACAGGTGAGAAAAAGGCTTTTGCTTATTACTCAGACGGAAGGGTTAGTGCTGTTTTTGGTACACACACACATATTCAAACCGCAGACGCACAAATTTTGCCTAAAGGAACAGGCTATATAACCGATGTAGGTATGGTTGGTAGCATAAATTCAGTTCTAGGGGTTCAGTCTGAATTGGTAATAAAAAAACTTAAAACAAAATTGCCTGTAAGATTTACTTATGCGAAAACCGAACAAAAAATGGATTGTATTTTATTTGACATTGATGAGAAAACAGGACTATGCAAAAGAGCCGAAAGATTGAGTTTTATATAGCTGCAAAAAAGGTATAAAAATTTAATAAAATATAGTTTGAATTTTATTTTATTGTATGATATAATATTATAAATTTATTTTGCTTTTATTAATAAAAAGGATGTGTTATCGTTGATTAAAGGTTTTCAGCTAAGAGATGCTATAATCTCCGGATCTAACAATATAGGTAATCATAAAGAGTATGTAAACTCACTTAATATTTTTCCTGTACCAGATGGAGACACAGGCACAAATATGACTATGACAATTATGGCTGCCGCTAAAGCATTGTCAAAACTTGATGATAGTTGCACTGTTTCAGATGTAGCTAAAACGGCTGCTTCAGCAATGTTAAGAGGTGCTAGGGGCAATTCAGGCGTAATTTTATCTTTATTATTTAAAGGTTTAAGCCAAGGGTTAAAAGATCAAATTGAAGTAGATGGAGTAGAGCTTACAAATGCTCTTGCCCAAGGTGTAAACGAGGCTTATGGCGCAGTAATGAAACCTACTGAGGGTACAATTTTAACAGTTGCAAGAGTTAGCACCGAGGTTGCAAGCTCTGCTTTTGAGATAGACAGTGACCCTGTTTATGTGTGGGGTGCAGTTTGTAGTGGCGCCGCTTTAGCTTTAGAGGAGACCCCTGAGCTACTGCCTGTGCTGAAAAAAGCAGGCGTTGTAGACGCAGGCGGAAAAGGTTTATGCTTAATTTTTGACGGTATGTTAAGTGTTTTCAAGCACGAATTAATCGTGCAAAAAGAAGACGGCTTAAATAAAGAAGAGAATGACTTTGAAAGTGTTATTGCTCAATTTGATGAAGAGATTAATTTCACATATTGTACAGAGTGTATCGTTATCAAAAATACTGATATTGAAAAAGACCCAAAAGAGCTCAGAGACTATCTTGAAACTATGGGTGACAGTGTTGTTTTAGTTGATGATGATGAAATAATCAAACTTCACGTTCATACCGAAGAACCTTTGACGGTTTTAACTCGTGCTAATGAATACGGAGATATTTTGAATATCAAGGTAGAGAACATGAGGGCACAAAACGAAGAAGCTAAGTCAGAGACAAAAGCTCCTGTTTTAATGCCTCAAGAGCCAACAGAAGATATTGGTTTTGTTGGCGTAGCGGCAGGTAAAGGCTTAATTGAGCTTTTCACCGAGCTTGGATGCTCACATGTTGTAAGTGGCGGACAGACTATGAACCCTAGCACAGAAGATATGGTAAAAGCTATTTTGGCAACACCGGCAAAAACAGTTTTTGTTCTTCCAAACAATAAAAATATTATTATGGCAGCTCAACAAGCCATTCCATTAGTTACTGATAGAGAAGTTTTAGTAATACCTACAAAAACTATCCCTCAAGGCATTTCTGCTATGATTTCTTTTGACCCTGATAGCAGTATAGAAGAAAATTCTGAAACTATGATGAGTGTTATAGATGTTGTTGACACAGGCCTTGTAACCTTTGCCGCACGTGACTCAGAATTTGGCAACAGCAAAATAAAAGAGGGAGAGATTCTTGGTCTTTGTAACGGTAAAATGGACTTTGTAGAGAAATCTCCTGTAAATGCTTGCTATAAAGTTGTAAAATCATTAGTAACGAAGAAAACATCGTTTGTTACTCTTATTTACGGTAATGATATAGGCGAAGAAGATGCACAAAAGGCATATGACCTTATTAAAAATAAGCTTTCATCAAATATTGAGGTAACACTTATTAAAGGTGACCAACCTGTTTATTACTTTATCGTTTCTGTAGAGTAATAAATTAGTTTTACAAGATGATTTTCAATATATAAAACCCAACGTTGTTATTTTGTCAACGTTGGGTTTTGTTTTACTAAATTTTACATAGCCTTATACTTTTGAGGCTTAGTAGATATATATTTATCGAATTCTTCTAGTTTTTTCTCATAGGCAGAAATTAATTCTTTTTCAAAGGGCAACTCACAGTTTTTTACGCCAATTACATCTAACAAATGCTTTGTAAAATAAGGGTTTAATATTAATAGCGGCCCTGTTAAATATGTGGCGTATAAATTATTTTTATGTACTCCCTCAAAGTTACATTCTGGGTTCATTCCCATACCTTTAGAGAGCTCAAATAATGAAAAACTGTCATCTTTAGGAAAACAAGTGGTAAATTGTGTTTTAAAGCCTATAACAGATTTCCCCATATATTTAACTTCACATTCGCTATAATGCCTTTGATTAAAATTTTGCTTAGCATACATGCTCACAATCCCTAATCCGTGCACTTTATCTCCATTAGGTTTTTCAATATAGTCGCCCAATATCTCTAAAGCGTTTCCGGTAAACAAAAAAACTTTCCCGCTATCAATGGCATTCTCAAATTCTTTTTTATAAGGCGCTAATAACTCAATAATTCTTTCTTGAGTTTTCTCTGTAGTGCCAGCCATATACACAAAGTCAATATCTTCATCTAGAAATCTAGGTTTTTCACTAAGCTTTGTTTCAATAACTTCCTCATTTTTAAAACATTTTTTTAAATAGTTAATATTTCCCATATCGCCGTAAAGGTTACATACCTCTGGAAATAGTAATTCAATTCTCATAGCATTTGTCCTTTATCTTTTTTTGTAAGTTTAATTGAAGTTCTTTCGACTCGTTGACTAAATAATGATTAAAGCAAATAATAAAAGCGTCTGACTTATTGTAGTCTATTACTTCACTAATTTTCTCATATCCTTTGCATTGCTTTATCTTGTCTTTGCTACACCCTGCAAGCAATAACCTTATATAAATGTCGTCTGCTCTTTCACCTTCAATAATTATTTGATTAACTTCATCATTGTTCAAATATTCAAAATCGGCATCGTATATCCAAGATATATTTTCAACATAAGAATTATAAGCATGTGTGTCCTCTAAAATTAGTATAATGCATTTTTTCCCACTGTAATTAGCTATATTACCTAGCACTCTTGAACAAGCTATAGGATTCCAGCCTTTTGACATAAACCTAATTATCTTTTTATTGTCTTCAACAATCTCGTTTAATCTGCTCTCTACTATTCGAACATTTGAAAAGGCTTCAATAACTTTATTAGCACTGTAACCCATTTCACAAAGAAGAGATAAGGCAGCTATTTGGTTATACATGTTAGTTATATTCGCATCAAGCAACTTCACATCATACTCTTTTTCATTTACCTTTATTAAAGCAACAGTGCTCTCTTTATCAGCCTTTACAATAGAGTTATTTATAAAGCTTTTTCCATAGCCACATTTTTTACAATAATATTTACCTATGTGATGATATCTTCTAAAATCATAAATCAGCTCATTATAGCACTTAGGACAATTGGTTCCGTCGTTGATAATGCTGTTATGATTTTCGTTCTCAAATTCTTGCTTATCTATTCCAAAATATACTCGTTTATTTTTGCTTCCTAAATTAGAACATACCGGGTCGTCGGCATTTAAAACAAGAGTTGTGTTTTTGGTTATATTATCGTCTAATAAATCAAAAATATACTCTACATGAGCATTTCTTCTATATGAGTCTCTAAACAAATTTGTTACTAGTAAAACATCTAAATTTAAATACGGAAGTATTCTCGGAGAGCTACGCTCATCTATCTCAAAAATGGCAAGTTGCTTTTTTTGTTTTCCTAATAAGGTGCTGTTGGCAACAAGGCAAGAGGCTATGCCCGTAGCTACATTTGTCCCCTCTCTGTTAGAGATAAATTCTTCACCAACTTCGCTTATTACATCTGTAATAAAATTTGTAGTAGTAGTTTTTCCATTTGTACCTGTAATTCCAACTATTTTTCTAGGCTTATCTATTCTGTCTAAAAAATCTGGACAAAGAATTATTGCCCAAGACCCAGGCATCGACGTACCTTTTCTACCTATTATCTTTAGCACTAAAGCAGTGCCCTTTGCAAAAAACAACGCAAAATAAAATCTCAAGCCTTTTTTCTTCATAAATTTATTATCATTCCTTTCTGGAAAACTCACCCATATATATATTATATAAAGTAAGTGAGAGAGATGTGCTATAAATATGAATAAACAATTAATACACTATCATTAAATATTCTTTTAAAGTGTTATTATATATCATGGCTAAATTTATATCAAAATATAAAATTGCTGTTAAATAAATTAAAATTTTCTTGTAAATTCGTGAAATATATGTTATTATATACGTGGTTTTAATATAATGAGGGGGAATCGCGTTTTTTTATTCGCAACATATTTCTTCTCTTAACAAATAGGATATTTATCCTGTTTTTAAACTTTTACTAATTAACCTATTTTGTATAAATAGTTGATTAGTATAGCCATAATGTGAACTGAAAGGAGGATACTTATATGGCGATGTGGCAAGTGGTAATTTTAGGAATTTGCATAGTTTTTATCTGTCTTGTGAGCCTTATTATAATAACTACTCTAATGAGTGCTTTTGTAAAAGGAACAGCAAAGGAAGAAAAAGCTGTGGCAACGGTGGCTCCTGCCCCGGCACCTGTAGTGCAAGCGGTAGCCCCTAATGTAGACAAGCAAGCTTTAATCGCAGCCATAGGTGCTTGCATAGCAGATGACATGGGAACGGATGTTTCCGCAATTAGAATACATTCCATTAAAAAGATATGATTAAAAGAGAGGATAAATTTTCATGAAAAAATATAATGTAAATGTAAATGGCACAGCTTATGAAGTAACTGT
>CAYJEZ010000013.1:8741-32318 GCA_964369215.1 uncultured Eubacteriales bacterium
GTTGCTGTAAATGTAAACGTAGGCGACACAGTAGCAGAGGGACAAGTATTAATGGTTTTAGAGGCTATGAAAATGGAGAACGAGATTATGGCTCCTTGCGCAGGAAAAGTTACTTCTGTAACTGTAAGTAAAGGTGCTACTGTAGAGAGCCAAGCACTTCTTTGCACAATAGCTTAATTTGGTTTAACCAAGTTAATTCGCTTTGTCAAAAAATATTAAAAGGAGTGTAATGATTTAAATGGACGGAATAATGAATTTTGTAAACCAAACAGGATTTGCACTAATCGGTGAAAATCCTATGGCTTTGATTATGATAGCTATAGCTTGCTTCCTTCTTTACTTAGCAATTGTAAAGAAATTCGAGCCACTACTGCTTCTTCCAATAGCCTTTGGTATGCTACTTACAAACTTACCTGGTGCAAACATGTATCATCCTGAGCTTTTTGCAGACGGACACATTAACTGGGAAATGTTTGGTGACAGCAAAAACACAGGTCTTATAGACTACTTATACTTAGGCGTTAAGCTTGGCATTTATCCATCACTAATATTCTTAGGTGTTGGTGCTATGACAGACTTTGGTCCTTTAATAGCAAACCCAAAAAGCCTTTTACTAGGTGCGGCAGCTCAAGTTGGTATCTTTATCACATT
Organism: uncultured Eubacteriales bacterium; assembly: GCA_964369215.1. Taxonomy (GTDB): domain Bacteria; phylum Bacillota; class Clostridia; order Oscillospirales; family Acutalibacteraceae; genus SIG603. The sequence continues at coordinate 9,393 of CAYJEZ010000013.1, forward strand.
TGTAGGTGCACAACTTCTAGGATTTGAGGTAGCAGAGGCAGCTTCTATCGGTATTATCGGTGGTGCAGACGGTCCTACTGCTATTTATGTAACAAGCTTACTAGCTCCTCAACTTTTAGGACCTATCGCTGTTGCAGCTTACTCTTACATGGCTTTAGTTCCGGTTATTCAACCACCAATTATGAAAGCTCTAACAACAAAAGAAGAGCGTCAAATAGAGATGAAACAACTTCGCCCTGTTTCAAAAACAGAGAAAATTTTATTCCCAATAGTTGTTACAATCTTCGTTTCTCTACTCCTTCCATCAGCTGCTCCACTAGTAGGTTGCTTAATGCTTGGTAACTTATTAAAAGAGTCTGGTGTAACAGAGAGATTATCAAAAACAGCTCAAAACGACCTTATGAACATAGTTACAATTTTCTTAGGTATTTCTGTTGGTGCTACAGCTACAGCTGAGGCATTTTTAGACCTAAATACAATTAAAATTATGGTAATGGGTGTTGTAGCGTTTGCTTTAGGTACAGCAGGTGGTGTTTTACTTGCTAAACTAATGAACGTATTTGTTAAAGATAAAATCAATCCACTTATCGGCTCTGCCGGTGTTTCGGCTGTTCCAATGGCGGCTCGTGTATCTCAAGTTGTAGGACAAAAAGAGAAGCCTACAAACTTCTTACTAATGCACGCTATGGGACCAAACGTTGCTGGTGTTATCGGCTCAGCAGTTGCTGCAGGCGTATTCCTAGCTCTGTATTTATAATTTAGGAGGATGTTAAAATGGCTAAAAACCCATTAAAAATTACTGATACTATTTTACGTGACGCTCATCAGTCACAAGCTGCTACACGTATGAAAATAGAAGAGATGATTCCTGCTTGTGAAATTCTTGACAGCATTGGCTACTGGTCTTTAGAGTGCTGGGGTGGAGCAACATTCGATGCTTGCCTACGTTTCTTAAACGAAGACCCATGGGAGAGACTAAGAACTCTTAAAGCTCATTTACCTAACACACCTCTTCAAATGCTTTTAAGAGGACAAAATGCTTTAGGTTACAAACACTATGCAGATGACCTACTAGAGCAATTTGTTAAAAACTCTGTAGAGTGTGGTATTGACGTTATTCGTACTTTTGACGCTTTAAACGACATTAGAAATATGGCTGCTGCAATGCAATATACAAAAAATTACGGAGCACTTGTTGAGGCTACAATTAGCTACACAAAAAGCCCAGTTCACAGCGAGACATACTTTGTAGAGCTTGCTATGAAACTAGAGGAAATGGGTGCTGATACTATTTGTATTAAAGATATGGCTAACCTACTTCTACCTTTCGAGGCTTACAGCCTAGTTAAAAAACTTAAAGAGAGAGTTGGAGTACCTATACATCTTCATACACATAACACAACTGGTACAGGAGACATGACAAACTTAATGGCTGCTCAAGCAGGTGTTGACATTGTTGACTGTGCACTTTCTCCAATGGCTAACGGTACAGCTCAACCAGCTACAGAGTCTTTAGTTGCAACACTACAAGGCACAAACAGAGACACTGGCCTAGACCTTGCTAAGCTATCAGACGCAGCTGTTCACTTTAGAAAAGTTGCTGCTAGACTTAAAGAAGACGGCTTCTTAGACTCTAAAGTATTAAGTGTTGACACAAATACTTTATTATACCAAGTACCAGGCGGAATGCTTTCAAACCTTATTTCTCAGCTTAAACAAGCTAATGCAGAAGATAAATACTATGACGTTCTTGCAGAGATTCCAAGAGTTAGAAAAGACTTTGGCTACCCACCACTAGTTACACCTACAAGCCAAATCGTTGGTACTCAAGCAGTTATGAACATCGTAACAGGCGAGAGATACAAAATGGTTCCAAAAGAGTCTAAAGGCTTACTGCGTGGCGAGTACGGCGCATTACCAGGCGAGGTTAATGAAGAAGTTCGTAAACTTTGCATAGGCGATGACGAGGTTATTACTTGCCGTCCTGCAGACCTATTAAAACCTGAGTTTGAGTCAGTAAAAAAAGAGACTGCTGATATGGCAAAATCAAACGATGACGTTTTAAGCTATGCTATGTTCCCAACAGTTGCTCCTAAATTCTTTGAGCAAAGAGAGCAAAGAGTTGTAATTCCAGAGAAATTTGTGGCTACAACAACAGCTAGCGACGAGCCTTTAAACTTAAACATAGAGGCTATAGACGTTAACTTCTAATATTTTTAAAATAAAATGCTGTGCGTAAATCAAATGTTTACTCACAGCATTTTTCATTATGTTATTTACTGTTACACTCAAATTTTCTTAAATCTCTCGTTGACGCTATTGTGTATTTAGCAGATAAGTGTTTATATCCTTCTACATTGGTTGAATACTCTTTCACCACTTTCAATTTGAATTCATAACTATATTTCGATATGAAAATACCGACCTCCCAATCATTAGATTTTTTAGGTCTAACTTTTGGGGGTCGGTACAGGAAAAAGTGTTTTTTCTATTTATTTTGAGTGACAAACTCTTTTATTTTTATAAAAGACTCTTCACTAATAACATGCTCTATCTTACAGGCATCTGCGTCAGCCACTTTACTATCTACGCCTATTTTCTCAAAAAACTCACACAATACTTTGTGTCTTAGTGCTATCGTCTCTGCTATTTTTCTACCCTCTTCAGTAAGGGTAATGGCAAATTTATCTCCAATTTCAATGTAATTAGATTCTTTTAGTATCGATACCGCTCTGCTTACACTAGGCTTGGTATACCCCAAATGCTCAGCTATATCTATAGCTTTTACAATATCATGTTTTTTGCTAAGCGTTAATATTGTCTCTAAATACATTTCACCAGACTCATGCATAATCATATTGATACTTCCTTTCTAAAACAAAGGCTATGCTAATTTAAAATGATAAAAAGTATGATTTTCAAATAAACAAAGCCTTTTTCTCTTTTCTTTTTCCACCCTCCAAAATTTAAGAGATACCGAGGGCATATGTTAAACAGAATTATTATTAAATAATACTAGCCCTTTTCTCTTTTACAATATCCGCTACAGTCAAGTCCATTTCCTCCATGCTTAACTCGTTGTCTACCCTTATATCAGCAAGCACGGCTGAAGCTATACTGTATTCCTTTTCTCTATATCTTGCACAACTCAAATAGTAGTCTCCAATAAACTCAAGTGTGTGCCCTGCCTTTAAATTTCTGGTAATTCTTCTAAATAATCTAGTCTCAATAGCTGCATCTATGAACACTTTATAATCAAAAAATTCAAGCAACTCTTCAATACAAAATATATAAGCTCCATCTACTACTATATAATCATAGCTGTAGAGTATCTTCTTAAGCTCTGCAATCAATGCAGGAAAGTCAACAGAGGTTGGATGATTATAATCTGGGTACTCTTTTCCATTGAGCGGTGAAATCATATTCGGCAGAGGGTCTTTAAAATAGCTATCTGACTTTAAATAGTATGCATTATCAAGGTGCTTTAACAAATCTGTAGAAAAAGTGCTTTTTCCACTTCCTGAGCCTCCTGAAACTCCAATTACAAAAGCTTTATTAGGCATAATTTTCAACATCCTTTCATCAATCACGCTTATCTTCGGTTTGTTTATTAAGTTGTATGCTTTCAATATCTATACTTACTTTATTGTAGTTATATTTGTTATCTTCATAATTCTCGTCAGAATAATCTACCCAAAACATTTCTTTACTCGACTTCAAATATGTAGCAGCCCTTTTTGTACCGCTTATTCTCTTATATTCAGTATTGTCGTCAATAATTCGTAATAGCTTGCCCATAGTGTAGTCTTTATCTCTTAAAAAAATTGGGAGCTTACACGACGAATTAATACGCAATCTCTCGCTACACATAATCTCTCTTAACTCTTCTTCTTCAATATAAAGTGAGAAAAACTTAAATACTTTAAAGGTAAACTCGTCTAAACTCTCTCCTAAAACCCATTCAATGCTTTCTGAAAATAATTTAAACATTTGGTATGCACTTTCAAAATATTGAGAGGCACGTGTTAAAAGGTTTTTAAACCTCGCACTGTTATATAGTTTTTCCAAAGCTTCTTCTACTAAACTTAGCTCCGCCAAATCATCTTCACTAAGCCAAGGAGTGTGCAAAACGCTGTAAGGTGGATTACTATCAAACTCCCCCATAGGGTTATCTTCCATAGGGCTTCCGTGTAGTAGCTTTAAAAAACCAAGCTGAAGCACTTGGGGCTTTAAGTTAAAAGCCGTGTTAAAACCATTTTTAAAACTCACTAAATCTTCATGCGGTAAGCCAGCTATTAAATCGATATGCACATGAACGTTATTATTTTTTAAAAGCAAGGCTATGTTTCTCTTTAATTTGTCGGTATCCGTCTTTCTGTTAATAAATTCAAGAGTTCTCTCGTTAAAGCTTTGCAAGCCTATTTCAAGCCTAAAAAGACCTTTCGGAGCATTCATAAATGCATCTATTAATTCAGCACTCATTATATCTCCTGCAACTTCAAAATGAAATTCTACTTCTTTTTTAAAAAGTTTACCAGAGCTCTCTGTAATGAAATTTACAATTTCTAATGCTCTTTTATTATTTGCATTAAAACTTCTGTCAACAAATTTTATAGTTTTAGTTTTTGTGTTTGCAAGCGACACAATCTCAGACTTAACCCGCTCTAAAGGGAAGTACTTAACTCCGCCGCACCGACCTGATAAGCAAAAACTACAAGAAAAAGGACACCCCCTTGTAGTCTCAAAATATACCATTCTGTCGCCTAACATGTCAAAATATTCTTCAGTATATGGGCTAGGTGGAATTTCACAACTTACATATGCAGTACTGCTAAAATCTTTTCCAAACACTCCCTCTATACCGTTTTGTGCTGTATTATCATTTATTGAATCTAACAAGCATTTAAACGGTACTTCTCCCTCACCGCTTATTACAAAATCAACATCATTGTATTTAATAACATCTTCGCTATTATAGCTCACTTCGGGTCCGCCTAAAATAATTTTGGCATTAGGCAACGCTTGTTTAATCTTTGGAATTATTGAGTACACATAGCGTATATTCCAAATATAGCAAGAAAAAGCTACTACATCAGGTTTTTCTCCTACAATGTTTGTTACTAGCTTCTCTCTATCATTATTTATAGTCCACTCAATTATTTTTATATTTTGCTTGTCACTATCGGCATAAGCTTTTAAGTACCAAACAGCTAAAGAAGAGTGTATATATTTTGAGTTAATGCCACACAGCAAAGTTTTTGTCATTATTAATTTTCCTTTGTTTGAAGTTCTACCACCATTAAGTAAAAAACACAACAGTAACTTATTAGAAAAAATTTAATTTTTTAAGTTCTCTTCTCGAATCTGTTAGTAAAATTATCTTAATTTGCTATTTTAAGTGGGGCGAGCAATTTCACCCCACTTAAAAATTATTAAATCTCGTTTGCTTGATAAAAAGCTAAAATTGCTTTATAAGTCATATACACATCATATTTAGATACAATCTCAAAAGGAGAGTGCATTGATAGCACAGGCACGCCGATATCTATTGTGTCTACATTTAAGTTGGCAACGTAGGCTGCAACTGTTCCGCCGCCGCCTTGGTCAACTTTTCCTAGCTCACCAATTTGCCATTCAACCTCGGCATCGTCAAGAATTTTTCTAATCTTACCTAAGAACTCTGCACTTGCGTCAGAGCTTCCACCTTTGCCACCACTACCGGTATATTTTGAGAAGCCAGCACCATAATTTAGTAAAGTACTGTTTTTTAGCTCATATGCACTTGCATAATTAGGGTCATATGCCGCTGTTACATCTGCAGAAAGGCAAGATGATTTCTCTAGAACATGTCTGCCAATCAGTCCTTCTTGCTCTGCTAGGTCTGTAATAAAGTTCTTTAAAAACTCGCATTTTAAGCCTGAAACACCATTGCTACCTACTTCTTCTTTATCTGCAAAAACAGTTATTACAGTGCTCTCAGGAATACCGCAGTCAAAAGCGGCTATCATAGCTGGATAAGCACAAACTCTGTCGTCATGTCCGTATGAGCCTATAAGTGTTCTATCAAAGCCAACATCAGCAGCTTTAAATGCCGGAACAAACTCTATCTCTGCTGAGATTAAATCGTGCTCAGTTATTCCATATTTCTCATTTAATATTTTAAGAACATTTAATTTGTAAGCCTCTTCTGCCTCTGTTATTTCTCCGTCTTTTTCTTTGCTAACAGGTTTTGAACCAATTAAAATGTTTAAGCTCTCGCCCTCAATACCTGTGCCTAGTTTTTTCTCTCTTTGGTCTTTACCTAAGTGTGGTAAAATGTCTGTAATGCAAAATTGTGGTTCGCCTTCTTCTTCTCCTACACAAACATTAACAACAGTTCCGTCTTTTTTAACAACCACACCATGCATAGCTAGAGGAAGTGCTAGCCAATGAAACTTTTTAATTCCTCCGTAGTAATGAGTTTTAAAAAACGCTAACTCTTGGCTTTGATACAGTGGAATAGGCTTTAAGTCAACTCTAGGAGAATCAACATGTGCCGCACATATTCTTACACCATTTTTCGCTCCGTTTTTACCAATAACAGCCAAGCAAATTGCGCGGTCTCTGTTGTTGTAAAATACTTTGTCTCCTGCTTTGTAAGTTTTGTTAAAGTCATACTCCTCAAAACCTAAAGCTAGAGCTTTTTCAATAGCAAAACTTGTGCACTCACGCTCTGTTTTTCCTTTGTCTAAAAAAGTTTTGTATCCCTCACAAAAACTGTTAACAGAGTTTGTAGTCTCCTCGCTTATTGTTAGTAGTGGGTTTTTTCTTTTAATCATTAAATTTTCCATTTTTATGCCCTTTCTGTTATTTATTTAAATAGTTAAAAATATCTTCTATTTGTTTTGCTTCAATATTGTTTGTAGTGTCAATCACCATATCAGCCCTAACTTTAAAAAATTCGTCAGGTTTTTGAGCTTTAATTCTTAAAGCGGCTTGTTCTTCACTCAAATTATCTCTATCAATAATTCTTTTTAACCTAAGCTTCTCAACAGCACTAACCACAATAACATAGTTGCACATAAGGTCTGCATTAGCCTCAAACAAAGTAGGTGCGTCTAGTACAATGTTTTTATAACCCTCTGTTTTATATTTTTCCACAATAATATTAATTCTCTCAATAATAAATGGTAGTGTAATGCTATTTAACTTGTCGAGATTTTCTTTGCTTGAAAAAGCCCTGTGAGCAAGCTTTTTTCTATTTAGCTCTCCTTTATATAGAATATCATCTCCAAAAGCAGATTGCAACAATTTTATGCATTTTTCAGTATATGTTTTTGTGTCTTTTGTTACAGCGTCACAGTCTATCACTTTTGCGCCGAACTTTTCCATCTCACTGGCTACTGTAGTTTTGCCAGAGCCGCTTTTCCCTGTTAATCCAATAATATTTATATCAGGTTTTATCTCTTTAAAATTCGCCGCCCTTATAAGCCTGTTATATACAGCAAGCCCTACCCCACTTAGTTTAGGGGCAGAAACATAAGCTTTTTTATACCCTAACTTGTCTATTTTTCTCAAAGCTGAAAAAAGATTTTTCGCTTGGCTTTCACTGTCATATTTTTTGCCATAACTTATAGAGTTTGCATAAATCAACTCTTTTTCTTCGTCAAAACATAATGCACAGCAGTCTTTATCACTCTCTACCAATGCTTTGTAGTCATAAAAATTTAAGCGAGATATAATAACTTCTGCTTTTGGTGAATAATGCTTATATTTCATCCCCGGTGAAGACACCTGTGCACTATCATTTATCTGCTCTAAAACAGCACTGTCCATTTCAGTTTTTCCAATAACTAGCTCAATATCCTCTTGGCTAATGGCACCCGGCCTTAATATTTTAGGAGTATCGCCTACTAAGCTTATAACTGTAGACTCAACACCTACATTACATTTACTCCCTTTAATAATAGCATCTATTTTACCGTTCATGTCATAATAAACATGCTCAAACTTTGTCGGGCTTGGCCTGCCAGACACATTAGCTGAGGGTGCTGCCAAAGGAGTTTTTGCGGCTTTTATTATTTCTAATGCTGTGCTATTATTTGGCATACGCACAGCTACTGTATCTAAATATCCACTTGTAATATTCGGAACTAAATCTGACTTTGGCAAAATAATAGTAAGCGCACCTGGCCAAAACTTATCGGTCAACTGCTTTGCCTTTTGTGTAAACTCCTTAACTAGCGGATACACTTCTTTTACTTCTGCAACATGTACAATTAAGGGGTTGTCCGACGGTCTACCCTTTGCCTCGTATATTTTTTCTACCGCCTTTGGGTTTAAAGCGTCAGCGGCAAGCCCATATACTGTCTCGGTAGGAATTGCAACTAACCCGCCTTTTTTAAGTATATCTCCTGCCTTATTAATATCTTCAATTTTTTCAGGGTCTAATATCTCTGTAACCATTAATTCTTCTCCATAGACTCTTGCAGTTTTGCAGCTCTATCGGCTGCTATTAATGCGTTAAAAATATCATCAAGGTCACCGTTTAAAATGTCTTCTAACCTATAAAGGGTAAGTCCAATTCTATGGTCGGTAAGCCTTATTTGCGGGTAGTTGTAGGTTCTTATTCTCTCAGAGCGGTCTCCAGTTCCTACTTGAGATTTTCTTTCAGCAGATATCTCTGATGCTTGTTTTTGTATTTCTACATCTAATAACCTTGACCTTAACACTTTCATGGCTTTGTCTTTATTTTTAAGCTGGCTTCTCTCGTCTTGGCACTCTACAATTGTGTTTGTTGGCAAGTGGGTAATTCTAATTGCAGAAGAAGTTTTATTAATGTGCTGTCCGCCTGCACCACTTGCTCTAAATGTATCTATTTGCAAGTCTTTAGGGTTAATCTCAAAGTCAATTTCGTCTGCCTCTGGCAAAACAGCAACCGTAGCAGTTGATGTGTGTATTCTACCTTGAGATTCGGTCTCAGGTACTCTTTGAACCCTGTGCACTCCGCTCTCAAACTTAAATTTTGAGTAAGCACCGCTACCCTCAACACTAAAGCTTATTTCTTTTATTCCACCAAGCTCTGTCTCGTTTAAATTAATAACCTCGGTTTTAAAGCCATTTTTCTCTGCGTACATACTGTACATTCTGTAAAGCACAGCAGAGAACAACGCCGCCTCTTCTCCGCCTGCACCGCCTCTAATCTCTACTATTACACTTTTTTCATCATTTGGGTCTTTTGGAAGCAACAGAATTTTAAGCTCCTCAGATACACTCTCTAAAGTTTTTTTCGCAGTATTAAGCTCATCAGAAGCCATATCTCTAAAATCTTTATCGTATGAAGAATCATTAATAATTTCTATAGAGTCTTCTATTGTTTTATTCGCCTCTTTATACTCTCTGTATTTTTCAACAATTGGAGTTATATCTTTATGCTCTTTCATCAATTTTCTGAACAAATTAGGGTCTGCGGCGGTACTTGGGTCGTAAAGCTTTAAGTTTAACTCCTCATACCTATTCTCAAATACTTGTAAATTTTCAAACATAAACAAATTCCTTTCAAACTTTATAATAATCTTAAATAATAAACATACATCAATCAGGTCACAATTTATCCTCTAAGCTTATTATTTTTTTTATGTTTTTCTCACATTTACGCCTAGCAACCATTACCTCATGCCCACAGCCTAAACATTTTATTTTAAAATCCATCCCTACTCTTAACACACTAAACTCTTTCGAGCCACAAGGGTGGTCTTTTTTCATTTGTAAAACATCTCCGACTTTTACCAACATAAACTCAATTTCCTCTCAATTATCTAACTCATCATATTATATCATTTATTGCTTAAAAATAAAAGAGAAATTTTGTAAAATATATAATTTAGCTTATGTGAATTAATAATAATAAGACAAAATAAAATATCGCCCAATCTACAAAAATTTAGTTGATATTTGCATAGTGATATGCTATAATATTTTGAGATGTAAATAGCAAAAAAGGCGGTAATACAGATGTCAGGACATTCTAAATGGAGCACAATCAAACGCAAAAAAGAGAAAACAGACGGAGCAAGAGCTAAAGTTTTTACTAAAATTGGACGCGAGTTAGCAGTAGCAGTTAAAGAGGGCGGAAGCGCAGACCCCAGTGCTAATTCAAGGCTAAAAGACTGCATAGCAAAAGCTAAGGCTAACAATGTTCCTAATGATAATATTGAGAGAATTATAAAAAAAGCAGCTGGTGGTAATGATAACGATAACTTTGAAGACTGCATTTACGAGGGATATGGCCCTTGTGGCATTGCTGTAATAGTAGAGACCCTTACAGATAATAGAAACAGAACAGCGGCAGATTTAAGACATTATTTTGATAAATTTGGCGGAAATTTAGGCGCAATAGGCTGTGTATCTTTTATGTTTAACAAAAAGGGTGTTATAATTATAGAACGTGAAGGACAAGATGAAGACGACGTTATGACAGATGCTTTAGACAGTGGTGCAGCAGACTTTGTTGCTGAGGACGAAATTTTTGAGATAACGACAGAACCAGAGGATTTCTCAGCTGTTAGAGATGCACTAGAGGCAAAAGGGTACAGTTTTGTTTCAGCAGAGGTAGAGTCTGTTCCTGACACTTATAATAAAATAGAGCAAGAAGATATGGTAGTAAAAATGACAAGGCTTCTTGACATGCTTGAGGATAACGACGACGTACAAAATGTATGGCACAACTGGGAAGAATAAGCATAAAAATGAAATTCTTTTATTAACAAGCAATTTTCTTTTAGATATATCTATCTGTTTATGAAATCTTCTCGAAACTAATTGTTACTCGGAAAGGATAATCTTAATTATGAGACATTTAATTGACCCTTTAGATTTTTCGGTAAACGAAACCGACGATATTTTAGATTTAGCAGATAAAATTGTAGCAGATCCTGTTAAATACAGCGATGTATGTAAAGGTAAGATACTTGCTACTCTTTTTTATGAGCCTAGTACAAGAACAAAACTAAGCTTTGAGTCTGCAATGATGAGACTTGGAGGAAACTGCCTAGGCTTTGCAGGAGCAAACAGTAGCTCTGCCGCAAAAGGTGAAAGCGTAGCCGACACAACAAGAATGATATCTTGCTATGCAGACATTGTAGCAATTAGGCACAATAAAGAGGGCGCACCATTGGTTGCATCTAAATACGCTACTATACCTGTTGTAAACGCAGGCGACGGTGGACACCAACACCCTACTCAAACTCTTACAGATTTAATGACAATACGACGTGAAAAAGGTAGACTTAACAAACTTACAATAGGCCTTTGTGGCGACTTAAAATTCGGAAGAACAGTTCACTCGTTAATTAAATCTTTGTCAAGATACGACGACATTAAGTTTGTTTTTATAGCTCCTGAAGAATTAAAGGTGCCTGAGTACATAACAAACGAGATATTAAAGCCAAAAAATATTCCTTTTGAAGAAGTAAGTAATATGGAAGATGTTATTGCCTCTTTAGACGTACTTTATATGACAAGAGTTCAAAAAGAGAGATTTTTTAACGAAGAAGATTATATAAGGTTAAAAGACTCATATATTTTAGATAAAGCAAAAATGAAGCTTGCCTCTGATAATTTATCTGTACTTCACCCATTACCTAGGGTTAACGAGATATCTACAGAGATAGATGACGATAGCAGAGCTGTTTATTTTAAACAAGCACACAATGGAGTTTTTGTAAGAATGGCGTTAATTATGACTTTACTTGGACTGGAGGCTTAACTTATGCTTAATATAGATAGTTTGCAAAACGGAATTGTTATTGACCACATAAGCCCAGGAAAAGCTATGAAGATTTATGAACTTTTAGGCCTTGAAAGCTTAGATTGTTGTGTTGCAATAATTAAAAATGCAAAAAGCAATAAATATGGAAAAAAAGATATAATTAAAATAGATGGAATTTTAGATATTAACTTTGATGTATTAGGATTTGTAGATAGCAGAATAACAGTATGCACTATTTCAGAAGATAAGCTTATTAAAAAAGAAACTATGGTGTTGCCTGAAAACCTGAAAAATGTTGTTAAGTGTAAAAACCCACGATGCATTTCTACTTCAGAAGAAGGAATTGAACATCAGTTTTATTTATGCGATAAAGAAAGTCCGCGTTACCGCTGTATATATTGTGAGCAAGAGTACGACAATAAGAATTAAAAGCTTATTTTGTATTTGAAAGGACTTGACAACGTGAAAAATAAAGCAGATAAAAAAAGAAAAAATAACAGTTTACTATGGTATAGTATTTTTACCTTTTTAACCACAGTATTAACACTAATAATTAAAATTTATGATAGAAAACAAATCATTAAAGCTGTTTCAGGAGACTCTGTAAAACTTTTAGAAGTAAAAGAGAAAACAATTATTGAAGAAAAACCTTAAAAGGACGGATAATTAAATGAAAGTAACCACATATGACATTAAAGATTTAAAACTTATTACACCAGATGTTTTTGGTGACCACAGAGGTTTTTTTATGGAGAGCTACTCTTTAAAAAAATTCAGTGAGATTGGCATAGATAATGTATTTGTACAAGATAACCATTCTATGTCAGCAAAAAAAGGAACACTTAGAGGACTTCATTTTCAAAACAACCCAAAATCACAATCAAAACTTTTTCGTTGCACAAAAGGAGCAGTTATCGACGTAGCAGTAGATCTAAGAAAAGACTCTGCCACTTACAAGCAATATATTGCAGTAGAACTTAGTGAAGAAAACAAAAAAATGCTTTACATTCCAAAAGGCTTTGCCCACGGATTTGTAACTCTTACAGATAATGTAGAAGTACAATATAAAACAGATGAGTTTTATGCACCAGAGTGCGACAGAAGCATTAGATACGACGACCCTGAGCTTAACATAAACTGGGGAGTAGAAAACCCAATATTATCTGAAAAAGATTTATCAGCACCGCTACTTGCTGACAGTGATGTCAATTTTTAAGGTATAATTTTTATTAAAGAGGTAGTTTATGAATTCAGTTAAGCTATCTGCTTGTATAGTAACATATAACAATGCAGGTATTATATCAAACACTATAGAGGCCATGTTGAAATACACAAAAGATTTTGATCTTGACTTTTTTGTGTTCGATAATTTATCTCAAGACAATACTTGCGATATAATAAAAAGTAAGTTTCCAACTGTTAAGTTGATTGAGAGTGATATAAACCTAGGTTTTGGGCAAGGTCATAATATGATAATTAATACTATACATAGTAAATATCATTTTATTGTTAACCCCGACGCCATAATAAACAAGGATACTTTTCCTAAAATAATTGATTTCTTCGAAAACAACGAAGATGTAGCTATGCTATGCCCTAAAATACTTAACGCTGACCTTACTGAGCAAATATTACCTGTAAAAAATCCAACGGTAAAATATCTTTCAAGTAGGTCGTATAAAATTTTCAGAAAAATAAGGGCGAGCTACACACGGGCAAGCGAGAGAAACTGTGACGTTATGGACATTGAAGTATGTACTGGCTCTTTTATGGTCGCAAGAACTGATTTACTTAAACAAGTAGGCGGATTTGACGATAGATTTTTTATGTACCTTGAAGACGCCGACATTTCACGCAGAGTAAAAAAACTTGGCAGAATTGTAATGCTTAGAACTGCATATATAGTACATATGTGGGAGCGCGCTTCTTCAAAAAAATTAAAATTCTTATTAATACATATAAAATCTAGCTTAAAATATTTATGGAAATGGCGAAATGAAAAATAGAGGTTATGGTGATAAAGATTTGATTGAGCTAAACGAAACAAACCAAGACATGCCTTTGGTAGAGATACTTTTACCTACTTATAATGGTGAGAAATTTTTAAAAGAGCAATTGAACTCAATAGTAAATCAAAGCTATAAAAACTGGACACTTACAATAAGGGACGATGGCTCAACAGATAATACAAAAAACATCTTATCTGAGTATAATAGCCTATACCCTAGTAAAATAAATCTAATTGACAGCACTGAAAGAACAAAAAGTGCAAAAGGCAGTTTTTTTAAACTTTTAAAATTAGCTACAGCCGATTATATAATGTTTTGTGACCAAGACGATGTATGGGAAAAAGATAAAATAGAGCTTAGCTTACAAGCTCTTCTTAAAATTGAATGCAGAGCACCCTCGTTAGTATTTACAGATTTAACTGTAGTTGATGAGCGTTTAAATATTATTAATTCTTCGTTTAAAGAAATGTCAAAGCTTAATTGTTCCGACAGCTCATTAAATAAACTTCTTGTACAAAACACAGTTACAGGCTGTGCTGCTATTATGAATAAATCTCTTGCTGATATAGCAAAACAAGCTGTCAACATTGAAAACATCAGCATGCACGACTCTTGGGTGGCTATTTGTGCAAAAACTTTTGGAAATATTTCTTATCTGCCTAAATCAACAATAAAATACAGACAACACGGTTCTAACTCGGTAGGTGCAAAAAGCGTGTTGTCATTTTCTTACCTATGTGACAAGTTAATCAACATTAATAAAATAAAAATAGATTTTGATGTAATGGTAAGGCAAGCCGGAGAATTTTTAAGTTGTTATTCTCATATGCTAAATGACAGTCAGAAAAAAATGCTTACCGACTTTTCATCTTTTAACTCTTATAGTAAGATAAACAGAATTAAGACATTACACAAGTATAAGCTTTATAAAAATGGTATTGCTCGTATAATAGCCCAATGGGTTTTATTATAATATAGTCAATTCACTTAAAATTAAAACAAATACATGCTTACAAAATTCGATAACATAGTCAAACATCGATTTGACTAACAGCTTTTGAAAGCATTTTTTTGATGATTTTAAATGTTTGATTTTTAAAAAAAGAGGAGTTGTAGTCATGATATTAATTAAAAATGCAAAGCTATTAAGCATGGCAGAAATTAACGGAGATATCGTTGATATTCTAACCGAGGGAACAAAAATTAAGGCAATAGGAAAAATTGATGAGAAAGATTACCCACAAGCAAAAGTTATAGATGCTAAATGTCTAACAGTTACTCCTGGTTTGGTAGATGCACACTGCCATATTGGTCTTTTTGAGGAAATTTACAGACATGCAGGTGCAGACGGAAACGAAGTAACAGACCCTATTTTACCACAGCTTAGAGGAATAGACGCTGTAAAGCCCCACGATGTAGCATTTGAGGGAGCATTAAAAGCAGGTGTTACCACAGTTGTAACAGGCCCTGGTAGTGCTAATGTTATAGGCGGAACATTCTGTGCACTAAAAACAAAAGGCAAAACAATTTATGATATGTGCATGGTAGAAGAGGTAGCTATGAAAATGGCTCTTGGTGAGAACCCTAAAAACTGTTATGGCTCTATGAAAAAGCTACCTTCAACAAGAATGGGCTCTGCCGCTGTTTTAAGAGAAGCTTTAGAGAAAGCAAAACGTTACCGTGACGAGCTTGTTAAAGCAAAAGAAGATAAAGAAGCGAAAAAACCTACATATGACGCCAAATGCGAGGCTCTTGCAAAAGTTTTTGATGGTATGCCGGTTAAAATACATGCACACCAAGCAGACGATATTGTAACTGCTATTAGAATTATGGAAGAGTACGGCTTAAAAGGCACTATAGACCACTGTACAGAGGGCTATTTAATACCAGAGGTGCTAAAAGAGCATAACATGACAGTTATTATCGGACCAACACTAGGTAACAAATCGAAAGTTGAGCTTAAAAATAAGTCTTTTGAATCTGGCAAGGTTCTTCTTGACCACGGAGTAGAGTTTGCTTTAATGACAGACCACCCTGTTATTCATTTAGAGAACACATTAACACAAGCTGCTATTTTTGTAAGAAACGGCTTAACCCCAGAACAAATGTTACGTGCAATTACAATTATTCCTGCTAAAATTAACGGTTTAGATGACAGAGTTGGCTCTATAGAAGTTGGCAAAGATGCTGATATTCTTATTTGGGATATGGACGACATTTATCACTATATGGCAAAACCTACTGTTATTATTAATGGAGAGATTGTAGAATAATATGCATAATAAAGATATAAGTTATTCACGTGTTAAAACTGCTTGCTATTTATGCAATGTGTGTATGTCAGCAGTTATCATTGTTCCTGCGCTACTTTTTATACCGTTCAGAGACGCGTATGGCATATCATACACAATGCTTGGCCTGTTAACGGTTATTAACTTTACAACGCAATTATTAGTTGACCTTGTTTTTTCTTTTTACTCATATAAATTTAATATAGATAAAACGGTAAAAAGCATACCTGTAATTGCAGCTGTAGGCTTTCTAATTTACGCCTTGCTTCCGCTATTTTTTAAAGACTACGCGTATATAGGCTTAGTTGTTGGCACCATAATTTTCTCAGGTGCAAGTGGACTTGCCGAGGTTCTTATAAGCCCTGTTATTGCCGCAATACCCTCAGATAACCCAGACAGAGAAATGAGCCGTTTGCATTCTGTTTACGCTTGGGGCGTTGTTTTTATCACCATTTTTTCTACCATAGTTTTACAAATAGTAGGCTCTGAGAATTGGTATGTTCTTGTTATTCTGATTTTAGTCATTCCAGTAATTGCTTCAGCATTATTTATAGGAACAAAACTGCCAAAAATGCACACACACGAAAGGGCAAGTGGAATATTTAAGTTGTTAAAAAGCAAAAGCATGCTGTTTTGCATTTTTGCCATTTTCTTTGGTGGAGCGAGTGAAAACATTATTTCACAATGGAGCTCTAGCTATTTAGAGCAAGCTATTCTACTTCCAAAAGTATGGGGAGATATGCTGGGTGTTGCTTTTTTTGCTGCAATGCTTGGAATAGGTAGAAGTTATTATGCAAGCCGAGGAAAAAACATTAAAAAGACAATGTTTATTGGCGCAACAGGTGCTACACTTTGCTACATAACAGTAGTTTTAATCGATATTTCTGTAGTTACAATAGTTGCTTGTGCTGCGGTTGGTTTTTTTGTTGCAATGTTATGGCCAGGTAGTTTAATATTGGTTCAAGAGAAATTTCCTGCAGCAGGAGTTGCAATTTTTGCCCTTATGGCAGCTGGTGGAGACCTAGGCTCTTCGTTAGGGCCACAATTAATGGGTGCAATTACCGACTTTGCCATTGAGAACGAGACGCTATTAAAAATGGGCGAGACCCTTGGATATACCGCAGAGCAATTTGGCATGAAATGCGGAATGGTAGTATCAATTTTCTTCCCATTGTCATGTGCTATTCTGCTTGGGGTGTCATATTTTAGAGACAATAAGTCTAAATCTAAATAAAACCCTATTTTCTAAACTCCTTTAAAGTCGATACTAACTTGATTAGCTTAGGTTATATTGCTATATTTATACCAACGGGGTGATATTTTGAAAAAGTACATTGTACTGCTTTTATTCTTACTACTTCTCACGGCTTGTGGTAATGAAGTAACTACAAATGAAAGTAGTAGTGAAGAAATTGAAATAATTAATGTAGAGGAGTTAGGTGCCATGACTCGTTTTGAATTTAATTTCACAATACCTATGGCTGGAATTTTCACAGTTAAAATAACCGATGAAGAAGACGGAGCACATTTTTATTTTGAAACTAATTATGATTATAGCTTAGATGACCCATATTTTGTAACTGAAAAGGTGGTTGACAAATCTGTTTTTGAGGGTATTGCAGAAATATGCAAAAAATACGACGTATACTCTTGGAACGGCTATAGTAGTAGCGAATCATATGAGGGTGTAATGGACATTGATACCACTTCACTTTATATACGTTTTGCAACAGGAGAAAAAATTAGTGCATCTGCATCAGGTGGCTTTCCACTTAATCATCAAGAATTTTACGAAGAATTACATGAATACACTCTAGCAATAGCTAAAGAATGATATTAATACAAAACAGTGCATATATATTCCAAGGAGGTCAATTTGAAAATAGAAGAAATTTTAGAGTTTAACAAAAATTTTGTAGCTACAAAAGAGTATGAAAAATATCCAAGCCCCAAATATCCAAAAAAGAAAATAGCAATTTTAACCTGTATGGATACAAGGCTTACTGAACTTTTGCCTGCTGCACTCAATTTTAAAAATGGAGATGTAAAGCTTATTAAAAACGCAGGTGCTTTGCTTACTCACCCTTTTGGAAGCATTATGAGAAGCATTTTAGTTGCAGTATATCAGCTTGAGGTTAATCAAATTTTTGTTATAAATCATTACGACTGCGGTATGCAAAGTATTGACTCATCTGCTATGATAGACAAGATGAAAAGCCGTGGAATAACTGATGAAGAAATAGACTTTTTAGATTATTTAGGCCATAATGTTAAAAATTGGTTACACGGTTTTGACGATGCAAAAATCTCTGTAACTGAAAGTGTGAAAATGATTAGAACTCACCCTCTGATTCCCAAAGATATCAGTGTGTCTGGCTATTTAATGGATCCAGATACAGGTAGGCTTGATGTGGTAGTATCTGATACTGACGAGATATAGCTCTAATTACATTCAATATATTAAGCTCCTCTTAACAAATCAAAAATTTTTGATTTAAATCTTGACATTTTATGATTTTAGTAGTAGAATTGTCATAACAAAAATTTTTGATTTAAGAAACAAGAGGAGTTTTTATTATGACTAAAAAAAAAGTAGCGCAAATACTTGTACCCTCAGTAATGCTTACTGTTGTATTAGGAATATGGCTACTGGGTAGTCAAAAAGATATTGCCTCAGCCAGCGAAAGCGTTGACTTACTAGCTACTAGCGTAGATGTTGATGATTTAACAAGCCATAATTTACCTGTAATAATTGACTTTGGAGCAGACGAATGCGTGCCTTGCGTAGAAATGGCACCTGTGCTTGTAAAACTTAATAATGAAATGCAAGGTAAAGCAGTAATAAAATTTGTAGATGTTTGGAAAACACCTGAGGCGGCTACCGGCTTTCCTGTTCAGGTAATTCCTACTCAAGTTTTTATTAATGCTGACGGCACCCCTTATGTACCTGAAGGTGAAATAGGAGTTCAACTTTTAAAATACGTTGACCCTGACACAGAAGAGCATTTGTTTACTGTTCATCAAGGTGGCTTAACTGAAGATCAAATGCTTAGCATTTTAACTGATATGGGGGTAAGCTAATTGGACGCAATACTAAACAATCTGTCAGAGCTTATTTCTCAAAGCACACTAATAGCGCCCTTGCTTGCATTAATTGCTGGTATACTCACTTCGTTCACCCCTTGTGCATTATCCAGTGTTCCGTTAATAGTAGGCTATGTGGGTGGAACTGGAGAGAAAAAAACGAAAAAGGCTTTGTTTTTATCTTTAACATTTGCTTTGGGCTCTGCAATTACTTTTACAATATTAGGTGTTATTGCCACAACAGCAGGGACACTTATTGGTAACTCCTCTGTAATTTGGTACATTGTTTTAGGCATATTAATGCTACTTATGGCTCTGCAAACTTGGGAGATTTTCGAAATTATTCCATCAAGTTATCTCTTGTCTAAAAACAAGAAAAGAGGGTATTTAGGCGCATTAATAGCTGGTATATTAGGGGGAATTTTCTCGTCACCTTGCTCTACCCCTGTGTTAATTGCTCTTTTAGCAATAGTAGCAAGCAGTAGCAATTTTGCTTGGGGTATCTTACTACTATTATTATATTCAATTGGTCACGGTATTCTAGCCGTAATTTGCGGAACCTCGGTGGGTTTTGTACAAAAGATAACCCAAAACGAAAAATACGGCAAAGCTAGTAAATTGGTAAAATACATTTTAGGCCTGTTAATAGCTCTAATTGGGTTTTATATGTTCTATTTGGCATTTTAATACAAATAAATAATCCGAACCATATTCAGTTAACTAGCTGTTATGGTTCGGATTTTCTTTTTTTGTATTTACTAAACTCAGAATATATTACAGAAATCAAGCGAAAGGGCTTTAATATATGCGGTTTTTGCTTTGCTTCTATTTGTTTTTGGGGTAAATGAGTATATCTTAATTTTTTCAGACATCACTTAGTCTAAGCTATTTTTTATTGTCTATCAATAAAAGTGCTTATTGTATTATTCTAATACAAATGTTATTATATAAAAAACTATTATGATTTTCTAAAATTAGAAAGGATGATACACAAATGAACTTTAAAGAAGTGCCAAATAAATATAGACCTATTCCATTTTGGTCGTGGAATGATAGCTTATCACCAAAAGAGACGGCTAGGCAAATTGAGCAAATGCACGCAGTGGGAATAGGCGGATATTTTATGCATGCAAGAGGCGGTTTAGAGACAAAATATATGGGTGAAGATTGGTTTTTAAATGTAAAAACATGTGTTGAAACAGGTGGCAAACTTGGAATGTATAGCTGGGCGTATGACGAAAACGGTTGGCCGTCAGGCTTTGCAGACGGTATGGTTAACGGCAAAGGTATAGACTATCAACAAAAATACCTAAGAATTGAAAAAGGCAGTAAAACTAATGAGTTCACTATTTGCAACGTAGGAGACTACCACTTTTACTATGATGTTAATCCATTTTACGTTGATACCCTTGACGCTAAGGTAACAAAAGAGTTTATCGAGCTTATGTATAAGCCTTATTTTGAAAAATACAAAAATAGTATTGAAGGCTTTTTCACCGATGAACCACAGATTTCTAGAAATGGAATTCCTTGGAGTTTTATTTTACCTGACGAATATAATAATGCATATGGTGAGGACTTACTCTCTGTTCTTCCTTTATTATTCATTTCAGAGGGTAACTATAAAGAGGTTAGAATAAAGTTTTGGAAGCTTATTACCGAATTGTTCTCGAAAAACTTTATGAAGCAAATTTACGACTTTTGTATTGAGCGCAACTTGCAATTAACAGGGCACATGGTACTTGAAGAAACTCTACAAAGCCAGCTTACATCTAACGGCGCAGCTATGCCCCATTACGAGTATTTCACTATACCGGGAATGGACTGCTTAACCAGAAAGATTGGCGATATTTTAACAATAAGGCAGCTTACATCGGTGGCTCATCAGCTTGGAAAAAAACAAATTTTATCAGAGACATTTGCACTATGTGGGCATAACACCTCTTTTGAGTTAATGCGCGGTATTTATGAGGCTCAAATGGGTAGAGGAGTTAATTTGCTTTGCCAACATCTTCAAGGTTATACCCTTCGAGGAATTAGAAAACGTGATTACCCACCTGCAATGGGTTATCAACAGCCTTGGTGGGATGATTATAAGATGTTTAACGATGCAATGTCTAGAATTGGGATGATTTTAGCAGAGGGAAAAATTTGTTACGACATTTTGGTAATACACCCACAAACCACCGCTTGGACATTGTTTGACTCAACAGTGACTGACGAGTTAAAACAATTCAACGATAATTTTATGAATTTTGTAGCAGGGCTAGAGAAAAAACATTTATTGTTCCACTTAGGCGACGAAATTATAATGGAACGTCACGCAAAGGTAGATGGTGCAACCCTTGTAATAGGCGAGCAAAGCTATAGTAAAATAGTGCTGTTTGATGATATGATTTTGCTTAAGAGTACGAAAGAACTATTAAGTGAGTTTGAAAAAAAAGGTGGTACTATAATAAAAGGCGATGCGCTTGAGAAAAACAATGTAGCAAGTAACGATAACTTACTTTATCATTTTACAAGCTATGATGGTTTTGATGTTCATTATTTTGTTAACTCTACTACTGAAAAACAAAAATCAGATATTTATGTAGGCAACAAATATTTAGACATTATAACTGGTGAGCTGTTCGATTTTAATGGCTACCACGAATTTTCACCTTTTGACAGCCTTGTTATTATTGCCGAGAAAGATAAATCACAAGCTGAATTTAAGGCATTATCTAATGAAAATGAGATACTTGACCTTACAGGAGAATGGGAGATTAAAAGTTCATCTTTAAACTCGCTAACATTAGATACCTGCGACTATTATTTTGATGGAGAGTTAATTGAGAAAAACGCTTATGTTTTAAACATACACAACAGAGCATTAACGCTTAAAAAGCCTGTAAAAATTAAATGCGACTTCTATTTTACAGTTAACAATATACCAAAAGAGCTTTATCTTGCACTTGAAACACCTGATATTTTCGATATAAGTATAAACGATGCAACTATAGAAAAGAAGTATAATTCATATTTCTGCGATTCTTCTTTTGAAAAAATATATATAGAAAAATACGTTAAGCTTGGTAACAACACTATAAGTTTATGCCTTAACTATACCCAATCAGACGAAGTTTATGCTAATGTTGAAAAGGCTTATCAGTTTGAAACAGAGAAGAACAAGCTTTGTTTCAACACTGAGATAGAGGCCATGTACTTGGTAGGAGATTTTTCAGTTACTACTGACGGAGCTTTTGAAGAAATAGACGAAGAATCTTCACGCTATAGCGGAGCTTTTGCGTTAGATACACCTAAAAGCATGATAAATCTTGTTAATATTGAAAGGCAAGGCTTCCCTTTCTTTGCAGGTGAGATTACTCTTAATAAAAAAATCACTTTAGATAAAACAGATTATAAAATCAAGCTAAATAAGCAAGGAATAAATGTGGTTAAACTCAATATCAACGGTAATAAAACCACCGCTTTATGGGGTGACGAATTTGATGTATCAAAACACTTACAATTGGGCGAAAATGATATAGAGATAACTATAAAGAATAATCTTAGAAATCTACTTGGACCGCATCATTTAACTTTAGGCGAGAAATCCCCTGTTGCACCTCCTAGCTTTTTTAAAGAGCAATGTGTGTGGTATAGTGGCAATGACGAGAGATGGAGCGACGATTACTCTTTTGTAAAAATAGGTTTAATTTAACAATATAGTTAATTAACTTAGAAAACAAGTAAAAAAGCTTTAATATATGCGGTTATTTACTTGGGAACTATTAGTGTTTTCAAGTCAATT
>CAYJEZ010000014.1:0-32009 GCA_964369215.1 uncultured Eubacteriales bacterium
AACTCACAAGCAGAAGTGTCAGTACAAAGTGAAGAAAATTCAAATAATATTCCAGTAAGTAATGAGATTTACAGCATAGAAAGCATTGTTGAAAGTTTAGAGATAACAAAGACTATACCTGATGACATTGAACATGGGGTTATTATTTTTAATAATTATAAAAATGAAATTGTTTTGTATACAAATGCTATCACTGGCGAGGGAGGCTATACAAATGGTGCTTTTGCTCCTGATGCTGCATATTTAGGGTTAGCACCAGATGGAAGAGTTAAGTTTTTACAGTCTGGAGTTACAGGATTGGTAAGCCCTGATGAAGTTTTAGTTATTGAGTATGATGATTTTGTTGCTCAAAATAAAGTAACATCTGTTTATACTACATCTCAAGGCAGATTGTATCATAAAATAACAGTTAATAACCAATACTATGCTTCAACGCAGTTGGTCGGATATCAACAAGACTATATGTCTAGCAATGCAACCTATTTTAGTTATGATGGCATATATTTTTATACAAACTATAAAACTATGGTAGACGATTATGAGGCTGGGAATAGAAATAACTCTATAAACAAAAACGAGCCATATTATAATTATTACCAGTATTTATCTCATAGAACAGCAACAGGTTATTCAGCAGAGGAGATAGACACCTTTATATATGAGTCGACAAAAAATCATAGTAAGCCAAGTGTTATGCTAGGAATGGGGAATGCATTTGTTGATGCGCAAAATTCTTTTGGTGTAAATGCTTTGCTAATGCTAGGAGTTGCAATAAATGAAAGTGCTTGGGGTTCAAGTGCTATATCACAAGATAAAAACAATTTATTTGGACATGGTGCAGTAGATAGCAACCCATATTATGGTTCTAACAAATATGATTCACCTGCACATAGCATAATGTATCATGCAGATATTTATATATCAGAGTTATATGCACATCCTTATGACTGGAGATATAATGGATCGCATTTAGGTAATAAAGAAAGTGGTGCAAATGTGAGGTATGCCTCTGACCCTTATTGGGGTGAGAAAGCAGCGTCACAGGTGTACTATTTCGATAGGTATTTTGACAATGTTCCTGACGATTATAATAGTGTAAGTTATGGGGTATCAAGTGTTACAGTAGATGTTTATAAAGAACCTACAACCGATTCACGTATTGAACCTTTATACAATACAAATAGCGGCTATGGAAAAGTTGTAAGTAATGTACCAGTCGTTATTTTGTCAGAACACATGCACGAAGGTGAGAAGTGGTATAAAGTTCAGTCAGACGCAACCTTATCGCCTGATAGAGGAGAAGTGGTTGAAAATGTTGGAGAATATGACTTTAGTAAAGATTATGGATATGTGAAAGCTGCATTAATTAATGTAGTAAATATTGCTGATGACCTTGAAAGTTATGAACCAAAAATATCCTATAGCACTCATATTCAATATTTAGGTTGGAGCGACTGGGTTAGTAATGGTGAGTCTTCAGGCACAGTGGGAAGTTCACTAAGGCTTGAGGGAATAGAGATTGAGCTTAAAAATATGCCAGAAAGTGGATCTGTTGAGTACCGTACCCACATACAAAATGTTGGTTGGGAAAGCGTATGGAAAAAAGACGGCGCTATGAGCGGAACAAGTGGGCAATCATTGAGGCTTGAAGCTATACAAATTAAACTAACTGGTGAAATAGCAAATGTTTATGATGTTTATTATAGAGTGCACTGTCAAAATCTTGGTTGGTTAGATTGGGCGAAAAATGGTCAAGAAGCAGGTAGCGCAGGTATGGGGTATAGGTTAGAGGCTATAGAGATAGTGCTTGTTGAAAAAAATGGAACCCCTCCAGGTAGCACGACTAGACCTTTCTATACAGAAGAATTAAGTGTATCTTATTCATCACATGTACAGGATATTGGTTGGCAAGAATACAAATTAGATGGTGAATCTTCAGGAACTTCAGGTAAGTCTTTACGTTTAGAAGGCATGAAGATAATGTTGCAAGATTCGTCTCATTCAGGGTCTATTGAATATAGAACACATATTCAAAACATTGGTTGGGAGACTAGCTGGAAAAAAGACGGACAAGTCTCTGGTACTTCAGGTCAATCCTTAAGGCTTGAGGCTATAGAAATTAAGTTAACCGGAGAAGTTTCAGAGCTTTTTGATATTTATTATAGGGTTCATGCTCAAAATTATGGTTGGCTAGATTGGGCAAGTAACGGAGCACCAGCAGGAACAAGTGGGCAAAGTTTGCGCTTAGAAGCAATTCAAATAGTAACCTTACCAAAGGGTACAGACCCCAATGTTGCTCTTGGAAGTACTGATACCCCTTATGTAGCAAAATAATTAATGTTTTAATTTTTAATCTGTGATGGTATATTTATAAGGATTAATTTTTTAAACAGCATAAAAAAGAGTGGCGATTATTTTTACAATCGTCACTTCTTTTATGTTTAATAGTAAATTATGTGGTGAAAACAGCTTATCATAATTATTGTCAAACCACTTCAAAAATCATCAAAGAAAGGCATATATAGTGACCGAAAATAAAATAGGATGTGATTTTAATAACTAGTTTTATTGTTTTGATGAACAGGAAGCTGTGATATTAGTGCTTCCTAGTGTGATTGTTGGAATCTCTTTTAGATGATATATTATTCCTATTAAATTAGGTATGGCCATAAGCCCGTTAAAGGCATCGCATATGTCAAATACTTCAGTTACTGACATTACAGCACCACAAAACCCAGATATTGCGAACAAAAAAGGGAATAAATGGTCTAAACTGCCCTTTGATATATAGTTGATACCCACTTTTCCGTAATATGAAGTGGTGGTCATAGTTGCAAATGCGAATAAAGCCATGCATAGGTTAATTCCAATAAAACCAATAGTTCCAAAGGCATTATTAAAAGCGGTTAATGCTAGAAAATCACCTTGTCTAAAGTCAGTACAACATAAAATGGTAAAGGCAGTTATAGTGCACATTACAGTAGTATCCATAAAAACTTGAAAAATGCCTAAACACCCAAGTTGTATTGGCGTTTTATTTTTAACGTTACTAAAGGTCATTGAAGAACTTCCAAGTCCTGCCTCATTAGTGAAAACACCTCGAGATATCCCCGTTTTCATTGCGAGGAAAATTCCGCCACCAGCACCAGCTTTTAAAGTAAAAGCTTCGGTAATAATCTCGTTAAATATTGTTGGAATTTTATAGTTAAATTTAATAAGAGCAGACATGGAAATAACAAAAAAGATTATTGTCATTAGTGGAACAATTTTTTCAGTTAGTTTTACTACAGATTTTATTCCTTTACTAGTGAGTAAAAAAAGTATAATAGCTAAAAATATTCCACTAGCCCAATTAGGTATGCCGAACTGCTCGCCTGCTTTTGCAAATGAGTTAGACTGTGCCATATTGCCCATTGCAAGAGAAGATAATACACAGCCTAAGCCGTAAATAAAGGGTAAAAGTTTTCCTTTTCCAACTCGCTTGATATATGCAAATGCACCTATAGCACTTTTGGTTTTATATTTAGCACTTAATGATACCTCTGTAAATACTGTCATCATTCCAAAAAGAGCAGATACCCACATCCAAAAAATTGAGCCTGCTCCTCCAATACTTATAGCTAAACCTACACCTACAATATTCCCTGTTCCTATTGAGCCAGCAAGCGCTGTGCATAACGCTTGAAAGCTTGAGATACCTGTATCGCTTTTTTTTGGAGGGGCAAGGCATTCTTTAATCCAATAATGGAATTTTCTTATTTGAAAAAATTTTGATGAGATAGTGGTTTTAATACCTACTAGTAGTATCAATATTATTACATGGTAACCCCACAAAAGCTCTACTAGTAATTTCATTTTACATAGTTAATGCCAAAGTATTCGCAAATTGCCTCTACTAGGTTTGCTGCTATATTGTCTACATTTGCCTTTATCCATTTTTCGTCTTCAACATTGTCGTGAAAACCTAGCTCAGCAAGAACAGCAGGAGAGTTAGTTTTAGATAGTTCATACAGGTTTTCGTTAGGTACTGCTTTTACTAAGTTAGGAATGGGGTATAGCTTTTTCATGTTTTCTGCTAAAATATCTGCAGCTGCTTTTCCGTAAGTGCTAGTGGGGTAATAAAACATATCTACGCCTCGAATTTTGCCAGATAAATCTGGTGGAGCAGCATTAGAATGAAGGGCTAAATGTAGGTCATAATCACCTTTATTAGATTCTCTTACAGATACACCTACTGAGGTATCTGGTATGTTTCTGCCATATGAAATATTGTTTTTTGTAAGTAATGGCTCCATTGCGTCAGTTACCTTGTTCATATATTCTTGTTCGTTACCACTGGTTGCATATAGGTTGTAAGGCTGTGTTGAAGGGCTTAAAAAAACACTGTACATATTAAATACTCCTTTTATTAGCTTGTTAATAGTTATTAAACTTTGAAAACATTACAGAAATCAAGTGAAATAAGCTAAAATCAAATATTGATTTGACTATGACTATGTGGTTTTTAACTTGATTTGTGTTAGTTTTTGGGGGTTAATGACTATAGTTATTAGGTATATAATATATAGTAAATAAAAAGTGAAAATATGCATTTGTAAAATATGTTTAATAATAAGCAAAACATTTTTTGCAAAACTACCTCAAAATTATAACAAATCTTTACTTTGAAAAATCAAAAAATATATATAATTGGTATGAATATAAGTTTCTGTATGCATTTCAAGTGATTTTTAAGCAGTTTGCCACAAT
This sequence comes from uncultured Eubacteriales bacterium, assembly GCA_964369215.1. Taxonomy (GTDB): domain Bacteria; phylum Bacillota; class Clostridia; order Oscillospirales; family Acutalibacteraceae; genus SIG603. The sequence goes on from CAYJEZ010000014.1 coordinate 4,750, forward strand.
TAAACCCATTTTTTATTAAATTGTAGGATAAAATAGGGAAATGGTTATTAAAAACTGAGAATTTTCAGCATTTAATAACCACTTTTTATTTATTGTGCAGAATTAAACCCTAATTCATTAGGAATAATAACTCCGTCTCTATAAGCCCTTAATAGTTCTTCAAGTTCACGAACTCTTTCTTTTAACTCTAAGCCTTTATCTGTATCTCCAACACTTAGCCTATTAGGCATTTTTTCTATCATAACAGTTTGCGACACTATGTCATATTCATTTTCTATAGCGTCTTCAGTAGTAGTAAATGGTTCATGTGCTACTAGGATTAGTCCGTATGAATTGAATATAAGGGTGTAACCAGCTATTCCTGTAACTTTTTGGTATGCCTTAGCAAAGCCACCATCTATAACCAAAACCTTACCGCCACATTTAACTGGGCTCTCACCTTTGATTTGCATAACTGGTACATGACCGTTAACGATATGAGACTCTTGCGGAGATAAACCAAATTCCTCTAAAATTGATGAAACAACTTTCTCGTTTTCAAGCATTGAATAATAAGGATTTTTTTTCTCTATATGTGTTTTTGGGTCGCCTACATAGTAGCGCTCAAAGTTTGTCATTTTATCTTTGCCGTAAAGTGGAGAATTTTCATTACACCAAATCCACCAAAGTATGTCTTTTCCGTTCTCTTTTTCACTTTTATCCAAAGCAAAATATGCTTTTCTTGCATATGAGTCTAGTGCGTCGTAAAAAGCTTTTCCTTTATAAGTGCTTCCGTATAAATTTACAGTTTTAAATTCGCCGTCTTTTGTCATTGGAACACACCCGTGGAAGAGCAAGTTGTTATTATACACTTTATACATTCCACCTTTGTTAAGTAAAAGTGCCATGTGCGAGTGAAGCTTTTCACTGTTTTCAAACGCGGATTTTAATCTATCTACAATAGCTTGTTCTTCAGCTGTAAGTTTATATGGGTCATCTTTTGAAACAGTAGGAAAATTAGTGTCTAATAGTGGGAATTCTTCGCCATCTATAAAAACTGTATTCTTATTAAAATTAATCAAATGCAAAAAGTTTCTGTCATCCATGTTAAATTCAGGGTGAGCTTTAATAACTTGATTTTCTAACTTAAATTGAATAATAGCAATAGCCTTGTGAATTTTATTGTTTAGCTCTATTTCAGCCTTAGTGCTTTCAGACTTTGCCTTTGTTATAAACCTTGAACAAGGGTCGCCTTTGTATGTCTCTAATGCAAAAGTAGCAAGAGGTAAAAGGTTAATACCATAACCTACTTCTAAAGTGTCTAAGTTGCCATATTTTGCACTAATACGCACTACATTAGCAATGCAAGCAGTTTGCCCTGCTGCTGCACCTAGCCACACTATATCGTGGTTACCCCATTGTATGTCAAGTGAATGATATTTTAAAAGTTTATCCATAATATTTACAGCACTAGGGCCTCTGTCGTAAATGTCGCCTAAAATGTGAAGATGAGAAATAACCAAACGTTGAATAAGTTTTGATAAAGCGGTTATAAACTCTTTAGCCCTGCCTATTCTAATAATGGTATTTACTATTGCTTCATAGTAAGCCTCTTTATCTTGAACCTCGTACTTCTCGGTAATAAGCTCTTCAATTATGTACGCAAAATCAGGAGGTAGTGCTTTTCTAACATTGCTTCTTGTGTATTTAGACGTTACTATTTTGCATATCTCGATAAGCCTGTAAAGATTTATTTTATACCAAGAGTCCATGTCAGATTCTGTTTTTTTTGTAATCTCAATTTTCTCTTTTGGGTAGTAAATAAGCGTTGCCAAGGCTTGTTTGTCTTTTTTTGCTAGGGTGTGCCCAAACACTTCTTCTACCTTTCTAGCTACAGAGCCAGAACCGTTTTTTAGCACATGAGAGAATGAATCATATTCTCCGTGAATATCTGTGATAAAATGCTCAGTGCCTTTAGGTAGATTAATTATAGATTGCAAGTTGATAATCTCTGCACTTGCTCTAGAAATACTCGGGTAAATTTCTGATAAAAGTTGTAATTTTTTTAAATTAGTCATGTTATAATCCTTTTTTAAGTATAAAAATAAAATCTAGTTAAATTTTACCACCCGTAATGTTTCAAGTCAACCGTATTATTATAAATTTTTTAACAAATAAAATGTATAAAACTCTTTTATTATTTGATGAAATATGCTATACTAACACAAAAAGATTAGATCGTTTTATGCTACTTACATTAAGATTGATTGACGATATTTGTTTTTTAATAATAACAATAAAGAGAGGCATGGCTTTAAAATGAGCAATATAAATGAAAGTTTTAATGGTATTGTAGTAAGAGATTTTACTGATGATAAATTTAAAACAGCTAGAGTTTCGGTACATTTTATTTTACCGCTAGATAGAATAAAAGTGTCTGCATATGCTCTTATTCCTTCAATATTAACGCAATCTACAAAACTTTATCCAGATATGACAATTCTGTCTAGGTATTTGTCAGAACTTTATGGGGCAGATTTAGGCTTTTCAGTATCTAAAATAGGTGACAATCAGGTTCTTAGCATTTCAGTTGCAGGAATATCAGATAAATATGCATTAGAAAACGAAAAACTAAGTGAAGAGTATGTTAATTTGTTATGCGAGAGTATTTTTAATCCGCTTAAAGGTTCTGATGGATTTTTTGATGAAAACGCATTTGTTCAGCAACAAAGGCAACTTTTAGAGGCTATAGATGCAGACTTTAACGAAAAAAGAGTATATGCAAGGCTAAAAGCGCAAGAGATTATGTTTAAAGGTGAGCCTGCTGAGATTAGAAAATACGGAACTAAAGATAGTGTAAAAGAAGTAAAAAGAGAAGAACTTGTAAGTTTTTGGGAGTATATTAAGAAAAATGCAAAAATAGAGATTTTTGTGCTTGGAGATTGTAATTATTCCTTGGTATGCGATAAGTTTAAAAGCTATTTTACAAAAGAGAGAACTCCTGTTGCTTTGGTGAAAAATACTGTTATTAATTCTTCATCGTTTAAAGAAGATAGTGAAGAGATGAAGCTTGCGCAGTCAAAACTTATTTTAGGTTTTAGAACTGGCGTAAATGCCGATAACACAGCTGCAACAAGGCTTATGTGTGCAATTTATGGTGGAACTGTGAGTTCTAAACTTTTCTTAAACATAAGAGAAAAAATGAGCCTTTGTTACTATTGTTCATCAAGCCTTAAGGTAGAAAAGGCTGCTATGATAGTAGAAAGTGGAGTAGAAACTGCTAATTTAGAAAAGGCGAAAGAAGCAATTTTAAAAGAGTTTGACGACATGAAAAAAGGCGAATTTAGCGATGATGATATTCATTTTGCTAAACTTGCAATGGGGAATAACTATAAATATATAACAGACTCTCTTTATGCTACAGAGAACTGGTATTTGTCTCAAGTTTTATCAGATAGAATTGTTTCTCCTGATGAGATGGAGCAAAAAGTGTTAAGACTTGGCAAAGAAGATGTTGTACAAGCTGCAAATAAAGTTAGTTTAGACACAGTTTATTCGTTAAAAGGAGTGAGTGTTGATGAATGAAATAATTAAGATAAGCGATGATAAGTTAGGCGAGTTTTATTTTAAAGTTAAACACTCAACAGGGCTTGAAATAATACTTTATCCAAAAACTAAGTTTACATCTACCTATGCTATGTTTAGCACAAAATATGGCTCTATTGATACAAAGTTTAAGCTTAGTAGCGATGATGAGGTTCACACTGTGCCGGCAGGTATCGCTCACTTTTTAGAGCATAAACTTTTTGAGAGTGAAGAGGGGGACGCTTTTGCCAGGTTTGCAACTACTGGGGCAAGTGCAAATGCATACACCTCTTTTGAAAATACTTGTTATTTATTCTCGACTACTCAAAATTTTTATGAGAGCTTAGAGATTTTACTAGATTTTGTTCAAGACCCATATTTTACAGAAGAATCTGTACAAAAAGAGCAAGGCATTATTGGACAAGAGATAAAAATGTATGACGACGACCCACAATGGAGGGTAATGGCAAATCTATTAAATGCTATGTTTCATAAACATACCGTTAGAGAAGATATAGCAGGAACTGTTGAGAGCATATCTGAAATAAATGCCGATTATTTATACAAATGCTATAAGACATTTTATAACCTTAATAATATGTCTCTTGTTATTGCCGGAAATTTTGATACAGATAAAGTACTTGAAATGTGCGATAAAATGCTTATACCTTGTGACGATGTTAGCATAACAAGATATTTTGAAGATGAACCCAACGAGGTAGTAAAAGCTAAAATAGAGCAAAAATTGGCAGTTGCATCTCCTCTTTTTTATCTCGGGTTTAAAGAGAATATAAAAGGAATAAAAGAAGAAAAAGACGTTGTTATTACAGAGATTTTACTAGATATTATAGCATCAGATTCTTCAGACTTATATAAAAAACTATATGACATGCAATTAATTAATGATGCATCGTTCTTTTATGAGTATTTTGAGGGAGAAAGCTTTTCTTGCCCTATTTTTGCAGGTGAGAGTAAAGACCCTGAAAGAGTTTGTAAAGAAATAAGCGACTATATTGAACAGCTTAAGAAAGACGGAATAAACGAGCTTGATTTTACAAGAGCTAAAAAGTCTATTTACGGAAGCAATATAGGCGGAATTAACAGCTCTGCTACAATAGCAAATGTTATTACATCTCTAAACTTTAAAAACAGAGAGCTATTTAAATATATTAATAGTTTTGGAGAGATAACATTAGAAGACGTTACAAGAAGGCTTAACGAGCTTTTTATTGAAGACAGCAGAGTGTTGTCGGTTGTGTTACCAGAGTAAGTTTGAGGAATTTATTGTAAAAGGAAAGGTATGAGGAGAGAATGAGATTAGTTCAATTTCCTGAGTTAGGGATTAATTTAGAGATAGACCCAGTAGCGTTTTCGGTTTTTGGATTAGATATAATGTGGTACGGGGTTATTATAGCTGCTGGTTTTTTGCTTGGCGCTACATATGCTGTAGGTATGTGCAAAAAGATGAATATTAACTCAGATAATATGTTTGATGCCATAATAGCAGGACTTGTTTTAGGAATAATAGGAGCAAGACTTTATTATGTAATATTTTACCCGGGGGATAAATTTATAAATAATCCACTAGAGATTTTTGATATTAGAGATGGCGGCATGGCTATTTACGGAAGCATAATCGGAGGCCTTTTAGGTGGGGCACTAGTATGCAAGTATAAAAAAATTAAGGTTATGGCTTGCTTAGATGCAGCTGTTTTAGGCTTTTTGATTGGACAAGGCATTGGAAGATGGGGTAATTTTATTAATCAAGAGGCATTTGGCACTGGTACAGACTTACCATGGGGAATGATGAGCGAGAACACAGTTAGAGTAATCGATGGTCCAGTTCATCCAACATTTTTATATGAGTCATTATTATGCATTATTGGGTTTATAGTTCTACACTTTTTTAACAGATACCACAGAAAATATGACGGACAAACATTCTTACTTTACTTAGTATGGTACGGAATTACAAGATTTTTTGTTGAAGGGCTTAGAACAGACAGCTTAATTATTCCTGGCACACCTATTAGAGTATCTCAAGCTTTAGCTTTGCTAACTGTAATAGCAGGAATTGCACTTTTAATTAAGTTTAGAAAAAGTACTAGCCTTATTGGTTGTGGAAATAAAGAAGTTATGAAAATGAATAATGTAGTTTTTGGCTCAGCAGAGGTTAAGAAAGAGAAAAAACAAAAAAGAGTTTCAGAAGGACCTGTGAAAAGTACTCTATTTGCAAACGAAGAGTTTGACCCAAATGCAGACAATAAAATAAAAGCTACTGATACAAGTGATGAAGAAATAGACGACAATGGTGATGAAACTGATGATGATTAAATATAGGAAGGGCGAGTAAAATGGCTAAAATTATTGATGGTAAAATGGTATCGGCAAACCTTAAAGAGAAAATAGCACAAGAGGTTAAAGTTCTTGGTGAAAAAGGGATTAAACCGGGACTAGCAGTAATAATTGTAGGTGATGACCCCGCATCTAAAATATATGTAAAAAATAAAAAACTAGCTTGCGAGGCTTGTGGAATTTATTCTAAAGAGAATGCATAAAGTGCCAATACATCACAAGAGGAACTGAAAAATTTAGTTTTAGAGTTAAATGAAGATAAAACTATAAGCGGCATTTTAATTCAACTTCCTCTTCCGAAAGGATTAGATGAAAAAGAACTGATAGCTACAATAAACCCAGATAAAGATGTAGATGCATTTCATGCTGAAAATGTAGGAAAAATTATGATAGGCGACTACAACTTTTTACCATGTACTCCATCTGGTGTTATGGAGCTTATTGAGTCTACAGGTGTAGAAATTAGTGGTAAACACTGTGTAGTTATAGGTAGAAGTAATATAGTTGGCAAGCCGATGGCAATGCTTCTTTTACATAGCAATGGAACTGTAAGTATTTGCCATAGCAGAACAAAAAACTTGCCTGAGATAACGAAACAAGCAGATATTTTGGTAGCTGCTGTTGGTATTGCGAATTTCGTTACAGCAGACATGGTTAAAGATGGCGCTATTGTTATTGATGTTGGTATGAATAGAGATGAAAATGGCAAACTGTGTGGCGATGTTGATTTTACAGCGGTAGAGCCAAAATGTTCGCACATTACACCAGTGCCAGGTGGCGTAGGACCTATGACAATTGCTACACTTTTAAAAAATACAGTAAATGCTGCTAAAATACAAAATGGAATAGGATTATGATACTTGAGAATATAAATGGCTCTGATGACTTAAAGTCTTTGAATAGTAACGAGAAAGTGCTTTTATGCGAAGAAATTAGAAAAGAGATTATTGATGTTGTGTCTGAAAACGGAGGGCATTTGGCGTCTAACTTAGGTGTTGTCGAACTAACTGTTGCGCTTTTCTCAGTTTTTAACATGCCGAAAGACACCATAGTATGGGACGTAGGACACCAGTGCTATACTCATAAACTTTTAAGCGGAAGACAAGAACTTTTTAAAGGTTTACGAAAAAAAGGCGGAGCTTCAGGATTTCCAAACATAAAAGAAAGCGACTATGATATGTTTACTACTGGTCACAGTAGTACAGCAATTTCATCATCGCTTGGTATTTCGTTGGCAAATCAGATAAAACAAGATGACAGCTACACGGTTGCAGTTGTAGGTGACGGAGCATTAACTGGTGGGCTATGTTATGAAGCACTTAATAATGCTGGTAGGCTTAAGAAGAATTTTATTGTTATTATAAATGATAACAATATGTCTATATCTAAAAATGTTGGAGCTATGTCAAGGTATCTTACATTCATGAGGGTGAGAAAAGGCTACATTAGAATAAAAAAGAGAATAAAATACACCTTTGAGCACATTCCGTTAATAGGCAAGGGACTTACTAATTTTACAAAAGGTGTAAAAACCTCAATAAAAAAGGCTTTTTACAATTCAACAATTTTTGAGGATATGGGTTTTGCGTATTACGGACCATACGATGGGCATGATTTACCGTTTTTAGAAGAGATTTTAACAAGTGCAAAAGAGATAAATAAACCGGTGTTAATACATGTAATGACCAAAAAAGGCAAGGGTTATGAACATGCTGAAACAAACCCAAAAGATTTTCATGGCGTGCCAAAGTTTAACCCTACATCAGGCATTGTAGAGTCGTCACAAGAGTCGTTCTCTTCTGTTTTTGGTGACGCACTTGTTGACATTGCAAAAGAAGATGAAAAAGTTTGTGCGCTTACTGCTGCAATGGTGGTGGGCACAGGCTTATCAGAGTTTTCAAAAAAGTTTAAAAATAGATTTTTTGACGTGGGAATTGCAGAGGCACATGCTGTTACTTTTGCCTCAGGGTTATCTAGAAAAGGCTTAATTCCTGTGTTTGCTGTGTACTCTACTTTTTTACAAAGAGCGTACGATAGTTTAATTCATGATATAGCACTGCAAGAGACAAAGCTTGTTTTGTGCATAGATCGTGCAGGCGTGGTAGGAGACGATGGAAGGACACATCAAGGCGTTTTTGATGTGAATTTCTTAAAAGGAATACCTAACACGACTGTTTTTTCTCCATGTTATTATGACGAATTAAGGTATGCTTTATTAAGTGCCGTCAAAGACAATTTTTCGCTTGTAGCAATTAGATACCCAAGGGGTAAAAGTGGGTACAAGCCTGACGCTTATGTGTTTAAAGGTGAGGATTACAGAGTTTTTGGCAATGTAAATGCTAAATTTTGCATTGTAACTTATGGTAGAGTTTTTTGTGAGGTTATTAAAGCAGTACAAGATACTGGAATACCTGTAAAAGTAATTAAACTAAACCAAATTATACCTATTCCTATTGAAGCTATAAAAGAAGTAGCAAAGGCTGAAGAAGTGCTTTTTATTGAAGAGGCAGTTGAGGGAGTTGCGTCTAAATTTTGTGTAGAGCTTATGGAATTAGGTTTTTGTGGTAAATACAAGGTTAATGACATTAAAGACGGTTTTGTAGGGCACGATACAATGCAAAATCAGCTTAAAACATTAAAATTTGAATATGAAGAAATATTAAAAATGATAAAAGAAAGCCAAGGTTGATTTTATTGAACGAAAAAAAAAGACTTGATTTATTGCTTTTTGAGTTAGGGCATGCACCGAGTAGAGAAAAGGCAAAAGCTATGGTATCAGATGGAATAGTTTATGTGAACGCTATAAAAGTATCTAAGCCTTCGGCTACATTTACGAATGAAGATAAAATAGAGATATTAGGAGAAAAGCTAGCCTATGTAAGCCGAGGTGGGCTAAAACTAGAAAAGGCAATTAAAAGTTATAATATTAATTTAAAAGACAAAATATGCATGGATGTTGGGGCTTCTACAGGTGGTTTTACAGACTGCATGCTAAAAAATGGAGCAAGAAAAGTTTACAGCGTAGATGTAGGTCACGACCTATTAGCGCAGTGCCTAAGAGAAGATAGTAGAGTAGTAAGCCTTGAGGGAGCAAACGCAAGGTATTTAACAAAAGCGCAAATAAAAGACGATATTGAATTTGTAAGTGTTGATGTTAGTTTTATTTCTTTAAAAAAAGTAATACCTACAATTCTTGAGTTTTTAAAAAACAATGCTTATTTGGTGTGCCTAATAAAACCACAATTTGAAGCAGGCAGAGAAAATATAGGCAAAAAGGGCGTGGTGAAAAATAAAAAAGTGCACGAAAGCGTGCTTAAAGATTTATATGCTTTTTTTGTCGAGAGCAGTTTAAGTGTGTTAGGGCTTAATTACTCGCCGATCAAAGGCCCTGAGGGTAATATAGAATATTTAATTTTTTTGCAAAAAAGCTTAGAAAATATGAAAACCTGTAGCATAAATATAGAAGAAATAGTAAAAGAGTCGCATTTAAAACTTAATGCTTAAAGGGGGATAATGTGAAAATTGCGCTGATGCTTAACAGTAATAATGAGCGAGCCTTAAAGGTTGCATGCCATATAGCTAGTATACTTAAAAAAGAAAATCACCTTGTATACACCCATAAAAAAATGTCGGATGAAATAGTGGGTAGCATAGGCTGTGATACTCACTTTGCAGTTGCAGATAAGAGCGATTTTTTTATTGCTATAGGCGGAGACGGAACTATTATTCACACAGCAAAACATGCAAATAATAAGCCGATTTTAGGGGTTAACTTAGGTAGGCTTGGATATATAGCAGGGCTTGAGCTTAGTGACATTGACTGTATACCTAGTTTAATTAATAATGGTGGATTTTACGAAGAGCGCATGCTTTTAGATATTTTTATTAATGAAAAATTTGTAGGAAACGCTCTAAATGAAGGAGTTATTTCTACAGAGCAATCAAAAATTCTTGATTATGAGGTGTTTTGCGACGGTTCTGAATTTAAATACCGTGCAGATGGACTTATTGTGGCAACTCCTACAGGTTCGACGGCTTATTCGATGTCTGCAGGGGGACCTGTGGTAGACCCGTTGACAAGATGCATGATTTTTACCCCGATATGCCCACATTCTTTTTTTAATAGAAGTATTATTTTTGGAGACGAGTTCGAGATAAAAGTAAGGCTAGTTCCAAGAAGTGAAGAAAAGATGTATTTGACATTAGACGGAGAAAAACCGTTCGATTTAAGCGCAAAAGACGAGGTAGTTTTTAAGGCTTCAGACAAAAGGGTGAAGCTATTAACCAAAGAGAAAAGAAATTTTTTTAAACTTTTAAATAATAAACTTTTATAAGTGAGAGGTTAAGTATGAAAAACAGAAGACATGCCAAAATTGCAGAGTTAATTAAAAAATTTGACATCGACACTCAAGAAGAGCTTTTAAAAAGACTCAAAGAAGATGGATTTGATGTTACACAGGCTACAGTATCAAGAGACATAAAAGAGCTTAGGTTAATAAAAACTCTATCAAGCAAAGGGAAATATAGATACGCTTACACCAAAGAGAGCACAAAAGATATTTCATCAAAGTTTGAGTCTTTTTTTGCCGACTCTGTGTTGTCTGTTGAGGCAGCTCAGAATATTTTGGTTATAAAGTGTATGCAAGGTATGGCTCAGGCGGTGTGTGCAGCTATGGATGCAAATTCTATTCAGGGGTTTGTAGGCACTATTGCAGGCGACGACACCATTTTTGTTGTTTGCAAAACTACAGAGCTAGCTACTGAAAAACAAATTGAATTTGCAAAAATGATAAAAGCTTGATTTATTTAGATAATTACCAAGGGGGATATGCGTTAGCATGCTTGTAAGTTTGTTTATACAAAACATTGCTGTTATTGAAAGGGCAGAACTCGATTTTTTGAGTGGGTTTACTGCTCTTACAGGTGAGACAGGAGCAGGTAAGTCTATTATTATAGACTCAATAGGTGCGGTGTTAGGCGAGAGAATATCAAAAGATTTGATAAGAACAGGTAGTGACAGAGCTTTAGTTACTGCCATGTTTGATATTGAGAATAATAAGGCTGTTTTTAATAAGCTTTTGGAGTTGGGAATAGAAAGTGAAGACTCTCAACTGCAGATTTATAGAGAGATAAGGGCAAACTCTAAAAATATTTGTAAGGTAAACGGAGTTCCTGTAACTGTAGCAATGCTGAAAGAATTGGGGTATTTGCTTGTAGAGATTCATGGACAGCACGACAGTTATGAATTATTATCTACAGATATTCATAGAGGATATTTAGATGAATATGCAAAGTTGGGCAAGCTAATAAATGAATACGAGAGTACATTTGATAGGTTGAAAAAGATTAAGGAAGACTTAGACGAGCTTAATATAAATGAAGATGAAAAAGAGCGAAGAAGTGACTTTTTAAAATATCAAATAGAAGAAATAGAAGAAGCTGATGTTCAAATTGGTGAGCTTGACGCACTTACAAAACGCAGAGATATAATGAGGAACAGCGAGAAGATTGTTAAAAGTATAGTTACTGCCAGAGAGATTGTTAGCAGTGATAATGATGAGAGTTCTGTAGTTGATGCTGTTGGTAGTGCAATTAATGCACTTGATAAAATATCTGACAGTTTTGAAGAAATATCAGTAGTAACTGAAAAATTAAGAGACATTGAATACAGCCTGCAAGATATTAGTGCTACGCTAAGAGATTATGAAGAGAGCACCGAATACAGCCTTGACGAGCTTGAAGAGACAGAAAACAGGATATCTGTTATATATAAATTAAGCTTAAAATACGGGGCAGACGAAAAAGAAATTCTTGATACACTTAAGAAAAGTAAAGAAGAGCTTGAGAATATTGAAATGTCTGACGAGAAAATAATTAGATTGTCAGAAGAATTTGAAGAAACTAAGCTTAAAGCAATAAAACTTGCCAAAACTATTTCTGAGAAAAGAAAACACTATGGAGAAATATTTTCTTCAAAGGTAGTAGAGAATTTAAGGTATTTAAATATGCCAGAGGTTCAATTTGGGGTTTCTTTAGAGAGGTGCAAGTTGTTTTCAGGCGGGTGTGATAAAGTGCAGTTTATGGTAAGTGCTAACCCCGGTGAAGAACTTAAGCCTATGTCTAAAATAGCATCAGGCGGAGAGTTGTCGAGAATAATGCTTGCGATTAAAACTGTTTTATCAAAAGATGACGGTGTGCCTACGATGATTTTTGATGAGGTAGATGCAGGAATAAGTGGTGAAGCTGCAAACAAGGTAGGTCAGAAAATAAAAGAGGTATCAAACAATAAACAAGTGTTGTGCATAACTCATCTAGCGCAAATTGCGGCAATGGCAGATAATCATATGCTTATTAAAAAGCATAGCACTGCAGATAAAACTTTCACTAGTGTTATTGCTCTTAACCACAATCAAAGGGTTGAGGAGCTTGCAAGAATTATCGGAGGTAATGAGATTACCGAGACAAAGAAAGAAATGGCTAGAGAGTTACTTTTAAAATAAAAGTTTTTTTAAATACAAAAACATAAAAAGTATGGTTCTGTTAAGTTAATATGATAATAACCTATATACTTTTTTCTTCTACCAGATAAGGCGGAAAAGAGGAATTAAAGAGAAAAATGGCATGATTTATTATTTAAAATGACAGTGCTAAAGTATTTTAAGTATAAAGCAATAATTTGCCTACCTAAGGTAGGCATTGATAAAAAAGAAAGGATTTTGTAAGATGACTGCTGAAAAAAGAAGAGCTTATATTTTAGATAGGCTATGTAATAGTGATGTACAAGTTAGCGCTACTATGCTAGCGAATGAGCTTGGAGTTAGCCGACAGATTGTTGTTGGAGATGTTGCGCTACTAAGGGCTGCAGGGCAAAGCATAACAGCAACTGCACGAGGGTATGTAATGCAAAGTAACGAGAGTTATTACACTGTAGCATGTCGACATACAAAAGAGAGTCTTGAAGAAGAACTGTATATTATTATCGACTGTGGCTGTGGGGTAATTGATATTAGAATTGACCACGAGCTATATGGAGAGTTAACAGGTAATTTGCATCTTTTTTCTAGAAGAGACATAGCTCAATTTTTAGAAAAAATGAAAGCTAATAATGTAGTTCCATTGTCTGCGCTAACAAACAATGTGCATCTTCACACAGTTAGTTGTCCGACAAAAAGTCATTATGAAGAATTGGTTAAAGCCTTAGGAGAAAAAGGTTATTTGGCTGACGATAAAAATTAAGTAAAGGCACGGTAATATTAATGAGAGAAAATAGATTTGAAAGACCCAAATTTCCTAAAAAGGCTGTAGTAACAGGTGGAATGCCATATGGAGACAAACAATTACATTTCGGGCATGTTGGCGGCGTATTTATTCACGCAGATACATTTGCACGTTTTTTAAGAGATAGAATAGGCAAAGATAATGTTATTTTTGTTTCAGGAACAGATTGCTATGGCTCTCCTGCATTAGAGGGTTATAGAAAAAAAGTAGAAGACGGATTTAATGGGACAATAAAAGATTATGTATCAGAGAATCATGAAATTCAAAAGAGAACTTTACTAGACTATGAAGTAGAATTAAACTTATTTGCTTCTTCAGCGTTGGCTGAATCAGCAAATATGCACGATTTGGTATCTGCAGAGCTTTTTACAAAACTTTATGAGAATGGCAGTTTAGTTAAAGAATCTAATCCTCAATTTTATGATAATAAAGTAGGCGTATTTTTAAATGGAAGACAGGTTATAGGTAAATGTCCGTTTGAGGGTTGTGCATCAGATAAAGCCTATGCAGACGAGTGCGGATTGGGTCATCAGTACGACCCTAAAGAGCTTTTAGAGCCAAAATCTGTTTTAAGTGGAGAAGTTCCTGAACTTAGAGAGGTAACTAACTGGTACTTTAATTTAGACGATTATTTAGACATAATGACAAAGTATTTAAATGATATAAAACAAAATACAAATACAAGAAAATTCATTATAAGAGCAATAGACGAGTTTTTGAAAAAGCCAGTTATTTATGTTCAAAAAACACAAGTAGAAGATTTAGATGCTTTAGTTACTGAACTACCAGAGCATGAGCTCATTGACGAGCCTAAAAAGCCTTCTTATACTTTTGAGTTTAAAAGTTTAAAAGATAGAGACAGCGCAAAAGAAGTTCTTACTACTAAAAATATTCGCTTTAGAACTGGAAAAACTTTAGTTCCATTTAGACTTTCAGGTAACTGCGAGTGGGGTGTGCCTGTTCCAACAAAAGACGGATTAACAGATTTAACATTTTGGGTATGGCCAGAGTCTTTATGGGCTCCAATTTCATTCTCAAGAGAGTATTTAAGAAGCATTGGTGCAGACGATAACGAGTGGGAAAGTTTTTGGAAAGCAGAAGACACAAAAGTGTACCAATTCATAGGTGAAGATAATATCTATTTTTATGCTATAGCAGAAATGGCAATGTTTATGTCTTATTATGCTAAAGATAAAAGTGATATTTATGATTGGGAAAACACTAATTTTCCTCATATAGTAGCGAATAAACATCTTTTATTTATGAATAAAAAGGCTAGTTCTTCTAGCGAGATTAAACCTCCAATGGCGAAAGATTTGTTAGAGCACTACACAGCAGAGCAGTTAAGAATTCATTTTTTAAGCCTAGGGTTATCTAATAAAAATGCAAGTTTTTCTCCTAATGTGTATTTGCCTGAGAATGAGAGGGAGAGCAAAGACCCTGTGCTTAAAGAGGGTAATTTGCTTACAAACGTGTTTAATAGGCTTGCAAGGTCTTGTTTTTACACTACTCAGACTTACTTCGATGGAGTTTTACCAAGGGGTGAAGTTAGCGAGAAGGTTAAAGAAGAGAGCAAAACAAGAATTTTAGAGTTTGAGAGACACATGTATAATCATGACTTCCATAGGCTTACTTATGTGCTAGATGATTACATTAGATTTATGAACAAACTATGGGCTGCGAATATAAAAGAGGCAGATAAAAATGACGACAATGAACTTAGAAAACAAACACTTGTCGATAGTTTTTATGGTGTAAAAGTGGCTATGACACTTCTTCACTCTATAGCTCCAAAAGGTTGCGAGATGCTAGCAGAGTATTTAGGTGTAGATGAAAAAGTGTGGAATTGGGAATATATTTTTGAGGATTTATATTTCTTCTGTGATGAAAACCACAGCTTAAAGTTTTTAGAGCCAAGAGTTGACTTTTTCGAGAAGCACCCAAGCCAATTTGAAAGATAAGAATTTGTTAATGCGAAATGAGTGGAAACTTGATTTCGCATTTAAATTTGGGGGATAATATGATTTATGAGAACAGAGATAAGGTAGAAAGCGTAGTATTTAATCAAATGGCTAGTTTTTACGATAAATACAGGCCTGATTATCCAAAAGAAGTGCTAAAAACTATTACAGAGCTAGCTGGGCTTAATAAAAATTCTAAAATATTAGAAATAGGCTGCGGAAGTGGTAAATATACTAAAGAGTTAATTGAGAAGGGGTATGAGGTAGTTGCACTTGACCCAGGTGAAGATTTAATAACGAAAGCAAAAGTTACATATAAACAGGGTAAAGTAAAATTTGTTAACTCTCGTTTTGAAGATTATTCTATTGAAAGCGATACATATGACATTATTGTATCTGCACAAGCTTTTCATTGGGTAGAAAAGCCAAAAGGGTTTGAGCTTTGCAGTAAAGCTCTTAAAAGCGATGGGTGGCTTATGCCCTTTTGGAATATAGAACTTATTGAAGAAACTGAACTAGATAAAGATTTATTTAAAATTATTGAAAAATACAGCGCGCATGTATCAACAATGAAATCAAAAGATTATTACGAAAGCCGTGTGCCTAGAATTAGTAATGAAATTGAGCAAAGCAATTTTTTTGCAAAGCCTAAGCTTTATCAATTTTATTGGACAAAAAAATACACTGCAGAAGAGTATTTTGGGTATTGCATGACTGCAAATTTTTTTGGTAGCAACTCAGAAGAGATGAAAAGACTTTGTTTTGAGGAATTAAAACAACTTGAGAGTAAATACTCAGGAATTAAAAGGAATTATGTGTGTGAGTTATATGCAACTAAGGTATTAAAGTAAAGCAGACAAAAATATATTATGAAATTTTTTGTTATTCAAACAAGAGGAAAAGTGAGGAAAATAAAGAAAAATAAAGAAAACAAGAGTAATGCTAAAACTAAATTAAAATAAATAAAAAAAGTGCTTGACTATCTAAAATGTTTGTGTTAATATAGACAAGCGACGAAATCGGTTGTAGCAAATTAGCTTGCAAAGATTTCGACATCATGATATTAAATTTAAGTATTTCGGAGGTAAATTATGTCCACATTTATGGAAAAAGCAGGACAAGTTGATCGCAAATGGTATGTGATTGATGCAGCCGGCAAATCACTTGGTCGTGTGGCTACAGAGGCAGCAGTGCTTCTTCGTGGTAAACACAAAGTTACATTTACACCTCATGTAGATTGCGGTGACCATGTAATTATTATCAATTGTAAAGACGTTGTTCTTACAGGTTCAAAACTTGAGAATAAATATTATTATCGTCATACAGGCTACATTGGTAACATGAAGTCAGTAAGATACGATACTCTTATGCGTACAAAACCTGAGAAAGCTATGGAATTAGCTGTCAAAGGAATGATTCCGTCTAACAGTATAGGCAGAAATGCAGAGTTAAGACTACGCGTTTTTGCAGGAAGCGAACATGTTCATGCTTCCCAACAACCCCAAACTTGGGAACTTTAATAGGAGGAAGTAATTATGTACGAAAAAGCACCTTATTTCTACGGAACAGGTAGAAGAAAAAGCTCAGTAGCTCGTGTAAGAATTTATCAAGGTACAGGTAAAGTTACGATTAATGATAGAGATATAGACGATTATTTTGGATTGGAAACACTAAAACTTATTGTACGTCAACCATTAGTATTAACTCAAACAGATGAGAAATTTGATATCATTTGTAGAGTAAATGGCGGTGGCGTTACAGGTCAAGCTGGTGCAATCCGTCACGGCGTTTCAAGAGCATTATTGCAATTTGATAGTGAGAACTTAAGGTCTACACTTAAAAAAGCAGGCTTCTTAACTCGTGACCCAAGAATGAAGGAGAGAAAAAAATACGGACTCAAAGCAGCCCGTCGTGCTCCTCAGTTCTCAAAAAGATAATTATTGTTTCTTTCAGGCCTCGACATACCTTGTCGAGGTCTATTTTTTGCCTTTTAAACTTGATTTTTAATACTTTAGTGTGATATAATTTTCACAAATAGTCATAAGCACTACAAAAATCATCAAAGAAATGTTTGTAAAAGCTTTCACCTATGGGTTTTGCAAACAGAGATTTGCCCTGATTTTGTAGTGGTTTGACTTAACTAACAACTACGCTCGAAAGGATTTATAAATGTCATTTTACTTAAATTTGGGTGTTTGGAGTTCTGTTTTTGCAGTTCCTCAAGTTCTTATAGATAAATATATTAAGGTATGTAATGAAAGCCAACTGAAACTTATTTTGTTTTTGTTAAGATACCCTGAAGAAAATATAAATGAAGAATTTATATACAATAAAACAGGAATTCCAATAAAAGAAATTTCCTCTGCAATAGATTTTTGGCTTAGCGAAGGACTTGTTTCTAGGGCTGGAAGTGAAATTGTGCCGAGTGCGTCTGTAGTAGAAGTGTCGAAAGAGATTAAAAATGAAACTACTCCGAAAATGCTTAGGGCTGACAGTTTACATATAGCAAAAAGGCTTAAAGAGTCTCAAAATCTTGCATATTTGTTCTCTGATGCAGAAGCGATTTTAGGCAAAACATTATCGCCCTCTTTTTGTTCAGTTTTGCTTATTTCACACGACGATTACAACTTGCCGGTTGAAGTTATCTTAATGTTAATTTCTCACTGTGTTACGGTTGGACGAACTTCTACTACGTTTATTGAAAATACTAGCAAAAAGTGGCATGAATTGGGTGTTTCAACAATACAGCAAGCAGAGACAATGATAAGCGAAATGAATGAAAGAGATGAAGCATGGAAAAGGCTTAGCTCGATGCTTTCAATAGGTGCAAGGCAACCTACTAAAAAGGAGTTAGAACTAGCCTACGAGGCTTTAGTTATGCTAAAATTCTCAGCAGAAATGATAGGAATTGCATATGAAAAGACTGTTGATGGGACGGGAAAATTTCAGCCAACATATATGCTTAAAATATTGAAAAATTGGCATAAAAATAGCATAATTACGCCGCAAGATTTAGAAGAGTTTGAAAAAAAAGCAAAACCTACTAAATCAAAAGAAGAAAAGACTAGTTATAACTTAGATGATTTTGACAAACTTAATGTTTTTGATATTGAAGACTTGTAAAGGGGTGAGCTAAATGACATATACGCCTGAAACATATAATAAGGCTAGTTTGGTTTTAGCTGAGAGAAAAAACTTAGCAGAACTTACTGCAGAGAAAAATTACAGCAGATTTATTAAAAAATGCCCTGAGGCTTCAGAACTTGAGAGCGTTTTAATGCAAACAGGCAGTAGGGCAGCAATTGCAGTAGTAAAAGGAGCAAATGCACGAAAAGAGTTAGAGCAGTTAAAAAATATTAACTTGGCACTACAAGAGAAATTAGCTCGCCTTTTAAAAGAACATGGCTTTACTACTGAAGATATTGAGCCTGTGTATATGTGCAAAAAATGTAAAGACACAGGTTATGAGCACGGAATAATGTGCTCTTGCTACAAAGATTTACTTAAAAAAATATGCTTTGAAGAGTTAAATGTGAACACTCCTTTGAATATGAGCGGATTTGATACTTTTAGCGTGTCGTATTATAAAAATCTACCAGATAGTCAAAAGATGCTGATGGAGAGAATTTATGCGTATTGTAAGTCATACGCAAACTCTTTTTCGCTTAAATCTCCTAGCTTATTAATGCAAGGTGCAACAGGACTGGGTAAAACGCATTTAAGTTTAGCAATAGCCCAAGAGCTTATAGAAAAGGGCTTTGGTGTTATATATGGTAGCGTGCATGGTTTTTGTATGAGCTTTGAGAAAGAGCGTTTTAATGAGGAGTCTCAGTCTTTTATAGCGCTATGTGATTGCGATTTACTTATTTTTGATGATTTAGGCACAGAGTTTTCGTCTGCTTATACCTTATCGGTTTTATACGATATAATAAATACAAGAATAATGAGGTCGTTACCTACAATTATAAGTACTAATTTAACAAGTGAAGAACTCGAGAAAAGATATAGCCCAAGGCTGATATCTCGTTTTTTTGGAAACTATAATAAGCTTGGATTTGTAGGTCAAGATGTGAGACACTTAAAGAAATTTTCAAAAGATTAATTTTGTTAATACAGAAGCGAGGAGAAATTTATGATTTTTGCCGCTATTTTAGCAGGTGGAGTAGGGCTTAGAATGAAAACAAAGGGACTACCAAAGCAATTTTTACCACTTGGAGACATGCCTGTAATAATGCATAGCATAAAAAAATTTTTAGCTTGCAATAGATTTGAGAAGATTTATGTAGGCATAAATTCTTCTTGGACGAATTTTATGGAGGAAATGCTACATTATCACTTAAGCGAAAGTGAAGTTCGAAAAGTAACACTAGTAGAGGGTGGAGAAGACAGGAATTCTAGCCTTGTGAATGTGTTAAACGCTTTAGGTGAAGAGTATGGTAGCAATGAAGACGATGTAATAATTACACACGATGCGGTAAGAGCGTTTGTGAGCGATAGAATTATAAATGAAAATATTGATTCTGTACTAGAGTACGGGGCATGCGGAACAGCTATAGCGACAGAGGATACAATTTTCTATTCAAAAAGCGGAAAAAGCCTTGATGATGTGCCAAACAGAGCAGAGTTATATAGAGCACAAACACCACAGAGCTTTAATGTAAATTTGTTTAAAAGACTGTTTTTTTCACTTAACGAGGAGGAGAAAAAAACGCTTACAGAAGTCTGTAAAATTTTTCTTCTAAATGACTTGCCGGTTAAGATAATAGAGGGGGAGACGACAAATTTTAAAATTACTACTCAAACAGATTATGAGTTGGCAAAAATGATTGCCGATAAAATGTAAATTATAGAGAGACGAAACACTATAATTAAAGAGGGGGAAGTTATGATTTGGCTTATGTTTTTTATTTAAGTCAAGTGTACTTCTATGCCGTTAGAAAGGACGGTTGATGTATGAAAAAAAATAAATATACAATTATTGATTTTTATCCTATGACAAAAGGTTATAGATTTGGTTTTCTTTTAGCCTTTTTATCAATAATATGCGCAGTTTTATTAAGCTATTTAACACCACAGGTAATAAGGGTAACAGTTGACTCTGTTATAGGAGAAGAACCTTTTGCACTACCTGAATTTTTTGTGAATTTTATTGAGAGTTTAGGAGGCAGAAGTTTTTTAGTTCAAAACATTATATTTTGTGCTTTAGCTTCTGTGATACTATCATTATTATCAGCATTTTGCGATTTTGGGTCTAGGTATTTTCTTGCACATTCATGTGAGGGAACGATCGAAAGAATAAGAAATAGACTATTTGGGCATATTCAAACTTTGCCTTACAATTGGCACAATGAAAATCAAACCGGAGACATTATTCAGCGTTGTACAATGGATGTTGAAATGATAAAAAACTTTGTAAGCGACCAGTTACAATCTCTTTTAAGAACACTGTTTCTAATTTTTATTGCACTTATTTTAATGTTTACAATGAATGCACAGCTTGCTTTTGTAGCATTGGTTTTTATTCCTATTACACTTGGAATTGCCTTTGTTTTTTACAAATTAATTGGTAAAAAGTTTCAAGAGGCAGATGAAACAGAAGGGGTATTAACCTCTGTTGTGCAAGAGAACTTAACTGGTGTTAGGGTTGTTAGAGCTTTTGGTAGAGAGCGTTTTGAACTAGACAAATTTAACCAAAAAAATGAAGTTTATACTAATATTTGGATTAAGCTAAGTAAAATAATGGGATATAACTGGGGAATTGAAGACTTTACAGCCGCTATTCAGATTATTGCAATTATGGTGTATGGTACTGTTTTGGCTGTTGAGGGTCAACTTACTTTGGGTGAATTTTTAACCTTTGTATCATACAACTTTATGCTAGTTTGGCCTGTAAGGCAACTGGGAAGAATTATTGCAGAGCTAAGTAAAACATCGATTAGTGCAACTAGACTTTTTGATGTTTTAAATGCACAGCCTGAGAAAGACAAAGAAAGAACTCTTACGACTAAGATGAGTGGTGATATAGAGTTTAAGAATGTTAACTTCTCTTACCTTGAGAATATACCTACACTACATAATATTAACTTTAAAATTGAGGGTGGAAAAACCTTAGGTATTTTAGGTGCAACAGGAAGTGGAAAGTCTACATTAATGTATTTGCTAGATAGACTTTATGAATTGCCTGAGGGGAATGGAAAAATAACAATAAATGGTGTAGATATTAGAGATATCGCTTTAAAAGACTTAAGAGGCAACATTGGTATTGTACTGCAAGAGCCATTCTTGTTCTCTAAAAGTTTTAAAGAGAGTATCTCTGACGGAGCTTTAACTTCTGACATTAACAATGTGCGTCAGTATGCCCAAATTGCAGTTATAGATGAGACTATTTCTAGCTTTGCAGAAGGGTATGAGACTCAAATAGGTGAGAGAGGCGTTACCATTTCGGGAGGACAAAAACAACGAGTCGCCATTGCCAGAATGCTTATGCAAGACACTCCTATTAAAGTTTTTGACGACTCTTTGTCTGCTGTTGATATGGAGACAGACGCAAAAATTAGAAACGCTATTAATGAAAAAGTTAAAGGTACTACAATAATTATTGCACATAGAATTACTACTATTATGAATGCAGACAAGATAATAGTAATGGATAAAGGAAAGATAGTGCAAGAAGGAACACATAAAACGCTAAGTAAAGAAGACGGAATTTACAAAAGAATATATGATACTCAGCGTTCACGTTCTGAAGATGGGGGTGATATAAGTGCAGAGTGAGAAAATAAGTTTTATTAAAACTTGGGGCAGAGTTTTACCGATAATACTAAAGCAAGGAAAATCTATAATTTTCTTAGCAATAGCCATGATTGTGGCTTCGGGTATAGACGTAATAATTCCTCTTTTTAGTGCCTTTGCAGTTGATAATTTTATTGAGCCAAAAGTACTAGATGGAATAGGTTTATTTGCTTTAGCAGGTATTGGCGCTATGCTTGTTCAAAGCTTTACAACACTATGTATGGCTAGGTTAGCTATAGGAATAGAGATGCGAGTTGGTAAAGAGTATAGAAAAATGCTTTTTACTCACTTGCAAACACTTAGCTTTGACTACTATAATACCACTCCAGTGGGAACAATAGTTGCAAGAGTTATGAGTGACACAAACAGAATAGGCGGTATGGTAGCTTGGGGTATAGTAGACATAGTGTGGTCATCTGCCGCAATTATTGGTTATATTATAGCCATGTGCCTAATAAATTTACAGTTAGCTTTACTTGTAATTATTATAGTGCCATTTATAGCTACTATTACATATTTATTTCAAAAAAAGATTTTGTCAGTAAACAGAGATGTAAGAAATATTAATGCAGAAATAACAAGGAATTTTAACGAGGGAATATCTGGAGCCAAAACTTCAAAAACTTTGGTAATTGAAGATAAAAACTTAGACAGGTTTAAAAATGTTACTGAAGACATGAAGAAAAAGTCTATTAGTGCTGTTATGCTTAATGCTTTTTATATTCCAATTATTGCAATGCTTACATCTTTGGCGGTAGCTATGATAATTACATCTGGTGGTAACAAGGTAATTGATGGAGATATCGAACTGTGGAAGCTAACTGCTTTTATTAACTACGCTTTAGTAATTGCAGGACCTGTTCAACAATTAGCACACACTATTTCAAGGGTTATTGCTACACAAGTAAATGTTGAGAGATGTAATTATTTGCTGGACTTAGAACCACAAGTAACAGACAGCCCAGAGGTAGTAGAAAAGTATGGAACTTGTTTTGAACCAAAACGTGAGAATTGGGAAGACATAAAGGGTGATATAACTTTTGAAAATATTACATTTATGTACTCAGATGGAACAGAGAATGTTTTAGAGAACTTTAATCTTGAAGTTCCTGCTGGAACAACTGTTGCTATAGTAGGCGAGACAGGTGCTGGGAAATCGACTTTAGTAAACCTTGCTTGTAGGTTTTTTGAACCTACAAAGGGTAGGGTGTTAATTGACGGTATTGACTATAAAGAGAGAAGTACATTGTGGTTACACAGCAATATAGGCTATGTTCTTCAAACACCGCATTTGTTTTCTGGTTCAGTTAAAGACAATATTAGATACGGCAAGCTGGATTGTACAGACGAAGATATTATTAATGCAGCTAAAATTGTTAATGCGCACGACTTTATTATGCGAATGGATAAGGGCTATGACAGTGCGGTAGGCGAGGGTGGAGACCAATTGTCTACAGGTGAAAAACAACTTATATCTTTTGCAAGGGCAATAATAGCCAACCCTAGAATATTTGTTCTAGATGAAGCTACTGCATCGATAGATACAAAAACTGAGGAGCTAATACAAGATGCAATATCTAATTTACTTGGTAGCAGAACCTCTTTCTTAATAGCACATAGGCTATCTACTATTAGAAAAGCAGACATTATTTTGGTGGTTAAAGCTGGTAAGATAATAGAGAGAGGTACTCATTCAGAGCTTTTACACAAAGGCGGTTACTATGCTGACCTTTATAATAAGCAATTTGAGAATGAATCTACAGAAAAAGTATTTTCAAACTAAATGAATATTTAAAGTAATATAGTTGCAAGAAAAAGCATATAATATTTTTGTGGTAGGCAGTGTGAAATTACATTCATACTGCCTACAGTTTCACTTAAAGTTAATTGCTTGAAAAACTTATAGGTTATAGCTTTTTTTACTTGACTTGCGTAGTGATTTTTTTGTTAATTAACTATAGTAAAAAAATAATATTTTACTGTATAATAGCATATAACACACCTAAAATTAAAAGAGTAGAGATAAAAATAATAAACTAATTGGTAAATATTTACAATAAAATAATAAAAAATAAACTAAATTATTTTATTTTTTATATATCATACATAATTTTATTTTACTATTGACAAAACTAATAATAAATATTACAATATATTTACGATAGGATATGAATGCGGTCTGATAAATCGGGTTGGTAATGTGTGTATTGTTGCGGTAGTAGAGGGGGCAGTCATATGAAGCAATATCGAGGAAAAGTTGCTTTTAACGGCATAGCGATCGGAAAGGCGATAGAACTAAAGAAATTAGATAAAAAAGTAGTAAGAAAGATAATAGACGATATTGAAACAGAAAAAGAGAGATTTTATACTGCACAAAAAATTGCATTATCTCAACTAAATGTGTTGTATGCAAAAACTTTAGCATCTGTGGGTAAGAGTAGTGCGTTCATTTTTGACTTTCACCAAATGATGTTAAAAGACAAAGACTACATAAGTTCTGTTATTAATTTAATTGAGACACAGCATATTAATGCAGAGTATGCTGTAAGTTTAACAAGCGATAACTTTTATGATATCTTTGCTAGTATGGAAGATGCATATATGAGAGAGCGTGGGATAGATATAAAAGATGTATCTGAAAGAGTTATTAATGTGCTTTTAGACAGAGAAACGGGTGCTATTTATTTAGACGAAGACTGCATTATTGTAGCAGATGATTTGTCGCCTAGCGACACAGTGCAAATTGATAAAAACAAGGTAATGGCATTTGTTACAAGAAAAGGCTCTATAAACTCTCATACTTCAATTTTATCAAGAACTCTTGGTATACCGACTATAGTGTCGTGTAAAATTCCTTATGACATCGATGGAAAACAAGCCATTGTAAATGCGTTTCAAGGCATAATTATTGTTGAGCCTGAAACAGATGAGGTAAAAAAGGCATATGCTATGAAAAAAGAAGATGAAAAAAGAAAAAAACTTCTAGATAAATATAAAAATATTGAGCCAATTACAAAGTCGGGTAAGACTATAAAACTAGCTGCAAATATAGGTAGTGTGTCAGATATTGCTACAGTTTTAGAAAATAACATTAGTTCAATTGGACTTTTTAGAAGTGAGTTTTTGTATTTAGAGAACAGTGTTTTTCCTAACGAGAATACACAGTTTGAGGCTTACAGCCAAGTGGTACAAATGATGTCGGGTAGAAGTGTTATAATACGTACTCTAGATGTAGGTGCGGACAAGCGACTGTCTTATTTAAATATGCAAAAAGAAGAAAATCCTGCACTTGGTTACAGAGCTATAAGGGTTTCGCTTGTAGAAAAAGAGATTTTTAAAACACAGCTTAGAGCAATTTTAAGGGCAAGTGTTTTTGGAAGAATTTCGATTATGATACCTATGATAAACTCAATTTGGGAAGTTAAGAAGTGTAAGGAGCTTATTAAAGAGGCTAGAGACGAACTAGTGGGCGCAGGACTAAATATAGGAGATGTGCCTTTTGGAATTATGATAGAGACACCGGCTGCAGTTATGATTGCTGACGAACTTGCAAAAGAAGTAGATTTTTTTAGCATTGGTACAAACGATTTAACTCAGTATACATTGGCTGTAGATAGGCAAAATTCTAATTTAGAGCAGTTTTATGACCCACACCATAAGGCTATATTAAGAATGATAAAAATGGTAGTAGATGCAGCGCACGATAATGAGATTTGGGTTGGTATTTGTGGCGAGCTTGCGTCGGATAGCGAACTAACAGCTACATTTATTGAATATGGAATAGATGAACTTTCAATGATTCCTGCTATGATTTTGCCGATTAAAAAAGTAGTGTGTGAGCTTGACTAATTCTATAAAATACAATGACATTTTTGGATAAATATTTAATTTAAAATATAGACATAACGTATAGCAATGTTGCTATGCGTTATGTTTTTTAGTAGAATGACTGTTTATAGCCTGAGCAACTTGGGTGTTGACTTTATTATGATATTAAGATATAATTTGATATAGGCGAAATTTAGCTATTTTAAAATGAATTTGTCTATTTTAAACTAAAATAACGAACTATAAATTTGGAGGCGAATACATGCCTGATGTATATAAAGAAAACAATGAGGAAATAGGGGAAAGCAATAATTTCACAGATCTAAATTCTCATACAATTGATTTAAAAGATACAAATTTACCTGAGATAGATAGGTTTGGAGATGAAGAGGAGTTTTTTCGCTCTTCTAGCACAACTGCTCATAAGCGTCAAGAGAAAAATAAATTAACAGAGCTTATTAACGGTGTGAATTACAGTAACCATAGAAGAGGTAAAAGAAAGCCTCTTACATTTAACAATGAAGAGCCTGTTGGAATAGCACTTAAAAAGATGATGTTTGAGATTGTTATTGTTCTTTTGGTTTTTGCGGTAGTAGCTATCTTCTTTACTGCTCGACAATTTGCTTTCTCTACTATAACAAACAATGAGATTTCAAATTTAGAAAGCAATGGGCAAATAAGCAATATTCAATCTGTAGAAGGATTAAATGTGATTTCACTTACAGAAAATTCAGTTGCAGGTTTGGTAGAAATTTTAGCTAACTGGAATGTCTCTGCGCAGGATGATTTTTCAAATATTAGTCCTGTTCCTTCTGTTTTACATTCTCAACTAGAAGATATTTTTCTTAATAGAGAAATAACTCTTATGAAAAATCAAAGTAATGATAAATTTATTAAGAGGGTATATGAAGAAATAGTGAATGGTAACCCAGTATTAGTTACTTTGTCAACTCTTGAGGGAGATGACTTAACATATGCAATCATTAGTTCGATAAATATTAGAAACAACTCTTTCTCGTTAACATATTCAGATGGTACAACTGTTTCAGTAGCTACCAGTGATTTCATTAAATACACTAGGTTTGATAATGCAGAAGATATAAGTATTATGCAAAAAATATATTCATTAATTGGAATTTTTGACATTAATACTGCTATTTATTTTAGTGATAAGTAAATTTAAAGGGTGCGACACAAAGTTGATGTGTTGCACCCTAATTTATTAGTATTTAAGCATTTATATTATAACTTAACTCATAAAACATTAGTGTTTTTCATGTAAACAAAAGTAAATTGTCGAGATTTAGCTAACTTTTGTAAACTGACTATTATATAAGTTAGCATAAAAGCCGTTTTCTGCTAATAGCTCGTCGTGGCTTCCTTGTTCTATAATATTACCTTTGTCCATAACTAAAATTAAATCTGCATTTTTAATTGTAGATAATCTGTGCGCTATAATAAAGCTGGTTCTGTTTTGCATTA
>CAYJEZ010000015.1:0-26509 GCA_964369215.1 uncultured Eubacteriales bacterium
TTACTCTTGAGGAATGTTAGTTTTCCAAGTTAATTTACTATAGACTGACCGATATAATCCGAACCCCCTCAAAAGAGTAGATTTCTACAGTGGTGTGTGTTTTTTATAACAAGGAAAAGACTTGCAGTAAGGCTCAATCCTTGCAAGAGACTTTGACACAGTTAGAAATCCCACGCTGCTGCAGAAACGGGTTTGTGCTTGTTACTAGTGTTTAATTACTTTTACCGACAAAAAATACAATAAAAATCTTACTTTTACATTGCAAAAATTTGTATTAGTGTTATAATTAATTTATAAGCAATTTACTTATATTTTAGGCGATTTAATGGCTAGATATATGTACAGTAGCCCCTTGTTAATCTTGGGCTATTACAATCGAGTTGTATTATGACCCGAGATAAACTCATACTTTGTTTTTTAAAAACTTAGTATTTTAGGGGCGGGCAAAACAACCACCCGCCTAATTAACCTCTTGGTTAAAATCTCGGGTCACAAACGCACTGTTGAATTGCTTAAAAGTATTATTTGCACAATATTTACGTTTATACAAAAAATAAAAAATATTTATTTATCTTTTTTAATTAATAATTTAGGGGGTTTGAGCATGAAGGTTTTTACATCTGACGAAATTAAATTTATTGAAAAATGTGCTGTTGAAGACGGTGCGAAATATGATGAGCTAATGGAGAAAGCAGGCAATGCAGTAGCAGCTTTTGCAATTAGACGAAACGAAGTAAAGGCAAAAGAGGTAATTGTGCTTTGCGGTAAAGGCAACAATGGTGGCGACGGCTTTGTTGCGGCTCGCAGACTCTCTCAAGTAGGGGCAAAGGTTGGTGTTGTATTAGTGCAAGGCATGCCTACGACAGACATTGCAGAGTTAGCTTTTAAAAAAATGGGCGAAAATATCAATATATATAATTGGGATAATCAACAGTATGAAACACAAACCGCGGTTGAAAAAGCCGATATAATTATTGATGCCATTTACGGAATTGGCTTTTCAGGTGAGATGAGCGACCATATTGAAAGGCTAATTAACATTGCCAATAAAAACACAGGTGCAAAAATAGCTGTAGATTTACCTAGCGGTTGTCAATGCAATACAGGCAAAGTTCACGGTGTGTGCTTTAAGGCAGATTTTACAATAACTTTCACGTCTATAAAACCTGCAAATATACTACACCCGTCAACGTCTTACTGCGGCAAAAACATAGTAGCGTCTGTAGGTATAGACAAAACTTTAGTAGAGCGTTTTCCTGGTTCTTTCTCTGTTTTAAAAGAGAGCGACATTTTACCTAATTTTAAAAAGCGAGACCCATTAAGCCATAAAGGCAACTACGGTAAGCTTGCAATGATTTGCGGCAGCTACGGAATGTTAGGTGCGGCGGCTATGTCTGCAAGGGCTGCACTTAGGTGTGGTGTTGGGCTATTAAACATTGTAACAGATGAAATGTGTTACCCAATTTTAGCACCACTAGTACCAGAGGCTGTTTTTACCATAATAAATTTTGAGAACGGAAAAATGTCTCAAAACAGTGGTAACGAGCTCTTTCAACTTATTAGTAATTCAACGGCTTGCCTTATAGGCCCGGGTTTGGGTGCATTGGCTAAAATATTCACCTCTCCTATTGTAGAGCACAGTCACTGCCCTTTGGTTTTAGATGCAGACGCGCTTAACTTTGTTGCACAAGACATAGACATGTTAAAAAGAACACAGTCTCCTATTATCATCACGCCTCACCCTGGTGAAATGGCAAGGCTGTCAGAAAAAACGGTAGTTCAAGTAGAAATAGACAGAATTAATATAAGTAAGCGAATTGCAAAAGACTATAACGTTTTCACCGTTCTTAAGGGTTCAGGTTCTTTAGTATGTGCGCCCGACGGCGACATAAGAATGAACACAACAGGTAATGCAGGCATGGCAAAAGGAGGCAGTGGCGATGTTTTAGCTGGAATGATAGCCTCTTTCTTAGCACAAGGAATGACCCCGTTTAATGCCGCTACCTCAGGCGTATTCATTCATGGTAAAGCAGGTGACCTTTGTGCTCAAAACTTATCACAAACTGCAATGTTACCTACCGATATGATAGAGGTTCTTCCTGAAATTTTCAGTAGTATAGAGAAAAAATTGTTATAGTCAAATCATAGTGTAATCAGTAACAAAAAATCACACTCATAATATTATATAATATCAGATGTTTTAGTGGTATAGCTAAAATATTTGTGTAAGTAAAAAATATAAGATAAAATTTCTCTGCCATGGTTTAAAAACAAATTACCTAGGCAAGAATATTAACAGATGAAATTTACGGAGTGTGAAAACAGTGATTATACGACGAGGTGATATATATTACGCGGATTTAAGCCCCGTAATTGGTTCAGAGCAAGGCGGAGTAAGGCCTGTGCTAATAGTACAAAACGATGTTGGGAACAAATACAGCCCTACAGTTATTGCCGCGGCTATAACAAGTCAAAAAACAAAAACAGGTCTACCCACCCATATAGAGCTACAAGCAACAGATACAGGACTGCAAAAAGACTCGATAGTTCTTTTAGAGCAAATACGCACCATAGATAAACACCGCCTAAAAGAAAAAATGGGAAGACTGGGAGACGACTCGATGAATAAAGTTAACGAAGCAATAGGTATTAGTTTTGGACTTTCTGATACATGATTTTATAGCTTAAGTTATAATTATGCTATTGCATTAAAGTATGAGTGATGAATAGCGAACATATATAGTCAAACCACTACAAAATCAAGGCAAATCTTTGCTCACAAAAAAATATATATTCAAACTTTGGTTTGACTTTTAGCTTTTGCAAGCAAAGTTTTGGTGATTATTGAATTGGTTATGACTACAAGTTATCAGAGCTTATTAAGTGCATAGCATGGGCTATTTAATCTGTCAGACATAATAATGTAGCTGTGACGAAAGGTTTATTTTCGTCACAGCTATTTTTTAACGCATATAAGTTAACTTATGCGGAATTATTGGTCTGCCGTGGTTGTATTCGGCTATTGCCTATTGTGTCTAATATAGTATTAACTTAGAAAACACTATAGTAATCAAGTAAAAGCTTAATATGTATGCTTTTTCACTTCAAGTTAATTCATTATATTATTTGCAACTATAACCACGCACAGTAATTGGTAATGAGACATGCAATACATGTATTTATATTTAAATTTAGTATATCTCTCATTTGTATGTCTATTATTATACCGTTCATATTTTAATATATATAGCAAATATAGTTAAATAATTATTAATTAATAAAATATTTTAGTGAAAAGAAATAAAATAAAGCAGACACCAGCAACTATCACTAAACTATATAAATTAATTGAAAAATCTAAAGGGGTTGTTGCATTAAGATGAATTTGCACAATTTGTCTTTCACATGATTTATGTTAGCTTTGGGCTTGATTACTATATCATACCCTCTGCTTTTTAAACTCTCGAGGAGATACCCCCTTGTGCCTTTTAAAAAGTTTTGTAAAATAGCTTAAGTCGTTAAAGCCGCAAGAGAAGGCTACTTCGGTAACGCTCATAATATCTGCTTGCAAAAGCTCAGCCGCGCACTCAACCCTATAATAATTGAGGTAGTCTATAGGTGTTTTACCTGTTATGCTTTTAAATGCCTTGCAAAAGTACTGAAGATTAAGCCCTGCCTTATTCGCGAGCATTTCAAGAGTAAGAGGCTTTGTGTAGTCTTCTCTAATAAGCCTTAACACCTCTTTTATATTATTTATTCTTTTGCTCTCAGCACTTGAATACGGTTGATACTTATCGGCTTGCTTGTTTGATATAAGCTCACCCACCAACTGTAAAATTGCACCTTGCACCACAAACTCATAGCCATAACATTTGTTTTTTGTGGCGGTAAAAATAATGTTTATCAGTGTGTTATCTTTTAGTATAGGCGGCAAGTAATCTCCTTGACCCAAATCTCTTTCATACTGCTGTTTTCTAAGCTGATTTATTGTCATAAACTTCTCAAACGAGAAAACCACGCATTGATAAACGCAGTCATATGGCGTGCCCCCGTGTATTACTCCACTTGGAATAAACACAGCTTGCCCTTTTTTAAGCATAAAGGTGCTGTCGTTAAGAGTAAGTGAGATACTGCCCTCTAATACTCGAATTATTTCACACTCAATATGCCAGTGAAAAGGCATTTGATAGCGTGGGTGAGTGCTGTCTATGTGGTATAGCTCAAGTGGAAACTCACTGCTACCTCTTTGCGAATTTTCATGCGTTGCTAAAAACTTCATTCAAAACCTCAATATCGTTATAGTTTTTAATATTATATAACAAGTATTATCTAAAAATCAATAGTATAATTATAATAATTTTATTATTTGTTTTAGTATGAAAATATTCTTCATACATACGGTTTTGTAAGGTTTTACATACCTAACAAAACCTTACAACTGAAAGGACGGACATAAAAATGGCGAAAAGCAGATTAATTGGAGAATACCCTGTAATAGGAATAAGACCTACTATAGACGGACGACGCGGCGTACTAGACGTGCGTGGAGGACTTGAAGAGCAAACTATGAACATGGCAAAAGCTGCGGCAAAACTTTTTACAGATAACCTAAAATACTCTAACGGAGAGCCTGTTAAAGTAGTTATAGCCGATACAACTATTAGCAGAGTTGCAGAGTCTGCTGCTTGTGCAGATAAATTTAGACGTGAGGGCGTTGACATAACACTTACCGTAACTCCTTGTTGGTGCTATGGCACAGAGACTATGGACATGGAGAAAACTACAATTAAAGGCGTGTGGGGCTTTAACGGAACAGCTAGACCCGGCGCTGTTTACTTAGCCTCTGTACTAGCCGGTTACACACAAAAAGGCTTGCCAGCTTTTGGTATATACGGGCACGACGTGCAACCTGCCGACGCTACTGAAATACCTGCCGACGTAGTAGAAAAACTGCTTCGCTTCGGTCGTTCTGCCGTTGCAGTTGCTACAATGAGAGGTAAATCATATCTGCAAATTGGCTCAATTTGTATGGGAATTGCCGGCTCAATTATCGACAGTGCATTTTTACAAGACTATTTAGGTATGCGTACAGAGTCAGTTGACGAAACAGAAATTATAAGACGTATGTCAGAGGGAATTTACGACGAGGCAGAGTATAACAAGGCTATGGCTTGGGTAAAAGATAATTGCAAAGTTGGAATAAATATTAACCCAGAGAATTTACAAAAAGACGAAGAGGGCAACCAAAAAGACTGGGAGTTCGTAGTAAAAATGGCTCTTATTGTTAAAGACCTTATGAACGGCAATAAAAACCTACCAGCAGGTTGCGAAGAGGAAACTCTTGGTCACAACGCTATAGCAGCAGGTTTTCAAGGTCAACGCCAATGGACAGATTTTTACCCTAACGGCGACTTTGCAGAGGCTGTTCTTAACACATCATTCGACTGGAATGGAGTACGTGAACCATATATTCTAGCT
Source organism: uncultured Eubacteriales bacterium (assembly GCA_964369215.1). Lineage (GTDB taxonomy): Bacteria > Bacillota > Clostridia > Oscillospirales > Acutalibacteraceae > SIG603. Next base: position 5,479 of record CAYJEZ010000015.1, read on the forward strand.
ACTGAAAACGACGTTTTAAACGGTGTAAGTATGCTGTTTATGAAACTTTTAACAAACAAAGCTCAAATTTTTGCAGACGTAAGAACATATTGGAGCCCTGAGGCAGTTAAGGCTGAAACAGGCTATGAATTAGAGGGTATTGCAAAAGAGAACGGCGGTATTATTCATCTTATTAACAGTGGAGCAGCTTGTTTAGACGGAAGCGGAGCCGCAATAGATGAAAACGGAAATAATTGCATTAAACCTTGGTATGATGTAACAGAGAAAGACGCAAAAGCTATTACAGACGCTACAGAGTGGTGTGCAGCAGAGTTTGGGTATTTTAGAGGCGGCGGATATTCATCAAGATTTTTAACCGACAGCGAAATGCCTGTAACTATGATAAGACTTAACCTTGTTAAAGGTTTAGGTCCTGTTGTACAAATTGCAGAGGGTTGGACAGTTAAGCTACCAGACGATGTTTCTGACAAAATTTGGAATATTACAAACTACACTTGGCCTTGCACATGGTTTGTTCCACGCACAACAGGTGAGGGCGCATTTAAGTCTGCCTACGACGTTATGAATAACTGGGGTGCAAACCACGGAGCAATAAGCCATGGGCACATAGGTGCAGACATTATAACTCTTTGCTCAATGCTTAGAATTCCTGTTTGCATGCATAATGTTTGCGAAGACGACATTTTCAGACCAAGCGCATGGAACGCATTTGGTATGGACAAAGAGGGTGGAGATTACCGTGCTTGCGAAACTTACGGAGCTTTGTATAAGTAATCACAAACCTACCCATATGAAAAGAAATAAATGGCTTTATTTATAAGAAAATGAAAAAATTTATTAGTTATATTAACAATGCCATATATTTATAGCAAAGGAGAATTATATGAGCGGAAAAATTATTTTGAGCTTGGCAATAAGTCTTGATGGCTATATTGCAAGCGAAGACGGTGGGTTTGATTGGATTAAAGGCGACGGTGATAATTCGCTTAACACCCCTAAGAGCCATAATTTTGCTGATTTTTTAGATAACGTAGATGTTGTTGTTATGGGTGGAGATTGCTACAGGCAAGGTTTTTCAAAAGATTACTCGGCTAAAAAAGTGTATGTTGCCACTACTAAAAAAGAAGAAGATAGAGACAACTTGCGATTTATTAGCGGAGATATTGTGGAAGTTTTATTAAAAGAAAAAGAAGAGGGAAACAATATTTTTCTTTTTGGTGGAGGGAAAACAATTGACCCCTTTATAAAAAAAGATTGCATAGACGAATACCACATTGCAATAATTCCTACCATTTTAGGAAAGGGTAGAAAACTATTTTTAGGGCAAAACCCTAACATAGAATTACACCTTGACAGTTACACAATATCAGACGGAACACCAGTGTTTATTTACTCAAAAAGAACAGTTTAACGCAAAATAGGGGCTGTCGCATTAAAGACAATTATAGATGAATTTGTATAATTTGCCTTTAATGCAACAACCCTTTATTTGCTTTGGGTTACGCAGTTTTTTCTTTTGATTCTTAAGTTATTCAAGTGAATTAACTGTAACGATTGAAAAAATGGAGAGAAAAATGGAAATAAAATTTGAAAGTAAGTTAAGCGAAGGAATATTAAAAGAAGCAGAGAGTGAACACATAAAATACGAGAGTAAAAATGGAGTTACCTGTGCATATACTCCGTTTTACCTTACAGCTACAGAAGAGGGTAAAGTATGTGGAATAATTAGCGGTTACACATGCTATTCAGAGGTTTATATAGATGACATTGTTGTGTTTAGCAATTATCGAAACAAGGGCATAGGTATGAAACTTATAAAAACGGTTGAAGAACATTTTAAGCATAGTGGCTTAAATAATATAAATTTAGTTACAAGCCATTTTCAAGCACCTCAATTTTATGAAAAATGCGGATTTACCTTAGAGCATGTGAGAGAAAACAAGCAAAATCCATTATTGTCAAAGTATTTTTATGTCAAATTTTTTTGATATAAATAGAGTTTGCTTTGTTAATGGGTTTAATTAGCAATGATACTTATAATTATTCATCATAAGTAACAATTAAGTCTGGGTTGTGCCCTTTGTCCATTTTATGCCTTGCCTTACGATTTTCAACACTGTCAAAAATTATTGAAAAGTCATAGTCTGACGGATATAGCTCTGCTGCAGGGGTTAATAGCTTAATTCGTTTGTGATTTATTTTTTTCTTTATGCCTTTAATTTGAACTACTAAATCTCCGTTGTCGTCTGCAGTTTTGTAAATAATACCTATCTCTTTTTGTGGATAAACTTTTACGCTGTCACCCATGTTAAAGCTTTTGCTTCTTACAGAGCCCTCTTTTTTAGGGAGCTCTTTTTTTATTTTACTAGCCATTCTCATTTGAGGCTTTTCATCTTCGTCATTATAAGTGCGAGTAGCTTGCTCTGTTTTAATCGGAGTGTTTTTCTCGTATGCTTCAAAATGAGCTCTTTTTAAAAGGTGGTCAGGCAAACCTAGTCGCTCTGCAATATGCAGTGCACAGCTCTCACCTGCTTCGCCTATTTGTAGTTTATATAAAGGTTTTAGGTTCTCTTTATCAAAGTCCATTCTAGCATTTACTAATGTAGGTGTGTTTTTTGCAAAGTCTTTTATCTCAGGGTAATGGGTTGTTGCTAAAAATAGGCAGTCTTTTTTTCTCAACTCGTCTAATATTGCAATAGCTATGCCCATGCCCTCTGCTGGGTCTGTGCCAGAGCCTAACTCGTCGAGTAGAACAAGGCTCTCGTGAGATACACTCTTTAGAATATGCACAATGCTTTTGATATGAGAAGAGAAAGTTGACAAATTCTCAGATATACTTTGGCCGTCGCCAATGTCACACAATACATTTGCATGCATTGAGAACACACTGCCCTCTTCACAAGGAACATGAAGACCGCATTGAGCCATTAGAGAAAGAAGACCTACTGTTTTTAATGCAACGGTCTTTCCACCGGTGTTAGGGCCAGTTATTATAACTCCTTTAACGTCTCCGCCTATTTCAAAGTCTAAGGGAACACATTCGCTCACTTTTAAAAGAGGGTGCCTACCCCTAATTATTTTTATTGCTCTGTCTGTAGATATTGTAGGCTCAATAGCCTTTAAATCTAATGAGAATTTAGCCTTAGCAAAAATAAAGTCTAACAGCTCCATATACTCCATATTTGTTTTAAGCTCTGTAATACAATCGTCTACTATTGATGTGAGGGTGTAAAGTATTTTGCGAATTTCATTGTCTTCTGCTATATGCAGTAAAGACAGCTCCTCTTGCAAACGACTTACCGACGATGGCTCAATAAACACAGTAGCCCCAGTGGCAGAGGCATCTACTACTGTGCCTTGAACTTGGTTTTTATACTCTTTTTTTACAGGCAGAACAAACCTACCGTTTCGGCTGGTAATAGTGTTGTCTGATAAATAGTTTTTCTTGCTTTTTAAAACGCTGTCAAGTTTTACTTTAACTGCGGCTTGAGTGTTCTCCATTTTACGCCTTATGTCAGACAAAGTTTTTGAGGCAGAGCTGTGTACTTTATCGTTTACTACTGCAGTTTCAATTTCTTCTCTGAGTTCATCGAGTATATGAAATGCCCTTCCATAAAAAGCTACTCTAAGCTCTAGGCTTTCAGATTTTTTCAAAAATGTAGCCATTCGTTTGCACGCACCTATAAAAGATGCGACAGAGCTTAATTGCTCTGGCAAAAGCATAGAGCCTTTTTGAGCTAAATCTAATATACTATTAAGTTCTAACATAGATACAACAGGTGGCGTGCCTGTGGTGTCTATAATTTTTATGGCTTCGCTTGTGTCTGTTAGGTTAGCCTTGCATTCGCGCTCGTTTAAAAAAGGAGATAAAGATATCAGTTTATTTTTAGCACTTGTTGAAAGTGCGAATTCACTAAGTTTTTCAAGTATGGCGTTAAATTCTAATGTGTTGTAGGTGTTCATTGTATTGGTCAACCTTTCGTTATTAATTAAAGTTTGGTATATGTGGTTGTTGCTGTATACAGATGTCAATGGTTTGGGGCTAATATACGCAAAAAAGCGTACCGGGAGAATACCCGTTACACTTCATAAAATATCAGTACAAGCCGTAAAACACATAGATACGTATATGCTCAGCTTATAATATATATAATAAAATTGAGAAGTAAATTGTAAAGAATAATCCTGTAGTTTTTGTTTAAGGCGAGAAAAAACAGCTCGACAAACAAGCGGTAAACCGTACACTTAAACTAAAATATTTAATTAATTATCTATTTAGAATATCCGATACAATTACAATTAACAAAAACTTACCTCTTCAATCTTATTTTTTTCGGATTTATTCTAGCACCGTTTTACAGTTTTGTCAAGAGAAATATTAGTTTGTAATTAAAAAATAATATAAAAAATATGATGTTTAATTTTTGTTTTTAAGAAATTAACAAATTGAGGTGTTGATATATTGTGTTAAATTTGGTATAATGTATGTTCAAAATACAAGTGTGCAAAATAGTGAAATATGGCTTAAGCTAAAAAGAGAAAGCAGGGCGGCGTTTTGGCAAGAAAAAAAGATTTAAGTCTTACCTCGGCGATTGGAAAAGAGTTAGGTGTAGACTTTGGAACTGTAAATACAGTTATATATTTAAACGGTAAAGGCGTAATAGTAAGAGAGCCTAGTTTGATAGCAGTAGATAACAAAACACAAGATATTTTAGCCGTTGGTAAAGAGGCTAAAGAGATGGTGGGTAGAAATCCGCAAAGTATTAAACTTTTAAGACCAGTTGCAAATGGGGTTGTTTATAGCTTTGACTCAGCAACAGTTTTTTTAAAAGCATTGCTCAAAAAGAGTGCAAGCACTGGTGTGGGCAGGGGGCGAATGATTCTCTCTCACCCTTATGGAGCAACAGAGGTTGAAAAATTAGCACTTGAAGAGGTGGGTAGAGCGAGTGGAGCAGTAGACATAAGCCTACTAGACGCACCTATTGCTGCGTTAATAGGCGAGGGAGTTGCGCCTGTTACGCCTACAGGGCAAATGATAATAGACATGGGTGCAGGTCATACAGAGGTATCTGTATGCATTTTTGGAGAAATAGTTTCTAGCTTTTGTGAGAGAACAGGTGCCTTAGACATAGACCAAAGCATAATAAGGTTTATGAAATTAAAGTACAATCTTTTAATTTCTGACTTAACCGCTGAGCAAGTAAAACTAAAAGTAGGCAATGCGGTTACCCATGGTATAAACTCACAAGTTTTTATGGATGTAAAAGGAAGAAGCATTGTTGATGGATTGCCGAAAAGTGTTAATGTGAGCTCTGAGGAGATAAGAGAGCCAATAATTCAAGCTTTGAGCGTGATTAACAGACTAGTTGTGAAAGCTAGTGAAGATTTGCCCCCGCAAATTGCCGCAGACATTTTAGAGAGTGATGTGATAGTAACAGGTGGAGGCAGTTTGCTAAAAGGCTTAAAGGAATATATTGAAGAAAGTTGTGGGCTTAAAGCAAGGCTTTCTGAAAGGCCTTTTGATACAGTTGCCGAGGGATTAGGAAAAGCTTTTGCCCAAGCAATAGAGCAAAATAAATAATAGAAGCAAGGCTATTGTTTAAGATGATAGCAAGTTACCTATACACTGTATGTGATTAATTAGAGGGGTAAGCTATTACATCTGTATTAATCTATGAAAGGGAGTGTGTCATAATATGAGAGGTTTTTTTAGAAGCAACACTTTTAAAATAATGATTATGGTAGTGTTAATAATGCTTGCAATCTTGTCTTTATCTACTGCTGTAGGTAGTGCTACGGTGGTGTCGTTGTTTGGGTTGAGTACTTCGCCTATGGGAGAAGTAGTGGTTGAGGCAACTTCTCAACAAAAAGATGAACTAGCAGAACTTACCAGAGAGCAACTAGAGATTTACGCTATTGAGCTAGAGGCACAAAACCAAGAGTTTAGAGAAATGCTAGTAGATTATTACGACATAAAAGAAGAGAATGCACAGTATGAAGAAACCCTTAACTTAAGAGATAAAATGCCCGAGTTAGAGGTAGTTCCTGCAAGTGTTACCGCAAGGGACCCCTCACAAATAAACACAGAGTTTTCTATTAATTTAGGAAGTGTAGACGGCGTGTCTGAAGGTGATACAGTAATTACTAGCGCAGGGCTTGTCGGTGTTATTAAAGAGGTTTATTCTTTGTCGTCAAGGGTAAGTACTATTTTGTCTGAAGACATAAATGTAGGCGCAGCTGTAGAAAGTGTTGGAGAGAGTGGAGTAGTTAAAGGCGACGCAGAAGCAAGTATTAACGGGCTGGTAAAATTTGATTACTTGACTAAAAACACACAGGTGCAAATTGGAGACTTAATTACCACTACTGGTTCTGGTGGCAATTTTCCTGAAGGGATTATAATAGGCGAGGTGGCGTACATGGGCACTAGCGATGAAGATGTATCGCTGTATGCTATGGTAGAGCCAATAGAAGATATTAGAACGATTTCTTCTGTATTTGTAATAACCAATTTTGACGGCAAGGGTGAGATTGAAGAGATTTCAGACGAAGAAGATGGAGAAGAGGAATAATGAATGCAAGAATAAATAAAAACATTAAGTATTTCTCATATTTTCTTGAATTTATTCTGCTTTATTTGCTTCAAAATATGCCTTGGATTTTTCCTGAAATTTTAAGTGTAACTCCTACTTTAATAATTCCTGCCGCTATTACAATAGCAATGCTTGAAACAGAGACAGAAGCCGTTTTTTTAGGTATGATTGCAGGACTTATGGTGGATATTTCGTTTGGAATGTACATTGGATTATTTGGTGCTATAATGGCAATAATATGCCCGTTTTTAAGCTATTTTGTTAAAAGAGTAAATATAAATATTTACTCTGCTAGCTTATATGGATTTATAGCGGTAATAGTTTGTGCAATGCTAGATTGGCTTTTTAGATATGTAGTACCGGGTTATGGAAATATTTGGATTTTTTTAATAAATAACTATTTGCCTATATACTTGTACTCAACACTTGTTTTACCTCTTTTGTATATACTGAATTTAGGTGTGCACAACGGGTTAAAGTCTGTAGAATTAGCAGATGAAATTGAATGATAAAAGGTATAGTTGTTTGTATGTTTGATGTGAAAGGTTTAACAATGAATAAAAGAAAATACATTACACCGCTTGTTATATTTGTTGTTGTTATGATTGTGTTTATGGCAAGGCTTTTTCAGTGGCAATTTATTGATGGTGAACACTATCAAGCACAAGCGATAAGCAGTGGAAGTTACTACATAAAACTAAATGCCTCTCGAGGAGAAATTCTTGATAGAAATGGAAATGCACTTGCACAAAGCCGTACAGTTTACAATGTAGTAGTAAATGCATTAACTATGGATAGCGACAGGAATGACGCTTTAGAATTTTTAATAGGCTTACTTGATGAAAGAGGTATAGAACCTATTGACAATTTTCCTATTGAGCTATCTGAGGTGGGATTTTACAAGTTTGTTGAAGATAGAGAGAGCGATATTAAGTATTTAACTGAAGATTTGCTAGGATTAGAAGAAGAAGCTAGTGCTGACGAATGCATGGAGCTTATTATAGAAAGATATGATTTAGAAGATTACCCTAAGGCTATAGTGCGGGACATGGCGTCAATAAGGTTTGGAATGACAAAAGCGCAATTTAGTGTTTCAAGCCCCTATTTAATAGCAGAAGATATTGACATGGAGACTGTTCAAATAATTGAAGAAGAAAGCCTTAATATGCCAGGCGTTGAAATACGATTAAGTACAAAAAGAGAGTATGAAGACGGTACTATTGCCCCTCATATTATAGGCAGCATAGGCTCTATCACTCAAGAGCAATATGACTTATTTGTAGAGAATGACAACACTTATTCGTCGTCTAATGTGTCAGGATACGCCTACAACGACAAACTAGGGCAAAGTGGAATAGAGTCGGCATTTGAAGAAGAATTAAGGGGAGAAAACGGTAAGCAAGAGATAATTACGGATATAGACGGAAAAATGCATGCTGCAGATATAACTGTTCATCCAAAAGCAGGAAACAATATTTATTTAACAATAGACTCTACACTGCAGTCTGTGCTAAACAACTCGCTCGCTAGAAATGTAGAGGCAGCCGAACCAGAAGAGGCAATTGCAGGTGCGGCAGTGGTGCTTGATATAGAAACCTTTGGTGTGTTGGCGGCGTCTACTTATCCATCTTTTGATATTAAGCAGTATACAACAGACTCTGGTTATTACAATAATTTACTTGAAGATGAAACATTACCTTTGTTCAATAGGGCGTTTAATGGTGCATTTACACCGGGGTCTATTCTTAAGCCCATAGTTGGGTTAGGGGCACTTGAAGAGGGCGTTATTACTGAGAACACTCATATATATTGCAACCATACTTACAGTTTTTACGAAACAGACCCACTGGCATGCATAGGCATACATGGTGTGGGAAATGTAGGTTTTTTTGAGGCAATGGCAAGCTCGTGCAACAGTTACTTTGCAGACGCAGGCAGGCTATTAGGCATCGAAAAAATGGAAGTTTATGCAAACTTATTTGGGCTTGGTGAGAAAACAGGCATTGAAATATCTGAGACACTAGGAGGAATGACTAACCCTACCGACTACAGGGCAATACATGGTGTAGAATGGGTAGATGGTGTTACAGTGCATGCTTCAATAGGACAAGCCGACAGCGTTTTCAGTCCATTACAGCTTGCTACATATACTGCAACAATCGCTAATGACGGAGTAAGACTAGAGACACATTTAATGCATAAAATAACTGAGTTTGACAATAATAAGGTTATAGAGGATTACGAACCTGTGGTGGTTGACGAAATCCCAGTAGACCCGCATAATATAGATTTAATACAATCCGCTATGAGAGATGTTATAACTAGCGGTACCGCTAGAAGAAATTTTAGCGACTACCCAATAGCAATAGCTGGTAAAACAGGTACAGCACAAAATAACAATAAGCCTGACAGCTCTACATTTATTGCATATGCCCCTTACGATGACCCCAAAATTGCCATTGCTGTTGTGCTTGAATATGCAGACTCTAGTACACTTACACAGAATGTTGCTAAAGACATTTTAAACTATTATTTTTATGGTATAGTGCCAGAATAATCACTCTTTATGTAATTACGTACAAATTTGAACAATGTTGTATATTGATATAGCCGAAATCTAACAAAGTTATAAAATAATTTTGACTATTTGAAAAATTTATGTTAATATGTTTAAGGAGGTAGTATCATATGGGGAAAGCAATAGTGATAAATTCAGGAAAAGGTGGCGTAGGCAAGTCAACATTATGCGTTGCTCTAGGTGCTACTTTAGCTAAAAGAAGAAATAGAGTACTTATGATAGATTGTGATGCAGGGCTAAGAACATTAGATAAAATGACAGGAAGTGAAGAGAAACTACTGTTTGATTTATTTGATGTTAGCCGTGGCAGATGCACACCTGCACAGGCTATTAATTATTGTCAGAATTTAACTTATTTAATGGCGGCACCTTTAAAAGCTGCAAATATGCCTAGTGTGGCATTTATGAAAAGGCTTGTGAATATGTTAAAAGGTCATTTTGACTATGTGTTTTTAGATTGTGCTGCAGGGTTGGGTGAAGAGTTTATTTCTGCTTCAAGCTGTGCAGATAGCGCTTTAATAGTTTGCACACCAGACCCGGTATCGGTAAGGGCTGGTGCTAACACATGTATAGCGCTTGACAAATTAGGAATAAAAGACAGAAGCTTAATTATTAATAGGTTTAACCATAGATTATTTGATAAAATAGATGAAATAGATGATTTAGATAAAGTTATTGATGAAGTTGGCGTTAAAATTATTGGTCTTGTTCCTGAAGACACAAATTTTGCTAGTTCAATTTTGTGTGCAAAACAGCCGCAGTCAAAATCAATTGCTATGATAGAAATTGAAAAAATAGCCTCGAGAATATCGGGTGATTATATACCCATTACATAAGAGTCTTAGAAGAAATATGTATATATAGTAAATGCATATAGGAGTATCCGGAAAGGAAGGAACTTAGAATGAATATTGCGATTATGGCACACGACTCAAAAAAAGAATTGATGGTACAATTTTGTATTGCATATTGTGGAATTTTGAGCAGACACCACATATGTGCTACAGGTACAACAGGCAAGCTTGTGGCAGATGCGACAGGTTTAGAGGTTCAGAGATTTTTAAGTGGGCCTCAAGGCGGTGGACAGCAAATTGCAGCAAGAATTTCGCTAGATGAGATAGACTTGCTGATTTTGTTTAGAAATACTATGATATCTGACGAGCAAGAGGCAACCGACCTTAATCTTTTGAGAATTTGCGATATGCATCACATTCCTGTTGCAACTAATTTAGCAACGGCTGAGGTACTTATTCACGGGTTAGAAAGAGGAGACTTAGACTGGAGAAACATTGTAAAAGGCTAATTGCGTGCTAAAAGTATAGCGGCATATATTAAATAATATACAAAGTAGATTTTTCTTAAATTAATTTTATTGAAAAGTCTGTTTTGTTACGTTTTGCTAGTATTAGAGCAACGCCTTTTATAAAGTTAAACTAAGTATAATTAATGACATTAGGAGTTAACATAAAATGAGATTAGATAAATACCTTAAGGTATCTAGAATAATAAAAAGAAGAACTGTTGCAAACGAAGCTTGTGACGCTCAAAAAGTATTGGTAAACGGAAAAGTTGCAAGAGCATCGTATGATGTGAAAGTAGGAGACATTATTGATTTGCAACTTGGTGCGAGAAAAATTAAAGTTAAGGTAATAGCCGTGCTTGAGTTTACAAAAAAAGAGGACGCCGCATTAATGTATGAAATTATTGGTGAAGAATAAATTAAACTTTGTGCTGTAACGAAAAATCGTTACAGCCTTTTTACGCCTATAATAATAGTTTTATTGTATTGGAATATATTTTATTTTAAAATAATAAATATTAGTATTACAATTGCGATATTATATAGATATACAGGCTATATAAAGATGGGCTAGAAAGGGTGGCATTAATGGATAGAGAGCATAAAGTTACAATAACAAACAAAGAATTGTTTTGTGCTACAGCGGTGAATAAAGTTTTGTACTTATCTCCTGAGGCGGTATTGCTAGACAGCGAAGTAGGAAAGATAGGTATAAAAGGCTCAGGGCTTTTTGTAGAAAATATTGACTCGAAAACAGGGGTTGCAAATATTAAAGGAAATATACACTCGGTTTCATATTACGATAAAAATAACAAAAACAGTTGGCTAAAAAGGTTGAAGTGATTGCGTTTATATTAGTAATAATTGTTATAAGAAAGAAGCATAATTATGATTATTTCCGAGCAAATGTATATTTTTTCTCTTGTTAGCGGTGTAGTATTAGGTGCTATTTTTGTATTATATAATCAACTTATAAGCTATTTTAACGTAAAAAAACTTTATATTTTCTTCTTTGATTTTACATTTGTTGTAATATATTATGTGGTACTATTTATATTGTCGTTAGTTACAAGTAATGGAAGAGTAAGGCTTGTTTTTCTGTTATTGCAAACAATTGCGTTTGCATGTTTGTTGTTCTTGTTTCCAACTAGTAAAAAGAAAAGAAAAAATAAACAAAATAAGCATAAAACAACACAGTAATATTGGTTATATATAATAAATTATTATTTTTTTTTCTACAACACTTGATTAATTATGACAAATTAATATATAATTATAAAACAAGTAACTTAACGAAAAAATAAATTAGAAAAAAGGAGGCAAAAAACTTGAAAGAAATTAAAATTAAAAAGTATAAAGGTAGCATTCTTTTAAGAATTGCCTTGCTTGTCACTTTTGTTTTTCTTGTAATTTCAATTGTAAATGTGCAAATTCAAATAGCAGGAAAAAAGAGTGAGCTTGAAGAGCTTAATACTCAAATAGCAACGCAATCTATTATAAATGACGGTATAAGATTTGATTTAGAAGAATATTCTAATGGTGACGAGAAATTAATAGAAGACTCTGCAAGAAAAGAGTTTGGAATGGCAAAAAACGGTGAACAAGTTTTTGAGATTATTGGCACAGATTAAATTGGTTAAACTTGCTGTGGGTACAGTTTAAAATAAAGTATATGAACCTTAAGGAGGTTACATTTTTTTTATGAACGTAGAGGTAGGGTCAGTTTTTGAGGGCAAGATTACAGGCATTACAAAGTTTGGTGCATTTGTAAGCTTTGACGAAAACAAAACAGGAATGGTGCACATATCAGAGGTAAGTCAAACTTTTGTTAAAGAGATAAAAGACTTTTTAACTGAAGGACAAGAGGTAAAAGTAAAAGTTATTTCAATTTCAGAAGACGGAAAAGTAGCTCTTTCTATGAAACGAGTAGAGGAAGCAAATAGACCTGCACAAAGGCCGACTGGACGTTTTGAGAAAAAATTTGACAATAATAATAATAGACCTTCGTTCGACAAACCACCAAGAAAACGCATAGAGAGGCCTGCTCCAGAGCCGTCACCGGGAAGACCGGGTGACTTTGAATGGCAATCTAAAGGAGCACAAACTGGTGCGACAAATTTTGAAGATATGTTGTCGAAATTTAAACAAACTAGCGATGAAAAAATATCTGACCTTAAGAGAAATACCGACACAAGAAGAGGAAGCTACTCTTCACGCCGTGAGTCTCAAAAATAATTAATTAAAGTAAGCAATAGCCGTTGCTATTGTGCGTAGCGTTTTGCTTACATATTTTAATATAATATTGCATTTGTGCACATAGTTTTCGCTATGCGATTTCTTTGTGCACTTTTTTAGCATTTATAATGTAGAAAGGACGTCAAAATATGAGAGAAATAAATGCCATTGATATAACTAATGCGGTAAAAAAATTGTGTATCGAGTCAAATAAGGTGTTGCCAAAAAGCTTAGAAACCCTCATAAAGCAACGTACAGATTTTGAAAGCAGCGACATAGGCAAATCAATAATGTGCGACTTATGCGCTAATTTAGACGCTGCCAGAGAGATGAATTTACCAATTTGCCAAGACACAGGCATGGCTGTAGTGTTTGCAGAAATAGGACAAGACGTGCATATAATTGGAGACTTTGATGAAGCAGTAAATAAAGGTGTTTCAAAAGGCTATACAGAAGGATTACTTCGTGCATCGGTAGTAAAAGACCCTCTTAAAAGGATTAATACAGAAGATAACACCCCAGCAATTATTCACACTAAACTTGTAAAAGGTGATAAAATTAAAATAACAATTGCTCCAAAAGGCTTTGGAAGTGAGAATATGTCAGCATTAAAAATGTTTAACCCATCAGCAAGTAAGCAAGACATAATTGATTTTGTAAAAGATACGGTTATTAAAGCAGGTAGCAACCCATGTCCGCCTATAGTGTTAGGCGTGGGAATAGGCGGAGACTTTGAGTACTGCGCCGTACTCTCAAAAAAGGCTCTTTGTAGAGATATTAGTGTAAGAAATGAAGACGAGTTTTATGCTACACTAGAGGCTGAAATGCTAGAGGCTGTTAATTCAACAGGCATAGGCCCACAAGGCTTTGGAGGAGACACAACCGCCCTAGCTGTAAATATTGAGACATTTGCAACACATATTGCTGGTTTGCCCGTTGCAGTTAACGTTGGTTGCCATGTTGCAAGGCATAAAAGTGTAGAGATATAGATTGTTGATTAAGAATACTTTAAAGCTATAATATTGCTCCTTTAATGCAACAAACCAACATGTTTTGTAAGAATTACTTTGAAAAATTTTGAAGTTTAGTAACTATATAATCAAAGTTTGATTAGCTTTTGTTATTTTAATAAGAGTTATTAATATAGGCTTATACAAAACTAAAGGTGGTGCGACGAAATGAAAATTTCGCCACACCACCTTTTTTTAGTTTAATCTTTACAAAAACGCTTTTTTGTGTTGAAAGCTCACTCAATTAAGCAGCATTTGGCATGGCAAAGTAAGCTATTGCTAAAATTATAAGAAATTTTCAGTTTTTTATTTTTAAGATACATCTTTTTCAGTTGTTAATTATGTCGAGTATGCTCAATTAGAACCTTATTGAGAATTTTTAACAGGGTTTAAAGCTTGTAATAGTATCATGATGACTTTTTTTTAATATAATGATAGTAATATTATTTTGGCGAGGTTACATTATGGGTATGGCGCACATTATGAACGACTAGGGTGAAAATGCAAAAGTTACACACACTAAGCTTGTCATGGCTGTGGCAAATGAGACAATAAACACTCTCCTCAAAACAATAAAATTAAATAAAGCACTACTGCATAATTTGTACACTGTAACTATGTGGTATTGCCAAGAAAGGAGATGCCTTTACAATGCCAACATTACTCACTCAAGTCGACAAAACTGTTGGAAACTATGAACAGGTTTTCACCTACACCTTAAATGCAAGTTTTAACGGAGTTGTCGGCGACATAGAATCCGCAAAGATAAAAATTTTACTCCCCTCTTTCTTTAACCTATTTATAGGTAATGTTGGAGGAGCTATAAAAAACGCAACCAAAACCGAAACCTCTGAGGGAACAGAAGTGGTGTTTGACTTTGGGAAAATCGAAGATTTGGGAATAGCGGTACGCCTTGGTTTTGGGGTGACATTTACACTTGAAGCACAGAGTGGCACAACGTTCATATGCCGACCGATTATGATCATAAATGGTGAGGAATTTTTAGACACAACTAGCGACGAAATTAAACTTTTGCTTTCTCCACAGTTTGAGTTGTCGAGAGAAATAGTACTACCAGTTGCGACTCCATCGTCTGGAAGTGCAGTTTTTTACAAAGTTACTTTGCAAAATTTTGGCGACTTGGGTGCGCAGATTGAAAATGTCGAAATAGTTTGCCAAAGCACGCAGTTTCTCGACATAGACGAAAACTTTATTGTAAAAGGCGAAGACACTTCGACAAAATTTGCAGATACAAGTGCTAATGATACTATCGGCACTTTTGAAAACAATGCGTTAAAATTTACAATCCCCACTTACCGAGGGGAGAGATATGAATTTATTTACAGAGCTGTATTGTCTGACAATTTAGAAGTGGGCGAGCAAATCACCACAACTACTAATTGGAGCATAGACAGTGTACCCCAATCTAATGAGCTCCATCAATTTAATCTTGCCGAACCGATTTTTGATGCAAGCATATCGCTTTATGCCCCTGATTACAGTTTGCCAGGAGAATTTATTTGTTATCGAATGGGTATTAGAAATGTCGGAAATCAAATTTTACAAAACTCCCTTTTTGAAAATAATCTTCCAACAGATATAGACTACTACCAATTTAGCACTGGCTCATTTCATATAGCTGCTATAAAACAAAATCTTTCTGACTTATACTATATAGACTACGAAACCGAAAATGGTGTAATCGGAGAGCTAGGACCTTACAACACGGACGTAAACACAAAAGTCGACTTGACGGCAATATTACAAGAGGGAGATGTACTCTCAAAGCTTTTTTGGCGTCTTGAATCTTTGGGTATAGGTGTACAGAGCAAAGCATCCCCCGAGCTTTTGGGCATAATAAATCCAAATATAACGCAAGAAAGCTCTTTGGGCAACCGTATTAGCTTGACATTTGACGTTGAGGGTAGCACAAACGAGAGGGAGCGAAATTCGACAACACTAATTTCAAATTATTGTACTCTACGCCCATCGCTCTCATCCTCGGTCGGAACAAATCCCATTCGGCCGAATGAAGAGTTTACTCTAACATTTAATGTGAATTGTCGAAATTCAAGGTTACAAGAGCCGATACTCGCATTTTTAATGCCTAAGGAGCTTATTTATATCGGAAATGAAAATTATCGTTTCACCGATATATTCGAAAATTCATCTCCACCGTCCCCGCCAGTTGAGCTCACATACAATTTTAACGAAGCGGGCGATACATTGGTTAAATTTATGTTTACCGCTGCATACGCGTTTTCTTTTAAGCAACTTTCTACTATCAAAATTTCCTTTGATGTGAAAGTCGCTGTCGGTGCACTCGGTAGTATCTCTTCTTTTTTACTGCTAAACACCGAAAATAGCATAGGTTTTATTCCAAATTCAGTTGATATTTATAACGACAAAGATAATATTGCAGGTGATGAGAGCGTATCAAAAAATTATGCCAAAAGCAACACGATAGATAATATAATCCTCTTTTTCGCGAGCATATCATCGAATAAAAAAGTTAAAGGTCAACTGGATACGCAATATACAGAAGAACCAAATGTAGGCAAAACGGTAAATGGAGGAACGCTCGAATACCTCATCACCGTCAAAAATATTGGAAATGCAGACCTTGAAGAAATCCAAATTGTAGATATATTACCATATATCGGCGATACTGGGGTAATAGAGACCGATGTAAAACGTGATAGTAAATTTCCAGTTTACGCACTGAGTGAAGTCGTTGCGACTTTGATGCCTGAAAACGATAAGGCACAATTTGACTTAGCCTATTCTACTTCAACAGATCCGATAAGATTTGGTTCAAGATTCGATATTATAGGCAGTGACGACAATTGGACAGAAAATTCGCCTGAGGATTTAAGTTTGTTGAGAGCATTCAAAGTAACAACACAAAACGTAGTACTCAAGCCATCACAAACACTAAAAGTTGCGATAAGCGCATCCGTCCCTGTCGGCATACCGATTTCTCTCGTAGCTTGGAACTCCTTTGCCACTGATGTCATCTACAAGGATTTAAATGGTGAAGAGAAGCATCTGCTTGCAACCGAGCCTGAAAAAGTCGGCGTTAAAATAGTCGAAAGCGCCCCAAATACAGGACGAATTTCGGGATTTGCGTGGGTTGATGAGCAAATAGACGGACTTTATACGCAAGATGAACCCTTTGCAAACGACGTTGGCGTCGTCCTCTACGATGAGAACGACACATTTATTAGGTATACTTTTACTCGTGCCGATTTGAGCGGTGAGGACGGAAAATACAGCTTTGAAAATCTTCCGCTAGGTAACTACTATGTGCAATTTTTCATAGACGATAAAAAATTGAAGTTTACGACACAAAAAAGTAATGTCGAAAACGGAAGCAAGGCTAGTCGCATAGGCGGTAGAGCCCCTATTTACAATTTGAATGAGACAAATGTGGTCGATAATGTAATAGTAGGCATAATGCCCAAGGGGCGTCACACTTTAGATGAAGTAATGAAAATTAACCACCAAGCAAGGGGTGTAGTAAGAGATATTATCAAAAACCAAATGCTTTTGACAATGAAACAAGAGGATATTATAGATTTACTCGAAAAAAGTTAATAAGACTGAAAAAACTATATGACAAAGCCCAAGTTCTGGATAGAAAAGGGGCAACGGTGTGTTTGCTTTTAGAATTTTACACATAGCCTCTTAAGCATAGGTTTGAGTTGTAGAACTGTACCATAAGTAAAAGCTTTGTATAATAAAAATAACCCTAACAAATTAGACTAATATGCTCTAATCTGTTAGGGTTATTTTATTAATTTATGATTTTTAAAGCGGTTTGACAATAGTTTCAAATCATAGTTATAGCTTTTCGGTTAATAAGCATTAGTCAAAAATAGGTAAATACTCTTTATGTGCCGCTAAAATTTCGTTTGTTACTTGTTTTATTTGGTCTGCATCTAAAATGCTGTGCGCAACAGGGTCACTTAAAAATGCCCAATATACATATTTAGGGTCTCTTTTAATAACCGCCTCAGCCGCTAATTTATGAACATTAATCTCCATATTACACAAAGCAGCTAACTGCCACTCCATTTCGCCGTAATAACAAGGTTGAACGCCATTTCTGTCAACCAAGCAAGCTACTTCTACGCATGCGTAGTCTGGTAAATTTGTAATAATGCCATTGTTCATTACATTAGCATATACTTTTGTAGGCTTGTCTGTTACCATAGAGTAAATAATTTCAGGACCATACTCTACGCTAGGTTTAGGTATTTCTAACTCACCATCAATAGCTTTTTCAAGCATGGCTTGATAGCGTTTTGTGCTGTTTGCTATGTTTTGTCTAAATCTATCTACTTCAATAGAGTATTTCTCTCTAAGCTCAGCTGTTCTTAAATAAAACGGAACATATTCTGGCAAATGGGTTGAAGACTCTGTCACCATTTTCCCTACTCTATCCATTAAGTCTATTCTTGTTTTACCAAAGCTATTGAAGATTTGCTCGCTACTACTCTTGTAGTCTACAAGCTCTTTTTTTACTGCCTCTTTAAATTTAGGGTATAAATCTTCATTACCTTTTTTAAACTCTTCAATAAACACTAAATGATTGATACCTGCACCTTTATAAGAGATGTCCTCGTAGTTTTCTTCAACATATTTAGCCATTTGAATTGTAGTGCCTTGCACACTATGGCAAAGACCAATAAATGGAATTTTACTTGTCGCAGCCGCCGCCATAACACACATAGGTTGTGGATTTGTATAGTTTAACACAACTGCATTTTTGTTCGATACTTTCTCCATTGTCTTTAGCAAAGTCTCGTTAAATACCATTGTTCTAAGGCCTCTTGAGACTCCTGCTATTGTAGAGGTGTCGCCAATGCTTTGATATAATCCAAACTTTTTAGGTATGTCCATATCTATTATAGAAGCCTCTAAAAAGCCAATTTTCACGGTATTAATAACAAAATCTGTACCTGTTAGGCCCTCTTCTAAGTTCAATGTATATACTGAGTTTTTCTTATATCCAATTTGGTCAAACAATTTTGTTGTAAGTATTTTTACACTTTCTAGCCTTTTTTCATCAATATCAACAAAGGCAAAGTCACAGTCAAACAGTTCTGGCTTTGCTAAAATATCATTTACTAATTTGTATGTAAATCCGTAGCTTCCGGCACCAACAAAAGTAATTTTACTGCTCATTTTCTTTTTTCCTTTCTATACTGTTCAGTTATTTTCTATCTCTTCGCTAATAACTTCAATAAATCTTCTAGCCTTTTCTTAATTTGAACGAATTATCAATATACTTTTTAGTAGAGTCTATATCAATATTGTATGTAGATTTTTTTAAGCTTAGCATAGTCTTCGTCTAAATTGCTTACTTGATGCGCAATTGATGTCATATGCCCTTATTTGCATTAATTCTGTCTATTTTTATATCAAATAAATCAAAGTTAGAATGCAAACTTACAGGGTAATAGTCTTTTACTATTTCCTCTATAATTACAAGCTTGAAATATTAGGGGTAGCATACAAGATAACTTGATGTACCCCTATTAATTATTTAAGGAAGAGTTTTGCTTGAGTAATTGTCGTAAGCCTCTTGTGTAAGCTCTACTGCACGGGCTACGTCCATTGCCTCTACTTGGGCTACATAGCTATCCCACTCATCTAAAGGAGTTGCACCTGTAATGAACTTAAGAATCATTTCGTTTACATAAGTACTAACCTCTGTAAGTATTTTTGCTCTTTCATCATTTGCTTCTTGAGATAGTTGAAGAGGAGGAAGTACCATTTTGTCTGTTATGCTTGTGTCGTCAGAGTACATTTCTCTATATTCAACAGATTTTGGATCAAAAACAATATTTGGGTTAGCTTTTGTATCTGTCTCTGCATATTTTGGCATAGTATGCATTTTGAACATATAAATAGCGCCATTTCTATCAATTTCTTCATTAAATAACATGTAGTCTGTAAATTCATATTCGCCATTTTCTAGCACATTATATGTCAAACCTTCTACACCATAGTTGTATAAATCTGCTCCTTCATCACTATAAGCGTAGTTTAAGAATTGTATTGCAATTTCAGGTTCTTCACACTGTGTGCTTACACTTGTCCATAATCCTTCACCTTTACTTACTGAACCCTCTAAGAAGTCAATCGCCTGTCCCTCTTCAAGCCTTGGGTAAGGTAGAGGTGTAACATCATAATCACCCATAACAGCTCGTGAGTATGTATAGCCTATAGCGCTTTGGTAAACACCTAGTTGCTTTGTGTCAAACATTGCATTTCTGTCGTCAGATGAAAGACTTACAAAGTCGGTAGAGATGTAACCTTTTTCGTACCATTCATTCATAAGCGTTACATACTCTTTAAATCCTTCTTGAATTTGCCCGTATACAACATTTCCGCTTGCGTCTAAATGGAAACCATCGTCTGCGTCAAACGGACGAGAGAACATAAGGTCATAACCAGTTGTAGGTAAAATATAAGGGGTCATACCTGCTTCAAGCATTAAATCAAATGCTGCTTCATAATCAGCTATAGTTTCAGGGATTTTATCTATGCCTAGGTCCTCCATAACGTCAGGTCTTATAGATATTCTTGTCCAAGGAGGTAGTGAGTATTTAATTGAGCCAAATGCAGAGAATTGACCGTCTGCATTTGTAAGCTGTTTGTATAAGTCAACATCTTTTTCCATCCATCCATAATAATCAGGAGCATATGTTTGAATGTATGGCGTCATATCAATTGCTACTCCGTCATTTACAGAGGCCTCTGCACCGCCTGCATAATAAGCATTTTGTTGCATAATGTCAGGTAATTCACCACCTACAATAAGCAAGTTAAATTGGTTAGCTTCGTCGCCTATTGTTGGATGAATAAACTCAAGCTCAATACCTGTTCTAACCACTGTTTCTTGCCATACTAATGCCTCTGAGTAGTTAGTAATGTACTTTGCTGCACCACTGTTTAGTGGTATCCAATAGCTCATAGTAATTCCATCTGAACCTTGAATTGGATAGGTAACCTCAAATTCGTCAGAACCGGTGTCACCTGTGTCGGTTGATGTTGAACTATTGTTATTTGTGTCAGTTGAACCGTTAGTGTCATCTGCAGGAGCAGAACAAGCACTTAAAATAACCATTGATGCGATACACGCAGCTAAAATTCTTTTTTTCATAATTAAGTCTACCTTTCATTTTTTAATATATTTTAGTTTTGCAAACATCTTTTACAAAACAAATGCCAATAAATATTACTTATTGTTTTAGCGTTTTGCGTAAGCAAATTTAAATTGTAAGATTTAAAAGTCCTAAACTTCGTA
>CAYJEZ010000015.1:26609-28871 GCA_964369215.1 uncultured Eubacteriales bacterium
GCGTTTTGCGTAAGCAAATTTAAATTGTAAGATTTAAAAGTCCTAAACTTCGTATCGTGAAAACTTGTTTTCACGATTTATTCTTTCAAAGATCCCATCATAACGCCTTTGTTAAAGTATTTTTGAACAAATGGATATACGCACAAAATTGGAACTGTCGAAATAATAATTGAGGCATAACGAACTACTTGGTCTAAGTATGCAAATTCACTTCCTAAATCCATGCTTATTTCACCAGTCGTGTTACCACCGGTAGTGTTTAAAATAAGTATTTCACGTAAAAACAGCTGTAGTGGCCATAGATTTTTGTCTCGCAAATATATACTTGCATTAAACCATGAATTCCAGTGCCCTACAGAATAAAACAGCACTAAAACCGCCATTGTAGCCTTTGCTACAGGAACAAATATTTTAAACAATACAATAAAATCATTAGCCCCGTCTATTTTTGCTGACTCTTCAAGAGAAGCTGGAATTGCATTAAAAGCAGTTCTTAACACTATCATATTCCAAGTTCCTATTGCGGTTGGAATAATCAATGCCAACCTTGTATCAAGCATTCCTAAGCTTCTAACTAATAAGAAATTAGGGATAAGACCTCCACCAAAATACATAGTTAACACTATACCAAAAGTAAAAATCTTTTTTAACTTATAATTTTTTCTCGAAAGCCCATATGAACCCAAAGTGGTCATAAGCATATTAATAAGCGTGCCTACTATAAGGTAAAATATTGTATTGCCATACCCTAAAGGTATGTTAGGGTTATTTAAAACAACCTCATAACCAGCAAAAGATATACCCAGTGGAGCTACCAAAACTCCTGTATGTTTCATCAATTGTAACGGCTCACTTATTGAGGCAAACAATACATACAACATAGGGTACAAGCAAGCAATACTTATTAGCACAACCAAAATATAAACCACTATGTTAAACGCCTTTTCACCTGGCGTTTTTCTTTCAATCATTGCCATAATACTCATCCTTTCATTTTTTCAGTTGTTGATATCAAAGTAAATGTATGTTTATTTTTTTAATAATTACCATAAGCTCTCTTTTACAAAACGCTTACTGAACCAGTTTGCAAATACTAAAAGAGATACGTTTACTATAGAGTTAAACATTCCTACCGCTGCACCGAAGCTGTAGTCCATTTCTTCAATTCCTCGCCTATATACATATGTAGAAATAATATCTGCTGTTTCGTAAGTTAATGGATTATAAAGCAAGAGCACGAGCTCAAACCCTTGAGAGAGAAGATTTCCTATTCTCATAATCAATTGTATGGTAATTATAGGAATTAGTACAGGTAAGGTAATGTGCCATAACTGATTAAATCTACCAGCACCGTCGATAGATGCCGCCTCATAAAGTGTTGGGTCAGAATTGGACAGTGTCGCAAGGTAAATAATGCTGCTCCAACCTATATTCTTCCAAATATTAGTTATTGTATAAATCATTCTGAAATAATCCGGATTTGAAAGTAGATTTTCACGTTCAAATCCAAATAATACAAGCAAATCAGTAACTAATCCGTCAGATTTAACAAAGGTAACTACCAAGCCACCAACAACAACAAAAGATATAAAGTGTGGCATATAACTAACTGTTTGATTTACGGCTTTAAATTTTTTATTTTTAACCTCATTTAATAATAGTGCTAAAATAATTGGGGCAGGAAAACCAAAGACTAGAGCGTATACATTTAGCAATATGGTATTAGATATAGTTCTCCATGCATATGGTCCTGTTAAATAGTCGATGAAGTGTAAAAAGCCTACATATTCACTTTCAGAAAACCCTTTCATCGGGTTGTAGTCTTGAAAAGCAATAATCAGTCCGCCCATTGGTACATAATGAAATACTGCATAGTATATTACTACAGGTAATAGCATTAAGTATATGTATTTGTTATTCAAAATATCTTCTTTCCAAGATACTTTTCTAGGGATGAACCCATCAATTGCATTTTTTTTGATAGATTTAGCCATAAAACCACCTCACTCTTTCTTGATTATTGTTACATTATACAACTCGTTAATAAAATATTCAATATGTAAAGACTAATATGTAAAATAACAAATTGTTACATATTTTGAACATGAAAAATTGGATATATAAAAAGATATGAAATCGTAATACTTGTCTAATTTCGGGGACTTTAATATGTAATAAATAAAAAAATATGTAATAAATAAATATTAATTTTTTTTAAAAGTAAGAATTACATATTTAAGGTTTATTTATTAACAGCAAAAA